>NZ_JBFELV010000009.1:0-29197 GCF_041551955.1 Desulfosarcina sp.
CGAACAGCAGCGAGTCCGACTCGAGACCCTGATGGCACCCCGCCTAATTATCGGCCGATAGGCTTTGAACAGGGTCTTAAAAGCCATGCTTCGGTTGACCTGCATCCCCATTTAGATGTAAAAGCGTATAATCGCCTGCCCGAGATTCACGGGCATTTTTATTATGGACTCAATACTGTTTTTTTGGACGTAAAAACAAAATACGATCCCAGTGGAAATACGACTCCGATCTTTTTCTCTACTCTTCATCCTGTTCTTGTTTTCGGCGATGGCTGTATCTGCGTCTGACCAGCGGGTCATCGTGGGCCTCCATGACAACACACCGCTGATCTTCACAGATGCGGATAATCGGGTCAAGGGTATTGCTGTAGACATTCTCACCCATATCGCACGGAAAGAGGGGTGGGATATCCAATACCGTCCGGGTTCCTATGCCGAATGCACCCAACGCCTGGAAGCCGGCACCATCGATCTATTGCCGGGTATGGCCATGTCTGCACCGTTGAAAGAGATATTCACCTTCGGAGAGGAAACCATCGCTGCGAACTGGGGCCAGCTTTATATCAGTTCGGATGCCGCCTTCTCGGATATCCTTGATTTCCACGAAAAGGATGTAGCCGCGGTTGAGGCGGACATCTATTTCCAATTCTTTGAAACCATCCTGGACAAATTCGAAATTCGTCCCCGGTTTGTTATGGTGGACAGTTATGGGAAGGTGTTGTCCATGGTCCACGAGAAAAGCGTGTCGGCAGGCATCGTTCCCCGGCTTTACGGCGCTTACTATGAGAAACGGTTCAACGTGCGACAAAGTCCCATCAGTTTCAGGCCGACAGAACTGAGGTTCGCCGTGGCCAAGGGCCGTAACGCATCCATTATCGACACGCTGGACCACCATCTGAAGCAGCTGAAGGAAAACCCCAATTCGGTTTTCTACCAATCACTGGACCTGTGGACCCAGGGGGTCCGCAAAGTGACACTTCCCTTGTGGCTTCGCCCCTTGTGGGTGCTCGGTTTCATCGCCGGCATCATGGGCTTGATCATTGTAGGAAATGTATTTCTCAGAAAACAGGTCAAACTACGCACTGAAGCATTGAAAACCACCATCGCGGAAAAAGAGAAAATTGAAAGTGAACTGGCTGTGGCACGGGAGATCCAGCTGCAGCTGTTGCCAGGGAATTTTCCGGCCGTTCCCAACAGAAAAGAGTTCGACATCTACGCCAGCCTGGAACCGGCCCGCGAGGTGGGGGGTGATTTTTACGACTTTTTTTTCATCGATCGCAACTCCTTGTGTATCGTCATCGGTGACGTATCCGGCAAGGGAGTTCCCGCAGCCCTGTTCATGGCCATGACCAAAACCATGATCAAAGCCGCAGCGCGGCTTTTGGTGGAACCGGAATACATTCTGGCCGATGTCAACCGGGAGATTGCCAGAAACAATCCATCCCTCACGTTTGTAACGGTTTTTCTGGGCGTTCTGGACTTGAATTCCGGCAACCTTACCTATACGTGTGCCGGCCATAATCCTCAACTGTTTATCGGCCAACGCGGAAACACGGTGCTTCTTGGCGATGCACAATGCCCGGCCATCGGCCTGGACGACGCATTTCAATACCGGCAGGCCACCGCGCAACTGCGGCACGAAGATGGCCTGCTTCTTTTTACCGACGGCGTTACCGAGGCACAAAATGACAAGAACCACCTCTTTACCCAGGAATCCCTCATGAACACCGTCGCCCTTACTGCCGATGTAGCGCCCAGAGAAAGGGTCATGGCCATTTTGTCCCAAATCCGCGAATTTACCGGAGGCCGCCCGCTGGATGACGACATGACGCTGCTGGCATTGACCTATTTCTCTCCGAATCGATTAAGTGACGCTCAGAAAACCATAGTGCTGAGAAATGACATCCGTGAAATGAGCCGGATTACCGATGCGATCACCCACATCGCCGATACGGTTTCATGCCCACCGGTGGTGGTTCATGACATCACCCTGGCCATGGAAGAGATATTCTCCAATATTGTTTTTTACGGGTTCGGTGACGACCTGGATCACTACATCACCCTCCACTTGGTCGTCGAAGGCGACGCACTGATCCTGACGTTGCAGGATGAAGGCATCCCCTTCAACCCCTTGAATGTTCAAATCGGCCGCCGCGACAAGCCCCTTGAGGAGCGGGACAAAGGGGGGATGGGAATTACCCTGGCCAAAAATCTTATGGATCAGATGGAATACCGTCGTGAGCGAGGAAAAAATATCTTACGAATGGAAAAGCGATATCGATAGCCCGACAAGGAGAAGCAGATGAATCTATTGGTGAAATCGAAGCAGAAAATGGACGGGGTGTATATGCTTTCGCCTTCTGGGAGGCTGGATACCAGCACCTTTCCCATTTTAGAGGAGCGGGTGGATGTGGTGCTCCAGGAAAAGCCCCACACATTGGTATTTGACATGGAAAGGCTCGACTACATCTCAAGCATGGGCGTGCGGGTGATCGCCAAAGCCCAGAAGACCATGAAGGCATACAACGGCAGGGTGGTCCTGCTGAACCTGCAGCCCCAGATTCAAAAAGTGTTCGACATCATCAAAGCCCTGCCGTCCCAGCAGGTCTTTTCGACCATGGGGGAGCTGGACGACTACCTGGATCGGATGCAGCGGCAATTCACCGGATAATGAAGGTTTAACGCCGCGGCCCGGTGCGTCTTGACATCGTTTTACTAGGAAGATAGAACCGGCATCATGATCGGACCGAAAAACATCAGGTGACCGCCTAAAAGGAGCGTTTCATGGACAACCCCATCCACCACTACTGGGAGCTTCGGCTTCAAAAACTAAAAAAAGCCCTGGAGGCCAACAACTTCGATGTCTATATCGCCGACAACAAGGACCTGGCCAAAAAGATGGCCTACGACACGATTATCCCGGCCATTGCCCCGAAAACCCTCTCATGGGGCGGATCCATGACATTTGTCGGCACGCGGCTTTACGAAGCGCTGAGAAATGATCCCCGCTACACAGTGCTGGACACCTACGACAAAAGTCTCTCACCGGAGCAGAGCATGCAGCGACGGCGGGAGTCCCTGCTGGTGGATCTGTTCATCACCGGCACCAATGCCGTCACTGAAAGCGGTCAACTGGTCAATCTGGATATGATCGGCAATCGGGTTGCGGCCCTGACCTTCGGACCTCGCCACGTGCTCATTTTCATCGGCCGGAACAAGATTGTTACGGATCGTGAGGCTGCTATTGTCCGCATCAAAGGCTACGCGGCACCGGTCAACGTCGTGCGACTGGACAAAAAGAATCCCTGCGGGAAAACCGGCCGCTGTGAAAATTGCAGCAGCCCCGATCGCATCTGCAACACCTGGACAATTACTGAAAAGAGTTTCCCCAAACACCGGGTAAAGGTCGTTCTGATCAACGAAGACATGGGATTCTAAGGAGCAAGTGACATGACCATCGAAGCAACCACCTGGCTCTATGTGGCCATTCTGAAAGCCGGGCCCAGCGAACAGATCGTCGGTCAAACCGACAGCGAACACGATATCTCTTTCATCCCGGCCTTTTTGGATAAAGAATCCGCTCAGCAGGCCATGTTTCATCTGCACCTGGAGAAAAAGAAGAAGTACGAAGTACAGGCCATCATCTACGAAGACCTTGCCCGCCATGCCGCTGAAAACGGATTTCTCGTTTTTGTCCTCAATGATGAGGGCAAGGTGTTGGAGCGACTTCCCGCCATCCCGTAAAACCGGCTCTAACTTCTATATGCGACGCTCATGCCTTGCCATCCGGCCGGACCCAGGTGGAGAGGACTCCGATGCACACTCTCCCCATGCTGCATGAACACTGCAATGATCGCTAAATAAAAGGCTTCAGAAACGCCGAGATGGCAGCCAACACGGTCTCGGTTTTTTCCAGGTGCGGCGCGTGACCGCAGCCGGCAATCACCTCGACAGCTGCCCCGTCACCGGTCTTTGCCTGGATGACATCGAGCTGGTCCAGTGATCCGTATGGATCCGTTTCCCCCTGGATGGCCAGGACCGGTACATGAATCGACGGAAGGAAGGCATCGATCCGCCATTGCACGAAATCCGGATGGAGCCATGCATCGTTCCAACCCCAGAATGCGCAGTGGGTGTTTTCTCCATGATAAGGGGACAACCGTGCTTTAAGATCCCCGTTGAGGTAGCGCTGCCGCGCGGCTTCAATGGATTGCCGGGTGAGTTTTTCGCAAAATACGTGGGCGGCCAGTGTGACAATCCCCTTCAGGCCCGGACAGGGACTGCCGCCGGCGTGGATCAACGCGATGGAACCCCCGTCGGAGTGGCCGACGAGAAGGTAATCGCGAACCCCGCTTTGCCGAATCACCTCGGGCAGCACCACCAATCCCTCATGGTGCATGAAATCGACCCTTCTCGGCAATGGGCAGGGGGCGGAACCACCGTATCCCAAGCGGCTGTAGACCAATGCCCCGCATCCGGTGATGTCGGCCAGTCGGGCTGGGAAATCCCGCCACAAAGCCACGCATCCCAGCCCTTCATGAAGAAATACCAGGGTGGGCGCTTCGTCCGGCGAGGGACCGATCCATGCGGCCTCCAGCCGGTCTCCGGCGACGCTCAACTCAAGGTTCAAGCGAACCTGACGGGTTATTTCTGAACCCACTTGCCACCGGCATCCTGGAGCCATTCCCCGGGCTTGGCATTTTCAGCGATCTGCAGCGCCCGGCGCCGGCCGACCACGTCGGCGGTCGTTCCCTGCTGCTTGGCGATGGCGCCGTATACCAGCTGCCGGTCCTGGTTTTCAGCATCTATCAGCGCCTGTTCCGAATGGTTGCCGCCGACGAAGGCGAGGAACCCTTGATTGGTCTCACCAACGATCCCGGCAGCCTTGAGTTCGATAATTCTCGGTAGCCGGTCTTTCATTCGTGCTTTAATGTCAGCGCAAAAGGCGGATGCCGAAAAGAGAAACACACCGGCAACAACCGTTGCCACAAACCACCCATATCGTTTCTGGTTCATTAGAATCGTCCTTTCATGGCCAGCGGGCCACCGCTTAGCGCCGGCATCATTCAGTTGTCTGAATTTCCTTGGCGGTTTCGTCAATGTCTCCGAAGAAATCGTCCAGGGCGCGGTCCACTTTGACGTTGACGTCAATGGTGATGTGAATGGGTTTGATTTCAACCGGCTTCACCTCTACTTCGTGACGGGTGGCGCATGATGATAAGCCCCACACGGCCCAGACGATTGCCGCCGGCAATAGAATAATCCTTCTACGCATAACCATTCTCCTCGATGGTTTTGTCCAACGTCACGGAGCCGACCTCCTTGGCTATTGGAGCATGTTGACCATATCCTTATACTGTAAAAGCTGGTCGAGTGGAAGTCTCAGGTTCACGTCGAGGCCGATACCCTGGAAGACGGAGCCCTGCGCACCGGCCTCGACGCGAACGAAACTGCCGATCTCTTTTTTGTAAACAAACGGCAAGGGGTTGACCGGCTTGCCGTCGAATTGGAGGCGCATGAGAAAATCTTCACCTTCGGAGATCAACCCAAGCTTGGCCCACGAATAGGCATAGTCCTTCAAGGCTTCCTGGGCCAGCTCCACCTGGGCAAACTGGGGTGTTCCGGACGGAATTCCCCGGGTGAGCATCTCGGTGCCGGTAAGCTGAATCTGTCCGGTCTCCCCGGGGGTGGAAAAGAGGAACCCATCATCGAAGCGAATGCGGCCATCGCTGTATGCGATGGGAATCCTGCCGTTTACCGTGCCGCCTCCTCTGGCGTTGACCGTCCCCAGCTGTTCGAGAATTCTGGACAGGTTCAACCGCTGACAGTAAAGGCTCACCTGGTAGTCCTGCTTGCCGGCCGTGATTCTCAGCGCCTGGGTCTCCACTTTTCCGCCGCACCAGTTCAGGCGGCCTTTCTCGACGAACAGGGTGTTTTTCGATTCCACCTGGACATCGAACCTGCCACCGTCCACCACGATGCCGCCCATGGCGGCCCGGGCAAAGCGGATCGGCTGGGCCGGGCCGCTGCGAATGCGCGGCAGTTCAGGGAAACGCAAGTCGGCATCGATCCCCGCCACGGTGATTTTCGGGTCTGTCATCCGCAGTTCCCCGCCCTTTATGCCAAGATCCATATCGCCGCGGAAACCTCCAGAAGACAGGGACCCGTGGCCTTGCGCAGAAATGGTTCCGGACAGCGCCACCCCTTTTGCAGCCGGGACGAAACGTCCCAGGTCACTTTCAGCCGGCAGCTCGTAAGGCGGAATCTGAAATGACAAATCTGCATCCCCCAAGCCGTGGTCGTTGATGTGAACGTTCCCGGCAAGGACCGCGGTCATCCCCGGAAACAGGCTGCTGTCATGGGTGGCGGTGAAGGTATAGGAATCCTTGGTCTGGGTGATCCGACCCTTGATGCCGCCTATCTTGCTTTTACGATGATCGACCTGTGCAACGCTAAAGGTACCTTGGCTGTCCGTTGCCTTGGGGTCCGAACGAAAAGGCAGATCCAGACGACCCCCTGACAGGCGCAACCCACTGTCTTGGTGATGAAATCGGCCATTGGCACATTGCAGCCGGGCATCGACCACCGACGCATGACGCCCTTGCTTTTGAAATCGGGCGGACAGGGTTAAGGCATCGAGCTGGCCGGCCATTTCTTGGGCATCGAAAACCGGCGAGGCAAGTCGGACCCGGGCGTGGCCGTTCCAGGCCGTGCCATCGGGTTCATCCTTGAAATACAGTGCTCCCCTCGCGTCAGCCGACGGTAGGTTGATGACAGCCCCGTCAGCGGTTGCCCGGATCTTCTTCAAGTCAAACTGCCAGTCGGCGCTCCCTCCCTGCCCGTCACCCTTGACTGTCAGGCTGAAGCGGGGTACACCGCCAAGGATGCTCGCTCCGGCAATGGTGATATCCAGCGGATCCGATCGGGTGATCGGGTCATTGCCGCCCGTACTGAAGGCACCTGCCCATTCACCCGAAGCCTTTAGGGAGACATCGAATGTCACTGGCAAAGATGCGCTGTTTTTCATGGAAACCGGCCTCGGGCCTTCGATGGACCAGGGCAGGAGCGTCAATTCAGCTTTACCCGACACATCCCTTGCGTCTAATCCGAGATTCACGGTTGCCGCCAGACGGTTCATGGCCAGAGGTGCCGGCGCCCGAAGCGCCACCCCCTGTACCTTGATTTGCCAGGTTCGCAAATCTTCGGACACGGCTGACAGGATAGCCGGTGTCCCGTCTCTTTCCGGTTCAATGATCGCTGACGCGTATGCCAGCCGACCGCTGCTCCAGGACAGGTCGACATTCGCATTGGAGATCCGCAAAGGGGACCATGTCAACACCGCCTCGGTCTGAACAGTCACTTGCCCGGTGGCATCCAGTCCGTTTATCAAATGAATCAGGTCGGCGAAACGATCCATGGCAATGGCGGGCCCGTCGAAACTGACCCTTGCCTGTTGGTCGTCTACGTCCACCTGAGCAACCAGCGTCAGCGGCTGGTCGCGGGGGTAAAGGCGCAGATGGACATCCAGCTTGGTAGCATCCGTTCCGGCAGGTTTCAAATCTGCTTCAAAAGGAATTTTATAGGTCGCGTTGTGCCAGGTGAGATTGACCATCCCGCTGCGGATTTCGATTTGCTCCACGACTATGCCCGCGAGCGGTGACACGTCGTCTGAGCCTGATTGGTCGATCGGCGCCTGTCTGGCCAG
Source organism: Desulfosarcina sp. (assembly GCF_041551955.1). Taxonomy (GTDB): domain Bacteria; phylum Desulfobacterota; class Desulfobacteria; order Desulfobacterales; family Desulfosarcinaceae; genus Desulfosarcina. The sequence goes on from NZ_JBFELV010000009.1 coordinate 7,706, forward strand.
TGTGGTGCGATCCAGCCCCGGAAAGGCAAGCCCGTTTGGACCCAGGGCACCGTTTACCGTCACATCACTGATACGAAGGCGACGTATTTTCTTTCGACGTAATTCTCCTGGCGTGTAGTCGATGACGATGGAATCAATGGAAAGGGCCGCTTGGTCAACATGGCCGAAAACCACTGGCCCCGCCGCCGTCTGGAACAGGCCGATTCTGGAAATCCGCCCCATGAAATCCGCAAATCCCAGGCGCCGGATTTGTGCCACGGGAAGCCGGTCGGTGGCCAGCTTCGGCAGATACAGATAGACCATCAATAGCAGGCACCCCGTCAGGGCGGCCGCCGTGGTAAAACAAAGAACAAGAGCCGGCCAGTGCCGTTTGAGGATTGAGGGTTCGTTCATCTACCCATCGATGTTAAGGATATGACTGGAAAATTCTAATGCTAAATGATATTGAACAGATATGTTTGTGTCAAATAAAAAGGCCGTCCGCCGAGATAGCAAACGCATTGCCCGCCGTTTGTTGGCGTGAAGTAAAAATACCGTTCATCGGGGTCGGAGCGATGCAGAAATCCCGCACGTCGAACCCGCGGGGTGGTGGATGCTTTTGGTGTGAGAAAATGATTGCCTGCCATGACATCACGTTTCGATATCCGGGTGCAGAGGCGCCGCTGTTCGATGGCCTTGATGTGACCATCGACAAACCGGGTTTTCACGCCCTTTTCGGGCCATCCGGCGTCGGTAAAACCACCCTTGCCAAAATCATTTCCGGGGACATCGACAACTTCTCGGGGCAAGTGGAAGCAATCGGCAAGATGCGTTGCCTCTACACGTACAACCAAGAGCGGCTGCCCGGGTGGTCATCGGTGGGCAGGCACCTGGAGAAGACCACCCCACCGAACCGTCAGCGGCTGAGAGACGAATTCATACACCATTTCGGCCTGACCAAACTCATGGGAATGCGCTATTCCCAGCTCTCCATGGGGCAGTGCAACCGAGTCAACCTGCTGCGTTACCTTCTCCAGGACTTCAGCATCCTCATCATGGATGAAAGCCTGGCCAATGTCGATGAGCCCACGCGGCAGACCATCTTGTACAAGATAAAATCGATCTTCCCGGAGGCTGTCTTTTTCTACATTTCCCACAATGTTGTCGAAGTGGCCCGTTTCTGTGACCAGATCATCGTCTTTCGCGGGGCGCATCAATCGCCCCAAACGCGTCGCATCAGCGGGCAGGATCACCGTGAAGACCGGCCCCTGGATAAAACCGCACTGGAGCGGTCCATGCTGGAGATCATGCATGCTGCATAGACGCGTCTTCCAGTTTTTCATCGTCTACCTGTTGGGCATCGGCCTGCTGTTCGGGATCAAACTCGTCCTGAATCTTTCGGATTACGTGATCCCGGGGCCCACAGGTGTGTGGCACACGGGACAGGCGGAATTTTCCCGCTATATGGGTGATGTGCTGGATACTTTTGTCGTAGCCGTGATCGGCCAGGTGCTGTCCATTCTGATGGCCCTGGTCGTTGGTGTGGCCGGACGCAGGGCCACCTGGTTCGGTTCTTTCATCAAGGTGGCCGCCTACAACGTGCAGGCTTACCCCATTGTGGCCATCGCACCGATCCTGTTCATCCTGCTGGGGGATGGGTTCCTGACACGCTTGTTCATCGCCGCAATGATCTGCTATTTCCCGCTGCTCTTGTCGGTCATCGGCATCATGAGCGAGCCGGTGGTCGATATCGAACACTTTTATCGGGTGACGGGACGGCTGCGATGGCAGCTCGAAGTGAAAATCCGAGCCTTCGAAAACTTGCACAAGCTGACCACTGTAATTTCCGGCAGTGCCACCTTGGCCATGGCAGGTACCATCGTGGCCGAATTTATTGCAGCCAATGCCGGCATCGGTTACAGCATTCGCATCGCCCTATACCAGAGCGATCTGTCCAAAATTTTGGTGGCCCTGTTTATCATCGGCATTACCCTCTCCCTTTACCAGGGCATATTGGAGCTGCTGGGTGCCAGTCTGAAAAAAACCTGGGCCGCCGGATAGTTCTCCAACGCCGACAGGAGGTCGTTCCATGGGTCCGTTTCTGGCATTTATCCGCATTACCGCTTTAATTATGCTGTGTCTCGTCGGCCATACCCTGATGGCAACCGGTCCGGTCCTGGCGCAAGAAAAAGTAGCCTATCGCCTGAAATGGCTGATCAATGCCAGCACCGCCGGGGACGTGTTTGCGTTGGATCAGGGCTTATTTTCCAGGCAAGGACTGGAAGTGGCAGTCAAAGCCGGGGGCCCGGAGCGGGATGCCGTCCGGGAACTGGAACTGGGGTATGCCCATTTCGGCGTGGCCTCGGCGGACCAGGTGATCCGGGCGCTGGCCAAAGGGGCATCGGTGGTCGTACTGGCCCAGTTGTTTCAGGTCAACCCCCTCCAATGGATCTATCGGGCGGACGACTTTTCCCTGTCGCAGGTCCAGGACCTGGCAGGCCGGACGGTGGGCATCACCTATGGCGGCAACGACGAAACCATTATGCGGGCCCTGCTGGCTAGCGTCGGCATGGATGAACATCAGGTGCGCCTGGCCAGCGTGCGATACGACTATACGCCTTTTTTTCAAAACCAGGTGACGATCTGGCCGGTTTACCGCAACACCCAGGGGGTCTTTTTGTCGGACAGGCTGGCTGCAGGGGGCGAGCGGGTAGCTTTTTTCGATCCGTCCGACCACGGGGTTCGCTTCGTCGCCAACAGTGTCGTTACCTCAAAAAAAATGATGGATCACCATCCGCAAATGGTCGGCCGATTCACCCGGGCGCTGTTGGCTGGATGGCAGGCGGCCATGGCACCGGCCAACGAGAACGCGGTTATTCGTGCAGTGGCCGAATACGATCGGGACACGTCGGAAACGGTCATGCGTCGCCAACTGGCGGCCACCCGTCCGATGATCCAACCCGACCCCGACATCCCCATCGGCCATATCGACATAACGGCATGGCGGCAGACCGAGCAGATCATGATTCGGCAACGGCTGATTTCCGGTCCGGTGAACATCGCCGGCCGGCTCAAGCCTCAACAGGCGCCCTGATCCAATCCCTCTGGCAGTGGCTATCACGTTTCACCGCCGTGCATAGCAAGTGATCGCCACGCCGAGGCCTGAAACGCCTGGCGCGGCGACAGGGTTTTCACGAATCCGGATAATTCGCCCGGACCTTTTCGTGCAGCACCTGGGAACGCATCCATAAATAACCCGTATCGGAGTCAACATCGTAGGAAAGCATTCGGTCGGACCCCTTGCCCGCCCAGCGATATTTCTCTTCTTGGTCACCCACCGGCTGCCCTTCACCATACCGCCGGAAGGCCTCCGCCTTCAGATCCATGAAATCCATAAAATTGCCGGTCTCAACGAGGATAGTGTAAAGCCCCCCCCGCCAGAACCCGAAAAAGATATTGTCCACACGCCCTCGGCCGAAACGCGTTTCCGGCCGCCCCTGGGAGTACTGCTGCACACCCCCGTATGCCGGATCGGTTCCCACGAATGCCAGGCCTTCAAACTGTGAGAGTGGTTGCCCCCATTTCAAGCCAAGATACCCTGAGTCATCACCGGTCAGCGAAGGTGCTGTCACCAACTGGTCGGCGGCAGGGATGTCGGACGGGGGGGTATGATCTGCATCCGGTTGTTGCGCTGAAGCGGGTTTGTCTTCAACCGGCGGCAATGTTTGAATCAGCCGATCCACCTCTTTCTCATCGACCCTCACCACCCGGCCGTCTTTGTAGTAGTTGACCGTACCGTTTTCCTTCCACGCGCTGGGGGTCTGAAACATCTCCCCCGACCGGAGGATCACCACATCGGCAGCCACCTGGCCGACGCCTGCCAACAGGCCGATGCCAAGCAGAACGGTAATAAATGGATTGAGGATGCAATTAAAACCAAGCATATGGTAAGATACCGGTCTCAGACAGTAAAAAGAACATTGATGGTTGCACGGGATTTGACCCTGTCCCAATCTATCCGCCTCCATTCGCCATGTCAATTCCCAAGGAAAATACGGTGAACCGCGATTGCGTGCGCAACCCCCGCCGTCCGTTGGAGCAAAGCAGAGATCCAGCCTACCGGGGCCAGGGGGAGGGCTCAATTTCCGACTCCGTGGGCATAGCCTGCGGCCCTGATGGATTGAACAAAGGAGGAACCGTTGACAGATAGACCTGAAAACGACATATATCGGGCTGACCCGCTGCGCGTGTGGGAGTATTCACTCCCCGGCGGCCACCGGGTGATGGCAGGAAAAACAGATGCGGACAACGATCGCCTCAGCATTAAGGTCGCCGGTCCCAACGACTGGTGGTTCCATGTGCGCGGCATGCCCGGCAGTCACGTGGTCCTGATGGCTGCCGGGAATCTGACGCCGGACCGGAACACCCTGCACCAGGCCGCCGCCATTGCGGCCTTCCACAGCAAAGCCCGGGGTGGCGGCGTCGTCTCGGTTTCCGGGACCCTGGCCCGCCATGTCACCAAACCACGCGGTGCCAAACCCGGCACGGTTAAGATTCGCAAAGAACGGATTTTTAAAGTTCGGCCTGCACTGCCTGAAATTTAATGGATCCACGGCTTGGACAACCGCCGCCCATGGTCGCCGATGAACACCAGGTTCCTGCGGCGACCACACAAACCGGAAAGATTGCGATGGAGGACGACCTGGCCAAATGGATGTACCGATTTCAATCCGTTGGTGTTGATAAAAACCTGCTCCACATCCGGTCCATAGGATTTCAGGGTATTGACCAGCTCAAGGGCGGATGTGCCGTCGAAATCACCGTCGAGGGTAAGGTGGACGCTATTGATGTTTTTATGCTGGAAAATCTTGAAATTAATGGCCATCGGTTGTCTTGCCTTTCCACCGCCGGGGCGGTACGATCCGTCTGCCAGTAAAGGATTCCAGCAATGGACGGCAGGTGCGTCACATTGGGAGTGGTGAAGCGGCGGGAAGCTCAACACAGGCCATTCTATTTCAGATCCGCAAACATCGACAGCTCAATTTCCACTCGTACACCAATCATTTTCAGCATGCCGCCTCACACAGATCCTATCAGCAATGATGGTGCCATCTTGAGTCATGAATCTACAATTGAACAATTAGCTATTTATATAGAACAGTTAAGTAGACAGCGCACCAACTCGAGTGATCGATCGCCGCCAGTCATTGTGGCATAAAATACCCATTGTCCATGGAAATCGTGTCATAAGGCCGCCCCCTTACCGAGGTCCCGATCTCACGAGCGTCTAAACCACATCGACGATCCGAAGCCCCGCCGTCGGTTGATGGTTTTCAGGAATGCGCCTGAAAACCGTTAAAGCACTTGACGGCCAGGGCATTTGCAGATATAGGTGGCCACCTTGTCTGTCCTTATGCGTTTACATTAATATGGAGGAAAATGAACAATGAATAAAGGTGATTTAATCAACGAAGTGGCCCAGATCGTTTCAACCAAGAAGCAGGCTCAGGAAGTCGTGGATGGTGTTTTTTCCGCTATCACCGGTGCGCTGAAAAAGAATGAGCCTATTCAGATCGCCGGTTTTGGCAGTTTCAAGACCGCCAAGCGGGAAGCCCGCACGGGCCGCAATCCCCAGACCGGAGCCGAGATCAAGATTGAAGCCAGAATGGTTCCCAAGTTCGTACCGGCGAAGGCACTGAAAGACGCTGTGAAATAAAAGTTCCCGTCGATCCGTCATCCCAAAAAGGCAGGGCCGCTGGCCCTGCCTTTTTTTGTGACCCCGGAGGGGTATCGCATCGGTCAGGCCGCCGATTGACGATCGCTGCATCGTGCCCACACATTGACTTTCACCAAGGGGGTTGCTAATACAATTAGCTATGGAATCAGGTGAAATTGTAGAATATATTGACGATCAGGAAATCATCTGCACGGTAGTGATGGAAGGCGGAAACCAGAGGCTCCGGCTGTTGACCGAACACAATCGGGAGGTCAAAGTGGCCGCTCAGCGGCTGTCTCACCGAGGGCGCATGCGTCTGGACCTGTCCACAGGCAGGAACCGTCTGGTGGAATCCCTGCGGGCTTTGTCTCTCAAACGAAGTGCCATAGCCGATGAAATCGAGATCGAAGCGCTCTGGGAAGTCCTCAATCAGGAGCAGATGTGGATCGATCTGGAAACCATGACCGGACTGTGTTTCCCAGCGGCTGAGGACGATGATCACCAAGCGGGAGTTATCCGCGCCTTGTTTAGGAGCCGGCGTTATTTCAAGTTCAAGCCTGACCGATTCCTTCCCCATACTGAAGAACAGGTGGCAGCCATCATCGAAACAGAACAAAAAGCGGCCAGAAGGGATCGCCTCATCGTTGCCGGTGCGGCATGGATCCAGTCTGTCCGATCAGGATCGACCGCCCAGCCGCCGGCATGCCACCGGGAACTGGTGGAAAAATTCAAATCGTTTTACCTTTTCGATAAAGAAAGCCCCCATTACGAAGAGGTTCAGACGATCATGAAAAAGGCCGATCTGACTTCATCTGAAGCCATCTTCAATCATCTGGTCGCCGTAGGGGTGTGGACCCTGGATGAAAATGTCGATCTGCTGCGCTTTAAAATCCCCACCGATTTTTCACAGCCGATCCTCGAAGTGGCCCAGTCAGTATCACCTGCAACGGCGGGTGCGTTTAAGGACAGCGGCCGGGTGGACCTCACCCACCTGACGACAATCACCATCGATGGTCAATCCACCTTGGATTTTGACGATGCCTTGAGCATTGAAACCCGGGACGATCACTTTCTCGTGGGAATCCACATCTCCGATGTAGCCCAGCATATCAAAAAAGGAGACCTGCTCGACCGGGAGGCCCGCTCGCGAGGAAGTTCCATCTATATGCCGGACGGCCGGATCTCCATGGCGCCCCCCCTGCTGGCAGAAAACCGATTGAGCCTTAAAAAAGATCATCTCCGGCCAGCAATCAGCACCATGGTAAAAATCAGCCTGACTGGCGACATCATCAGCTACGACATATTCCCCTCCATCATTTGTGTCGACCATCAGCTCAGCTATTTCGAAGCCAACGTCAGTGCAGAGGCGGGGGAGGCCATCGGCACGCTTTACAACATTGCCACCCGATTCAGGGAAAAACGCCTGAGCCAGGGCGCCATCCAGATCACCCTTCCGGAAATCAACATCTGGCTGGATGAAGCCGGCGTCCCTGTGGTCAATCGGGTAAACCGGGAGAGCCCAGGCCGAATGCTGATCGCAGAAATGATGATCCTGTCCAACTGGCTGTCTGCCCGGTTTCTTGTGGAAAACCAGACACCGGCCATTTTCAGATCCCAGCCAAAGCCGAAGGACCGTATTTTAAAAAATGGGACGGGATCCCTGTTCCAAAACTGGATGCAGCGAAAACTACTCAACCGGTTTGCACTGACCGCGGGGCCGGATCATCATTGCGGACTGGGCCTCGATGCCTATGTAACCGCCACCTCACCAATCAGGAAGTATTTCGATCTGGTCACTCAGCGCCAGCTGCGCGCCGTTTTAGGCCTCGAGGCAGCGTACACCGAAAAAGAGATCGAGGAAATTATCGGGCAGCTGGCCCAACCCATGGCCGATGTGGGGCGGATTCAGTTTCGCAGGAACCGTTATTGGCTGCTCAAACACCTGGAAGGACGAATTGGGGGCAAAGAAGAGGCTATCGTCCTGCAGCGGCGGAGAAATGCCTATTCCATCCTGCTCAAGGCTTACATGATCGAATGCGCCCTGCCTCAGTCGAGCGGCATCGACCTGAAACCCGAAGATTTGGTGCAGGTTACCATCCAGCACGTCAACGCACGCAACAACACCCTGTCCGTATTTATGGGATGAGCCAACCTGCAGAAGACGACACCTGCAGGTAAGCATGGCGACCCCTCCTTTTCCTTTGACGCCTAAGCGTTAAATCCACTGAATCCACCCGGCGTCCGACCCTTTGAACCGCTTGACTTATTTCGATTTAGACTTAATTTTTTTTATTTTGTTGTTGGGGCAGCCCATCGCTGCTAGTCTGAACGCAAAAGGGTTTCGAGAAAATTCGGGAGTTTTCCCTTGACCCTCTCGACATTATTCCCTATAGAGACGTTTTCTAAATAAATCACATTCAGGAAGCAATTGCATCATGGGCATTCAGGAACGAAAAGAAAGAGAAAAAGAACGGCGGCGGCAACAAATTATCGTTGCAGCAAAGCGGGTGTTTTCAGAAAATGGATTCAACAAGGCGACCATGGAAGATATTGCCAAAGAGGCTGAGTTGAGCCCGGGCACCCTCTATCTCTATTTTAAGAACAAAGAAGAGCTTTACGCCTCGCTGTCCCTGCGAATTCTCCAATACCTCCACATTCGGGTCACGCACGTCAACAAGGACGCTGCCCTGTCCCCGGAACAGAAGCTCAGCGCGCTCATGGAAGCCATGTACGACGTCTATGATTTCGACCCACTGATCATCATCAATATGTTTCACCTTCAATCCAGCGAGACCTTGAAAAACCTGTCCGAATCGCTGCTGGAGGAGATCAAGCACCTGTCCCAGAAATCCATCGGGGCCATCGCCAAGATTTTTGAAGAAGGGATGAAAAAAGGCATCTATATCGAACGTCATCCTGTGGCCCTGGCCGACATTTTCTGGTCCATGTTCTCAGGCGTTGTGCTGTGGGAAGCCAGCAAGAAAATTATCAGCGCGGACAAAGATTACCTTAAATCCACTCTGGCCACAGCCTTCGAACTGTTCGAACGGGGAATCCGAAATCCTGTTTAGTGTCCTTCCAATCCATTCGTGGTCATACAAGCCGGCACCTGTTGCCGGCTTGTATGCTTTCGGGCGGATAGACCGCTCAACCCCAAGAAAGCAAGCGAGCACGCCATGATCGGCACCTTAGTGAATGCAGCGGCGATAACGGCAGGCGGCATGGTTGGCCTGCTCTTAAAAAAAGGCATCAAAGACAACTATAAAACGACCATTATGCAGGCCATCAGCCTGTCCGTCATTCTCATCGGCGTCCGGGCGGCACTGAATGCAGCAGATCTTCTCGGTGTCATCGTCTGCATGGTCGTCGGAAGCCTGTTGGGAGAAGCCATTAAGATCGAAGACCATATCGAAGCACTCGGGGCCTATGCCGAAAAGCATCTCAGCCGATCGGCGAATGGCGGTTTTTCAAAGGGGTTGGTAACGGCAAGCCTGGTTTTCTGCGTGGGGTCCATGGCCATCGTGGGATCACTGGAAAGCGGGTTGGCGGGCAACCATGATACCCTGTTCGCCAAGTCGCTGCTCGACGGTATCACCTCGGTCATCTTCGCCTCCACCTTTGGCAGCGGGGTGATCTTCTCCGCCGCGCCGGTGCTGTTCTATCAGGGTGCCATCACCCTGGGGGCATCCATGCTCAAGCCATATCTGACTGCGGGTGTGATCGCCCAGATGTCCGGAGTGGGCGGGTTGCTGATTGCCGCCATCGGTATCAACATGCTCCGGCTGACCCACATAAAGGTCGGCAATATGCTCCCAGCCATTTTCCTGCCGCTGATCTATTATATGGTAATGGGTTAAAAAAATCCCCCCATCATCGGACAGGGGGATTCTTGTTAACCGGCGGGCTCAGCCAGGCATTGAGGCCTTATTCCTTCGGATGACAACCGACGCAGCCGACAGGACCGGTGGCAGGCAGTTTCCCATCGATAGGCGCCATGCTCTTGGCCATCTGCTCGATTTCCTTCTTCATGGTCTTGTGGCAGCCGATGCATTGATTGTGGTAGGCGTTTTTGTAGTATCGAAACGCCTGATCCTTGTCGATGGCCTTGGACCCTTCTTTTCTGGGCAGCGTATCGAAATCGTGGCACCCGGAAGTCATGCAGCCAACGATGGGTTCAGCACCTTTCCAGGTGTGGTGGCAGTTGTTGCAGGCAAGAATCAAATGGCGACCATGCTGGAACTCCACGGCGGCTCGCTTGTCCTCCACCGAATCAGGCGGCTCCAGGGTGATGATCCCCAGGGGAACACACATCTCTTCATCTCCGGCAACGGCGACCCCCAACGAGACACAGGCAACGATACCGATAAGCAACATCACCCCCACAAACGCCACCCCATACGATTGGCTACGCATACGCTTCCCCCTCTTCAATTCTTGGCTTGTACTCTGGTCATTGAAAAACGAAGCAGATATAAACCCAAATGGAATTTTTTTCAATGAATAATTGCCTGCCACCTGCACCGGTCCGGACGTCCGCCTCTGCCACTCCGGCAGCAGGCCGTTCGATCTGATCGGCAAGTGGATCCGTTTATCTTCGTACGGCACGGACGGCGCCGCAACTTTCCTCGGTTTTCGAAGTCCTGTCGAACACGGTCTCCGGCTGCGATGTAACCACATCCACCACCCGGTGATATCCCCTGACAAAGGTTTCAGACGTCCAGTACCATGCGGCGCCGCTATCCGGGAAAAATGGACGGTTTTTATACAGCGATGCCAGTTCGCCGGCAGTGGGAAGACGCCAGTCCGCGTGGCCGCCGGTGGTCAATTCCCGAACGTAAGCTTTGGCCGTTTCATAGGAGATGCAGGTTTCGAGATCCAAGTGAGAATCCAGCAGGCACCAGGTGAGCCCGGTGACCGTGTCGGTAACCGTACCGTCCCGGTTGTCGACAAATCGGCTGGCCAGGGGACGCAGTTGACCGGCCACCTGATCCCTGAGCCGCTGAATCCGCCGGGCCGCGTTGGCCCGTCGGGCCTGCTCGGCCTGCTGCCGGGCCAACACCTGGCGTCGCTTCGCTTCTGCTTGCTGGGCACGAATGGCGTCCCGAAGTTCCGGGTCGAGTTGCTCCCTCAAGTTTCTGGCGAGCGCGGCATAGGGTCCTGACGCATGGTTCTCCACATACATGTCCAAGCGCTGAATCCGGCTGACAATGTCATTGGCCGGGTCAGTGGCATACGCCGCCGTTTTTTCCCAGGCCTTCTGCGTGGCAAGGGCGGTATTCAATGCATCGATGCGCTCAGCGATGGTCTCTTTTTGAGTGGTGTCCGGTCTTTTTTCGAGATAGTCGAGATAGATCTTCCTGGCCTTGGCATAGTCATCAGCCACCAGGGCCGACTTCGCTGCCAGTTCCTTGACCTCCTTTTTATCTTGAAGCATGGTGCGCAGCGTCCTGACCTTTTCCACCCAGATCCCGTTGGTGAAAGTCGATAGAAAGTGGTCGCATTGGGCGATGCAGTCGTCCCACTTATCCTGCGTATCGCAAGTGGCGGTCTGCTTCTCGATGACCCTGTAGTATTCTTGAGCCAGATCGGTGATCATCCGTTCCACGGCCTTTCGTTCCGAACCTTCCGGAAACTGCTCTAAATATTCACGATAGACGGCGTGGCGCTCAAAGAAATCGGTGGTGGTGACCTTTTTGAGATCTTCGAAATAGGCGGTCCCCAGCAGATTCCGGATACCGCCAATGGCTTCATTGATCTGCTTGGCATAAGGGCTTTGGGGGAATTTTTTTAGAAAGGCGGTATACAGGGAAAGCGCTTTCTTCTCGTAATTCTCGTCAATTGCCAGAGCATTTACATCCAGGATGGTTTTTTCATAGTCCCGCTTTTCGATTTCGGCATTGGCATCGTTTAGGCGGGCCTCCAGTTCAGACCGGTGGGCATCCTCGGGGTGCGCTTTGATGTATTGCATCAGCATGACGATCTGGGCATCAAGTGCTTTGGTGACCGCAAGGTCTTCAATCAATTGATCGTAGCGGCGGTTGATCTGTCTATTTTTGAGCAGCCACCCACCGATCGTCACGACGAGGGCAAAAATAATCACCACCCCCAAAACGATCAGCAGTTTGTGGGTCCTTCCCATCTGATCCTGCTTGCCCACGGAATGATCGGTACTTTTTTCAAAGGGCACGCTCACCTTCGGCTTCGGCGATTCCGATAATTCCGATAGTTCTATATACTCCACAGGGGGCGGCGTCGTTTGCGGGGCTGCCAGCGTTTCGGAGGGCTTTTCCTGAACCGACGCCGGCGCCTTATCAGGGGGCTTTTTTTCCGGTCGGGTTTCTTTTTTCACTGTCGGCTGATCCGCCGGCGGGGCTTTTTTCGGCCTGGACGGTGGGGCCGGGGACTGGCGATCAGGCGGTGATGGCGGCGGCTGATCCCCGGCCTCGTCCTTGATCTTCAGGCTCTCCATCATCACGCTCATGAGCGGGTCGTGGATCTCCCTGACCCGGTCAGGATCGGCCGCTTCAATCTGAATGGCGGCGTTGTCCCAGCTGATGATCCGGTAGGCGGCTTCGTTGCCGGCCAGATCCTCAACCTGCGCGGCGATAAGGCTGCCGCCATCAATATAGAGATGACCGGTGCGGTTACCGCTGGTCACTTTGAGCGCGTAGGTAGCACCCTCCATTTCAGACATCTGAAGAAACGAAGGAAGGCTGATACCGTGAATCTGCCCGCCCACGTCGGTAATGGTTTCAATTTTTTTCTTGCTTAAAAACTTTTTAACCAGGGTTCCCAGCTGTTTATAGTCCTGGTCGCTCATGCTGGGCGAACAGAACCCCAAGAGGACTTCGATTTTACCCGGGTCCTGCTGCCAGGGCCACAAGGCGCCATAAAAGGCGCCGGTTTTCAGTTTTTTGAGGAAAAGGGCCTGATCCTTGCGGATGCCCCCCAGATATTTCACCGTGGGATCGAAGCGCAGGGAGACGGGAAGGCTTTTGCCGGGGACTTTGGCCGGCTTGCCGAAAAAGGTGGAAAGGACCTCCACCAGTTCATCAATGGGACGATCGATCGAGGTCACCTGATACAGGCTGCGCGACTTCTCATAGAAGCGGGTGCTCATATCCGGCAGATCATCGACGTTTTTGGCCAAGGTCAGGAATCCGACCAATACCGCCTCGTTTTTGGCGATCTCCCGGATTTCATTGCTGTCGCCGGTCAACAATTCTTCGATCAGCGGTACCCCCATGGGTTGTCGCGTCCTCTGTATTTCTAAAGGTATCGTACCGAATGACCGGATATGGGCAAAATGCGCCTTTCCGGCCGTTGCCTGTCGAAAAAGGGTAACCCAGCGACGCCGGATCAGAATGAAAATCGATACGATTCCCCGGCGGAGCTGTTTTTTCCAATAATCCATAGCAGATGGCAATGAATCTTGTCAAAGGCAAGATTGACATCCAAAACCCCATCTGATAGTTTTTATTAATTACCTCATTTGATTCCATCGGGCATTTCGATACGGGTACCGCGTCTCATCGCTTAAACCAGTCTGCCGCGTTCCCGCCCCAGGGGAAATGGAGATATCACCTTTAACCTCGCAGGAGGAAACCATGGATGTAGACGACCTGAAAAAGATCCTGGCCGGCTTTTGTGTCGCCGGTCTGATTGCAGGGTCCACCTTCACCCTGAGCAGCTGCGCAGCCGGTAAAAGCGCCTGAAGCGGCGACAAGGCCGGAGCCGGTGGCTCCGCAAGCGGTTGAAGTGGCAGCTCTTCCGGTGCCGGTGGCACCGACAGTGAAAAAAAACCCGCCAAAAGTGGCTGAAGTTGATTTAGATCACGCAGGTTGCGTGACCGATTCGAACAGGCCGAGATCATCATTTAACCCTTTTGATTTGATATAAGATGTAGTGGATCTATCCCCTCTTGATGCCATCGAACAAATCTTCTCCACTTGCCGTCGCGCCCTTGGCAGCAAAACCTGGGGCAGGGTGCTGGCGGCAATGGATGAGGATTTGACAGCCCCATCCTTTCCCGACAGGCTCGCTTCCCTGATCGAACCCATGGATTTACCCGGCTATATCGCCGAACTGGCCCGTCTGGAATGGATCCTGAACGAAAAGCCAGCCGTCGATGACCCGAATCGGCGCATTCAGACCGTCACTGTCAATCCCACTCTCACGATAGTTCCCCTCAACTGGAAGAATTTGGCGGCATTCGTCCGGTCGAACGCCACTGGCGAATCACCGCTGAACCAACCGGCCCATGTAATCGTCTGGCGGCATCCTGAATCCAGGGAGTTGCACTATCGAGAAGCCAAAGACATCGACCTGCTGGCGCTGAAACTCATCGTGGAGCAGATCGAGCCCAAAGCAGCGGCAAGCCTGGGCAAGGTGACCCCGGGTGACATCCAGACCGCCATCGACCGGGCCATAGGCCAGGGTTTTCTCCTCTCTCCAGACTCCCGCCTCCGCAGAACAACGGCGGCCGCGGAAAAAATTGACCCATCCCTGGCGCCGTTTCTTTCCGCCGAGATCTTCACCCTCCAATGGCATGTCACCCAGGCCTGCGACCTTGATTGCCTGCATTGCTACGATCGAAGTGACCGTGCCCCCCTGGCATTGGCAGCGGCCATGGACATCCTGGACGATTTCTACGACTTTTGCCGCCGGATGCATGTTCGGGGACAGGTGACCTTTACCGGCGGGAACCCGTTGCTCTACCCGCACTTTGACGATGTTTACCGGGCCGCCTCACAATATGGCTTCGGTATCGCCATTTTAGGTAACCCCACCCCTCTCGACCGGATTCGAGGACTGCTGGAAATCGACCGGCCCCTTTATTTCCAAATCAGCCTCGAGGGATTGGAGGCGCACAACGACGCGATCCGCGGCAAGGGGCACTTCGCCCGTTCCCTGGCTTTTCTGGAGGGATTGCGCGACTTCGAGATCTTCAGCATGGTGATGCTTACCCTGACCCGCGACAATCTGGCCCAGGTGCTTCCCCTGGCAAAGTTGCTGCAGGACCGGACCGATGCCTTCACCTTCAACCGTCTTTCCACCGTTGGGAAAGGGGCAAAACTGCTGATGCCGGAGAAAGCAGCGTTCGAAACCTTTTTAAGGGAGTACGATGCGGCGGCGGCCCAAAACCCCAAAATGGGGCTCAAGGACAACCTGATCAACATCATTCGTCACGAAAAAAACGAGGCGCTGTTCGGTGGATGCACTGGCCATGGCTGCGGTGCGGCGTTCAACTTCCTGGCGCTGCTGCCCGACGGGGAGGTTCACGCCTGCAGGAAGTTTCCCTCGCTGATCGGAAACGTCACCAAAAATAATCTTCACGACATCTATCGCAGCCGTCTGGCCGAGCGCTATCGGACAGGCAGCCGGGCCTGCCGCAGTTGCCGCCTGAACCCAGTCTGCCGCGGCTGTCTGGCCATCGGCTTCAGCCTTGGCTTGGACATTTTTAAGGAAAAAGATCCTTTTTGCTTTGCATCCCAACAGGTCACTGGCGCATAAATATCCCCGAAAACGAAACCCAATCACTGAAGCGGTTGTTGAGTAGCGGTGATCCAACAACGCTCCGACAGGGCCCATCCATGCAAACCAAACGTAACCAGCACCAACCGGCCCCACTTCCCCAGGTGATGATTCTCGCCACGGGCGGAACCATTGCCGGTTCGGCCGCATCCGCAACCCAGCCAGGCTACGTGTCCGGTCGGGTGTCCGTTGAGGCCATGATCGGCGCGGTACCCGGTCTGGCCGAGATCGCCCGTGTCCACGGCGAACAGGTCGCCAATGTGGGATCCCAGGATATCACCTTTTCGATCATGATCGACCTGGCCAACCGGATCAACGCCGTGTTGAGCACCGATGGGGTCGACGGCGTGGTCGTCACCCACGGCACGGACACCATGGAAGAGACGGCCCACTTTCTGAACCTGACCGTCAAGAGCAAAAAGCCGGTGGTTCTGACAGGGGCCATGCGACCTACGACCGCCATCAGTGCCGACGGGCCGCTCAACCTTTACAACGCCGTGGCCGTCGCCGCCGATCCAGAGGCCGCCGGGCGCGGCGCGCTCGTGGTGATGAATGACCGGATCCATGGCGCCCACTCGCTGACCAAAACCAACACCACCTCGGTGGAGACCTTCCTTTCGCCGATCAATGGCCTCATCGGTACGGTGAATTATGGAAAATCCGAATATTTCCGCCGGCCGTTTCGCAGGCACACCCATAAAAGCCAATTCTCCGTAAAAGGGGTCACCTCCCTGCCTCGCGTGGATATCATCTATGCCTGCGCGGACATGCCGGCCGACCTCATTGACGGTTCCATGGAAAAAGGTGCCAAGGGGATTGTGGTGGCCGGCGACGGAAACGGCAACATGAATATGGCAACCATCCAAAGAGCGGCCCTGGCGGCGCAAAAGGGCGTCATTATCGTCCGCAGCTCACGGGTGCCCACAGGAAAAGTGGGGCGAAACGTGGAGATCGATGACGACCGCATGGGCTTTATCGCCTCGGATGAACTCAACCCGGCCAAGGCCCGAATCCTGCTGATGCTGGCGCTATTGAAAAGACGCCGGTTGGATGAGATACAGCAGCTGTTCTACGACTACTGAACCGCCGGTCGTCTCAATCGCCCGGCAAGAAAGGTTCTGACCACCTGCGCGGTTTGGCGAACCAGCAGATCCTCCGCATTGCGCATGGCCGCTTCCAGCGATTGCGGACCGCCGCAGATCGAAAAGACGGCGTCGATACCGATATCATACAGCGATTCAATGCCGTCACCGATCCCGCCGCCAATGGCGATACAGGGCACCCCGGCTGCCTTTGCCGTTCGCGCCACACCTGCCGGGGCCTTGTTGAACCGGGTCTGGCCATCGATTCGGCCCTCGGCGGTCAAAACGAGGTCGGCCCCGGCAATGGCCTCCTTGAGCCTGACCACATCGATGACCAGGTCGATGCCCGGCTTCAGTTCTGCACCGACAAAGGCATGCAGTCCACCGCCAAGGCCGCCAGCCGCACCGGCTCCCGGCATGCCTGCAATAGCGGCACCCAGATCTCTTCGGATGACCCGCGCCAGGTTGGCCAGCCCCGCGTCCAGCCGGGCAACCTGATCGGGCGTGGCGCCTTTCTGGGGAGAGTAGACCACTGAGGCGCCATGGTCGCCGGTCAAGGGGTTGGTCACATCGCAGGCCACCGACACGGATATGCCATCCAGCCGTGGATCGACGTTCCGGCAGTCGATGGAGGCAATCGTTTCCAGGGAACCGCCTACCGGATCGACCGGTGTGCCGCCTGCATCGAGAAACCGGTACCCCAGGGCAGCCGCCATGCCGATCCCCCCGTCACAGGTGGCGCTGCCGCCGATCCCGACGATGATCCGTGTGGCGCCGTTGTCCATGGCCGCACGAATCAGCTCACCAGTGCCGTAGGTGGTGGTGCGCGTCGGGTCGTGACGCGCCTTGGGCAACAGGGCCAGCCCACTGGCTTTGGCCATTTCCACCACGGCCAGCTTCCGTGAGGGTACCATGCAAATGGGTGCGGAAATCGGTTCCATTCTCGGACCGGAGACCATCGTTTCAACCCGCACGCCGCTCAATCCGGCAAGCATGACCTCGGTAAGCCCATCTCCCCCGTCGGCCACCGGGACGCAAATGACGTCGCATGGGGGCATGAGAGCCATAATGCCCTTTTTCATCGCTTCAGCCGCCTGCACGGCGTTCATGCTGCCCTTAAAGGCGTTGGGAGCGACAACGATGCGCATGTTCATGGGACACCTCGAGATTGATGGTTGCCTGGATCCCCGCGTGCGGCGTATGATGCGCAAGCGGCGTGGTCACGGGATACCGGCAGCCGCTGCGGGATCATATGCGGATTGTACTTGACCGCCAAATAATATCAAACACAAAAAAAAATGAATCGAAACAAGATGAAAATCGTTAGAAAACGAGCCAGGGATCTGGGCATTGCCCCGGGCATTCTGCCGACGGGACCGCTCAATGCCATCACCGACGTTCATCCCGTCATGGTCGGGCACCTCACCGTGATCGAAGAAAACGATATCCGCACCGGGGCAACGGCAATCCTGCCGCATCCGGACAATGTCTATCAAAACAGGGTGCCCGCCGGCATCGCCGTCGGCAACGGGTACGGCAAATTGACGGGCGGCACCCAAATCCGCGAACTGGGTGAGATCGAGACGCCTATCGTGCTGACCAACACCCTGAGCGTGCCCCGGGCAGCCGAGGCCGTTCTTGACTGGGTCTTGGCCCTTCCGGAAAATGAATCGGCAACCACCGTCAATCCGGTGGTGGGCGAGACCAATGACGGCCGGTTGAACGACATCCGGCGTCGTGCCCTGACACCCGGTATGATTCGCCGGGCCATCGACGATGCGACCGGTGGACCAGTCAAAGAGGGGAGCGTGGGTGCCGGTACCGGAACCATGGCTTTCGGCTGGAAAGGAGGCATCGGAACCAGCTCGCGCCTGATCCCGAAGACCCAGGGAGGATTCTCAGTCGGCGTGCTGGTGCAATCCAATTTCGGCGGGGTCCTCCAGATCCTTGGCCTTCCGGTGGGCCAGTCACTGGGCCGGTATTATCTCAAAGACGCTCTGGACATCGGCGATGCTGACGGATCGATCATGATCGTTCTGGCTACCGATGCCCCCCTTTCGGACCGGAATCTGTCACGCTTGGCCCAACGGGCCCTTTTCGGCCTGGCACGCACTGGTGCATCATTCACCAACGGCTCCGGGGATTATGCCATCGCCTTTTCCGTGGCGGATGGCGTTCGCCGCACACCTGAACGACGCCGAGCCCTCGCTAGCATGCCAGAACTGCCCAACGATTTGGTTTCGCCGCTTTTTCAGGCGGCCATCGAAGCAGCGGAAGAGGCCATCTTGAACTCGCTGTTCAAAGCCAAGACCATCATCGGACGCAATGGATTTGTCGGCGAGGCCCTCCCACTGGACCGGGTAATGGACCTTATCGATGGCGGTTGCGGGAAACACCTCGAGTAGGATCATGTGCGATCGACCGCTTGAAGCCCCCCCCCTTCGCCATCAACGTGGCATGGCGCAGGTTGCCGGCTGCCGGAAAAGACTGCCCAAATGAGCCACTGCAAAATTGGATGGATGAAAAAAAGAGGGCAAGCCCGGATCCAGGCTTGCCCAAGGAGGAGGGTAGATGAATAGGATTCAATTTACCCTTGAGCCCCTGCTCCGCAGGGTCTCAAGAGTATATTAAGACCGACAAGGTCGTTATGCAACTTCTGGCATATCACTTTCGGTAGAGCGCCTCTATCCGGTTTTTTAATGATCGGCGCCACCGTGCGACGGTATTTTGGCGAAGACGTCCGTCCGACGGGCAACCAGCAGAATATCGAACCAGAGGTTGCTAGATGGGAATGAAAAAACAGGGGGCCCTAACGCGTTGCCTTGTCGGTGCCGGCACCCTTTCTTCCCAGATATATCACATGCCCGGAACCGCCTCGCCCGGACCGGTGGTGGGTCGACACGAATCCGCCAGCTGCCAGACGCTTGGCAAATCCGGCGTCGTAGTCTTCACCCCAGACGGCAAAAACCCCCTCCGCTTTGAGGGCCGACCGGGCCGTGTTGATGGCCGTGCTTCCGTAGAGCGGGTCATCCTGCTTGTGGCTGCGCACGTATGGACCGGTGTAAAGGTCCAGGACGACGGCATCCAATTTGTGCGGCGCATCGGCTTTCGCATAGCGATGAATCAGTTGGGCCACATCGCAGACTTCCACCTCGACGCGTGCGTCTGCCACGGCATGGCCGGTCAGCGGCGCTAGGGGCCCCCGACACCAGGCAAGCACCACCGGATTTAATTCGGCCACCACGACACGCGCCGTTGCAGGCAAGGTGTCGAGAACCGCTTTGAGCGTAAAACCCATACCCAGTCCCCCCACGAGCACAAACGGCTGAATCGAATGCCTGAGGTGTCCGCAGGCGAGTTGCCCAAGGGCCACCTCGGATCGGTTGGCCATGCTATTCATCAGCACCTGGCCGCCCAGGGTGATCAAAAAATCACGATTCCCGCGCATTCGCAGTTCAAGAAGGCCCGCTTCGGTGGGAACACGATCGATAGTTTGCCAGGGCTGAGCCATGGGCTACCTCACCTTTCTACAATGGTCAGACAATCCTCTGCACACGAATGGATCGTTGTTAACAAAATTAAGCCTACTTGGACAAGCCCATTGGGGCGTTAGATATGAAACCTACCGCTTCAATTGAACACTGTAAATATGAGGATGCAGTGACCGGTGCATGCGGTCGGCGAGAGGTTAACTTGATCTCGATCCGCCTGGAGATCGATCAACCCTAAGACCAGCGACCCACCGAGGCCAAACAGAGAAGCGCTGACGGCCGTCCCCATGCCGCTCAAGGAACATGTGGAGACCGTTTTACAGGTTCGCGAACACCGCTGCGAAATCGTGCCGGGCCACCTCCATCCCTTCGATGACGCGCCAGACCGAAGAGATGGTCCCCCACCCCCACCCAAACGAAACCAGACGACCCAGGAAAACCAAGAGCCCGATCATGTAGCGGGAGACGTCGCGAGATTCTTCCAGCCGCCTGTAAATCCCGTCCAAAACGGTGCGCATGGGAAAGGCCGACAGGGAGAAGTGATCCCGGTTAAGGCCCTCAAGGTGCTTTACCAGAGGCTTCATCAGGCGGGTGGGCGCGGAGACCGAAATCCCAATGTTTCCCGAACGGTACATCTTGATCCAGTGCAGTTCCTGTCCCAGGCCGCTGTTTACCTGTTGCCGGGCAGAGGCATTAACGTTCCCTTTCCTCTTGAAATCCGTCAGGCAATATACCATTTATAGTTTCGTGGCTTAATATTCCAACTAAAATGCCGATATATTCGTCCAGCAGATTGAAAATTCCGCCTACCCACATGAAGTGGCCACTGCGGAAAATGGGAGTGTTGTCAATGACAGTGAAAATCGTCGTTTTCGTAATTGCCGCCCTGATCCTTGCCGCGATGCCGACTTATGCCAGTCAGGCGGCGGTTATCCCCGCCTATTCGTTTGTATCGGCGTTTCAATCGTCGATGAAGCAATACCGGAATTATATAGACAGCCAGAACCGCGCCGCCGCACGGAAACTGTTGGACTCCGAAAAAGTCTTTCTTTCTCCGAGAGATGTCCGTGTCGAAGTGGTTACGGTCGACGAAAGCATCGCCAAGGTAAAATTGAGCCGATTGGATGAAAATGCCAAGCCGATCACATTGTATTTCTGGACCTTGGCCGAACAGCTGAAAATCCTGCCTCCCGAATAGTCCCGACCACCTCGACCTCGGCATGGAAAACCACCCGCTCAGGATCACTGTTTTTTTAATTGGCAAAGAATTATATAATTGTAATCACGTACTAAATACGCTTATCAGCAGTATTGCAGGGATCATTTCTCATCGATAAAGACAAAAACCAGGACATACGGAAAAAGAAGAAGCGCTGTTCATCCCTCGGGTCCCTGCCTTCAGGCCGACTGACCCATTGTCTTTTTTTGCATCAAAGAAACCAGAAAACAACCACCAACCCCTTGACAAGAAAAGGAATATTTGTAACCGTGTATGTAGACGACCTGCCAATCACCCCGTTGCTGAAACGGAGCGCCACCCATGGTCCTGAAGAGATTCGACATCCTGGAACCGTTGTCGCCTAAATCGGGGGTACCCCAAAAGAGATCTGTTGTAATTACTGGACCCCATCTTGAACCGAGAAAGCGATCGCATTTGCCGCTGGTCGCCGCAGGGCAGGTTCTTTGGATC
>NZ_JBFELV010000010.1:0-29085 GCF_041551955.1 Desulfosarcina sp.
GAGACGGCTGTTCGATGGGCACCTGGACATCCGAGACCACAGATTTTGTGGCCTTGCCGCCGGATATGTAGGCTAAAGTCAGAGACGTGAGCATGAACACGATGGCGGCCACCGTGGTTGCTTTGCTCAAAAACGTTGACGCCCCGGTGCTCCCGAAGAGGGTCTGACTGGAACCGCCGCCGAAGGCAGCGCCCATGTCCGCCCCTTTGCCGGTCTGCAGCAGCACGATCATGATCAGGGCAATACAAACAACCACGTGAATGACTATTAACAGTATAGACATGGGTTATCGTCTTTTATAGGCGTTCAGATAATTGATTTGACTGTGTTATCAGTCGTTGCAGTACTACCAATAAGGCTTTCTCCTTCTTGCCTTGTCAAATCAATTATCTGAACGCCTATGTTATTTAATTGTTAAAAAAAACCAGCTTGCTGAACGTTTCCGGGTCCAGACTGGCCCCGCCGACCAAGGCGCCGTCAACATCGGGCATTTCCATGAGCGCCCGGACGTTGTCCGGTTTCACGCTCCCTCCGTATAGGATGCGAACGGCACTGGCAAACGGTTTTCCAAATAGCGTGTCGAGCAGTGACCGGATGAATTGATGAGCCTCTTGAGCCTGTTCCCTGGAAGCGGTTTTTCCGGTACCGATGGCCCAGACCGGTTCGTAAGCAACGACGATACCGGATAGATCATCAAAAACAAAATCTTTTAGACCATCTCGAACCTGTTTGTCAAGCACAGAAAAAGTCTCGCCGGCTTCGCGCTGCGCCTCTGTTTCACCGATGCAAAACACCGGGATGAGGCCCGCTGAAAGGGCTGCCTGGATTTTACGATTGACGCTCGCATCGGTCTCGCCAAAAAACAATCGGCGTTCGGAATGACCGATAATTACGTGCGTGCAACCCGCCTCCACCAGCATTTCGGATGAGACTTCTCCCGTGAAAGCGCCCTGTTTCTCCCAGTGAAGGTTCTGCGCCCCCACGGCGACATTACTTCCTTTGAGCGCCTGTGCCACCTGGAAAAGGGCGCTAAAGGCGGGGGCAAGCATCACCTGCACGTCCGCAGCGTCCTCGACCAGACGTTTCAATTGACTGGCGGCCTCCACGGCTTGGAAACCGGTTTTATGCATTTTCCAGTTGCCTGCAATCAGTGGTGTTCGGCTGCTCATCGGTCACTTTCTCCTTGATTAAAGTTGTTTGCCAATCATGGCAGCCAGGTCGACCATGCGATTGGAGTAACCGGTTTCGTTGTCGTACCAGGAAAGCACCTTGACCATATTGTCCACGACATACGTGGTCGGCGCGTCTACGATCGATGACAACGGGCAGCCATTGAAATCCGTGGAAACCAATGGCAGGTCGCTGTAGCCCAGAATGCCCTTGAGCGGCCCTTCGGCTGCTTCCTTGAGCGCTTCATTGACATCGGACTTGGTGACACCGGCTTTGTCCACGCTGACCACCACGTCGACAATGGAGACGTTGGGGGTGGGAACGCGGATGGCCAGTCCATTGAGCTTGCCTTCCAATTCGGGCAGCACCAGGGCTACGGCTTTGGCCGCCCCTGTGGTGGTCGGGATCATGGACAAAGCCGCGGCTCTGGCCCGGCGAAGATCCTTGTGGGGGAAGTCCAGCAGGCGCTGATCACCCGTGTAAGAGTGGATGGTCGTCATCAGTCCGCTTTTAATGCCGAAGTTTTCCAGCAACACTTTGGCCACCGGTGCCAGGCAGTTGGTGGTGCATGACGCGTTGGAAATGATGTGGTGGTTTTTGGGATCATATTTGTTGGCGTTGACACCCATGACGATGGTGATGTCCGGATCCTTGGCGGGAGCGGAAATGATCACCTTTCGTGCGCCGGCGGTGAGATGTTTGGCCGCGTTGTCGCGGTCCCGGAAAAGGCCGGTACATTCACAGGCGATGTCCACACCATAATCCTTCCAGGCCAGTCGTTCGGGATCCTTGACGGCCGTGTAGGCGATGGACTTGCCGTCCACCTCGATGGCGCCATCCTTGGCTTTGATTTCCATATCCAATTTGGCATGGACCGAATCATATTGCAGCAGGTGGGCCATGGTTGCAGCGTCAGTCAGGTCGTTGATTGCCACGACGTCCACGTCCGGATGGTTCATGGCGGCTCGGAAAACCACGCGACCGATCCTACCAAATCCGTTGATGCCAATTTTAATGCTCATCTTTTCCTCCTTTGGAAGTTAATTTCTTTTATTCCCCTTCAAAATGCCGCTGGCCAACGAGATGCTCTTTTTCCCGAACGATTCAAGGTTTGTCGCCAGTTCCGAAAGGTTCTGATTTTTTCGGGCACTGGCCGCCCGGATCAGGATCGGCAGATTAACCCCGGATATCACCTCGATACGCCCCTCCTCGAGAAACGAATAACTCAGGTTGGATGGCGTTCCGCCAAACATGTCCGTAAGAATCAGAATCCCGTCGTCGCTTTTCAGTTTTTTTATACCGTCGGCAATCTTGTTGCGCAGTTTATCTGCGTTTTCGTTCAAATCGATGGAAACGGGGGCCATGGCCTCGGGTCGTTCGCCCAGGATGAATTCCGTCGCTTCGAGCAATGCATCTGCCAGCCGGCAATGGGTAACCACTAAAACGCCAATCATGTCTGCCTGTCTTTCATCGGGTTAATGGGGATAACGGAACCGGATGTCATCTTCATAGGTCAATTGAATTTGTTGATGTCGCGATGGGTCAGTTCCGTTTTACGACCCAATGCCGAAATGTGATCACACAATTCCCTGGCGATGACGACCGAGCGGTGACGACCGCCCGTGCAACCGACGGCAATGGTGAGGTATGATTTTCCTTCATTTTCATATTGGGGAATCAACAAGTCCAGCAGATCGAAATATTTTTTTAAAAATAAACAGGTTTGGTCAGAGTTCAAGACAAAAGAGCGGATTTTTTCTGTTTTCCCGCTCAACGGCCGAAGTGAAGGATCAAAATAGGGGTTTTTCAGAAAACGGACATCCATAACCAGGTCGGCATGAACCGGGAGGCCATGCTTATATCCGAATGAGATGACCTGAACATTCATCGCATCGTCTCCTGAGTCCACGGTGGCTATTTTCCGGATGATGGATTTAAGGTCGTGGACGTTTAGATCCGATGTGTCGATGATTTGATCGGCCTTGCGCCGCAGTGCATCCAGTAAGGTTTTTTCTGAGCGAATCGCATCGCGAAGGCCTTTATCCCGTGCCAGTGGGTGGCGACGACGCGTTTGGCTGTAGCGCCTCAGCAGGGTCTTCTCTCCAGCCTCGAGAAAAAGGATCCGAAAGTCAAAACCCATGTCCTTCAACGTATCGAGGATGGATTCATATTGCCGGATGAAGCTATTTTCCCGAAGATCCATGCCGAATGCCAAACTGGTAAACGCGTCGGCCTGGTCCAATGGTAAGTTGAGGAACCCCGGCAACAAGGCGACGGGCATGTTGTCCACGCAGTAGTAACCAGAGTCTTCAAACGCGGCCAGCGCCGTACTTTTTCCTGAGCCGGATCTTCCGGTAATTATGGTGATGGGTGTCCGTTTCACAACGCGGTTCTCACATGATTATGAGGCAAGGAGTTCGAGGCGGATGCCCGGAATACGATTAAAAATCGTCATCGTCCTCGCCGATGATGGCGATGATTTCATCGGCGCTGGTGGCCTTCATCATCAACGCTTTTAGCGGCTCTTTTTTGAGCAGCCGGGACACGCGGGCCAGTAGTTTAAGATGAAGGTCGGTTGAGTGCTCGGGGGTGATAAGCAGGAAAAACAGGTGGGTGGGGCGACCGTCCATGGACTCGAAATCCACCCCTTTTCGGCTCAAGCCGAAACCTAAAACCAATTTCTCAAGGTTCTTTAGCTTACCGTGGGGAATGCCGATCCCGCCGCCAATGCCGGTGCTGCCCAGTCGTTCCCGCTCCATCAACACGCGCACCATTTCGTTGTGGTCGATGCCGGTTATTTGTGCGGCAGGGGTTACCAGTTCATTTAATATACCAATTTTGTCCTTGGATTTTAGATCGATAAGAATCGCTTCTTTGTCGAGTACGTCTAATATTTTCATCGTTGTCTCACTGGATCCGGCATATTCCCGCTGTTATTCTGTTAAGCCCACACGGATGCTGCGATCCCCTGCTATGCCCGCGGCTGGATCAATCCATAGTTACCGTCTTTTTGCCGGTACAGGACGTTGACCGATTCTGTCCGGGCATTGGTGAATACCAGAAAATTGTCTTTTATCAGGTCCATCTGCATCACTGCCTCATCAACGTCCATTGGCTTGAATTCGATATGGTGGATCCGTACCCTGGGCTGGTCACCATCCATCTCCATCGCCTGCTCGGAGACCATGGCACCGGTTTTCTCCTTGGATCGGTATTTTCGCCCCTTTTGTTTGCTTTTTTTTATCTGGCCCTCCAGTTTGTCCAGCACCATATCGATGGCCGAGTACATCTCTCCGGTCTCCTCCTTGCCGTTGATGGTCAGCCGGTCCCCCATGATGTTGATTTCAGCGCTGTGGCGAAATTTTTCAATGGACAGAACCACATTGGCTTCGGCGGGACCATTGAAGTATTTTTCCATTCGGTTCAGTTTTTCACTGACATAGGATTTGAGGGCTTCGGAGGGTTCGAGGTTCTTGAAACGGACGGATGTGTTCATGGTCGGTGCCTCCTTTTGGGTATACCGGTCGGCAGAGGGCGGTCACCCGGTTCAGATGTGCCCCCGCCGGTTATCAATGCTGGCGGGACAAGCAACCCGCGGTCGACTGCCGGGGGAGCCATCAGAACTGCTTTCGTTTGCTGGAGGACAGAATGCCCATCATCTCCCTGTATTTGGCCACCGTGCGACGGGCGATGTCAATATTGTCTGTTTTGAGCAACTCGGCCATCTTGCTGTCGCTAAACGGTTTCTTGGGATTTTCCCCTTCGATGATCTTTTTAATTTTGGCCTGAACGCTGGCCGAGGCAATATCCTCGCCGAAGACCCGTTTGATGGAGCTGTTGAAAAAATATTTCAGTTCGTAAATGCCCTGGGGCGTGTGGGCATATTTGTTGGTCGTGACCCGGCTGATGGTGGATTCGTGCATGCCGATATCTTCGGCCACATCCCTGAGCACCATGGGTTTTAAATGCGTTACGCCCTTTTCAAAGAAATCCCGCTGAAATTTCAGGATGCTCTCCATCACCTTATAGATGGTTTTCTGGCGCTGGTGGATGCTGCGTATCAGCCAGGCCGCGGATCGCATCTTGTCGCGAATGTATTCCTTGGCATTTGCGCTGACTTCGTTTTTTTTGGTGATGGCCCGCTTGTAGAATGGATTGACCCGAAGCTTGGGCATGCCGTCGTCGTTAAGGACGATGACGAATTCACCCTCACTTTTGTCGACGTAGATATCCGGGATAATATAGTGGGGTGTCTCTTCGGTGAATTGTCGCCCCGGTTTGGGTTCCAGTGCGCGGATGACGTTGACCGCGGCAATAACGTCTTTCAGTTTCACCTTCAGGGCCTTGCAAATGGCTTTGTAATTCTTGTTTTCCAGATTCTTCAGGTGATCGGAAATAATGTCCGTCACCAGGCTGTTTTCCAGGTCCAGAAGCTGGGCCTGGATCAGGAGGCACTCCCGCAGGTCCCTGGCGCAAATGCCCACCGGGTCGAAAGACTGCATGGTTTCCAGGACATCCTCGACCATTTCGATGGAAATACCGCTTTGCTGGGAGAGTTCTTCGACGGACAGTTGCAGATAACCGTCGGGGTTGAGGCTGCCGATAATCAGGCTGCCGACCTGCTTTTCGATGTCGGTGGGCGACAGCATCAGCAGCTGCCATAACAGGTGATCGCTGAGGGACTCCTTGGAGGAGACAAATGCCTCGTACTGGGGCGCATCCCGGCTTTCGGACTCGAAATTGACTTTTCCCGGCGAGTTATACTCGTCGATGTAATTGCTCCAGTCGATTTCGTCGTTGATCTTTTCGTCGATGGTAACTTCCCGAGCCTCTTCGGCGGCGGCTGGCGCCTCTTCGGGTTCATTCTCCTTGGATTTGTCCGGGGTCTCCTGTATTTCTTCTAAGGTGGGGTTCTCTTCCAGTTCCTGTCTGATCGTGTCCACCAGCTCAAGACGGGACAGCTGTAACAGCTTGATCGCCATTTGAAGCTGCGGCGTCATAATGAGCTGTTGGGTCAGTTTGAGTTGTTGTCTGAGTTCGATTGCCATCTTAGAGTCTGAATTCGTCTCCTAAATAAATTCGTCGGGCGATGGTGCTCGAAGCGATCTGTTCCGGTGTCCCGGTTTCAATCACTTTGCCGTCGCTCAAAATAAATGCCGAATCACACGCCCCCAGGGTTTCCCGCACATTGTGATCGGATATCAAGATGCCGATGTTCCGGTCTTTCAAGTGGGCGATGATCTTTTTAATGTCGATCACCGCCAGTGGATCGACACCGGCAAAGGGCTCGTCCAGCAGCATGAAGGCCGGATCCGTAGCCAAGGCCCGCGTGATTTCCAGCCGGCGACGCTCGCCGCCGGACAGTACTGCCGCTCTTGACTCCGCCACGTGGTCGATGCCCAACTCTTCCAACAATCGGTCAGTGCGGTCATGGCGCTGCTGGCGAGACAGGGGCAGGGTCTCCAGAATCGCCAGAATATTCTGACGGACGGTCAGTTTCCTAAAAATGGATGCCTCCTGGGGCAGGTATCCGACCCCTGTCCGTGCCCGGATATGCATGGGGAATTCCGTGATGTCCTTATCATCGAGGAAAACCTGGCCGCTATCGGGCTTGATCAACCCCACGGTCATGTAAAAAGTGGTGGTTTTTCCCGCACCGTTCGGCCCCAGCAGGCCGATCACCTGTCCGCTCTCCACGTCCAGGCTGACCCTGTCCACCACTTTCCTGCCCCGGTAGACCTTGACCAGTTCACGAACAGACAAGGCAGCCATCAGCTGTTTTCCACGGGGTGCATGTTCACGGGTTACTCCAATCCTGATTCTTCCGGGAGAATGACCGCGTTGACGCGACCGTTGGATCCGCCTTCGACGGTGAATCGCCCATCATCCCGGTAGAACGTGATGGTTTCGCCGGTGATGGTATTGTCGCCGCTGGTAACCATGGCCCCCGGACCGTTCAGGATCAGCATGCGCTGAGCTGTTATATATACTGCCTGCCGGGCAACGGCAAGCCTATTGTCGAATTTAATTTCCACATTTCCGGTGGCCACCAGCTTCTTCAGGGATTGGGCAGGTGAGTCGGATCCAGCTTCGGACCCTCCGGAAAAAAAAATCTTGAGGCTGTCCGCGATGATCAGGGTCTCTCCCTGTTTGGCCCTGACATTGCCAATAAACTCTGCGTTGTTGTCAGCTGTGTTGGAAATGAGCCGATCCGCTGTAATATGGATTTTCTTTGTTTCAGGATCGACGGTAACCGCTGCCGGGGTCCCGGTGACGGCCTCAACCGGACTGGCCATCGGCGGCAACAGCGTCATGCAGGCCAGCAGGCTCAGCAATATGCCGGCAGTGGTTCTAAAGTTCGAGATCTTCACTGATGATTCCTTCCACACCGCCTTCGAAACGGGTGATATTGGTTTTCAGGTTCATGGTCATCGTGTCAGCCTGCAGGGTGAACGACTCGCCGGAGATCGTCACCGGTGTATCGGCGCGAAGCTCCCTGGCGGCCGGATCGTAGTCGAGTGCGTCGGTCTGAAACCGGTAAAGGCTGGTGTTTGCCGATACCCGCCCTGAGACCTTCATGCGGTTGGAGTCCGTGTATATCGTTCCCTGCTCGGCGGTCAGGTGCACATGATCCCCGTCGTCCATGAAAAACTCCACATCCGGACTGGCCAGCAGCATGGTCTTCTTCTTTTCCAGAAGGGTGGCCGATTCCGCTTCCAGCCGCCACTCCTTAAGGCCGTTTTTCATGGCCGTCTGACGAATCTTGTTGAGCTGCATATCGGCCTCGTTCTTTACCAGGTCCAACAGCACTTCCGGATTGCGGGTCATCCGGCGATAACCGATAAAGACGATAATCGTGCCGGCCAATACCAGTACAATAATGCCCAGCAATACACGCTGAATCAAACGGCGCTTTTTCATGAAAAAAGTCTTTTGATCATCGGTTCCCAATCTCCCCGGGCTTGCAGGATCCGCTCGCAGATTTCACGCACGGCACCACAACCACCCGTTGCCCGAGTGGTCATGATGGCGGCCTGTTTGACCCGGTCGTGGGCATCGCCGACCGCGATGGGCACCCCCACCCGACGCATGATGGGCAAATCCGGCAGGTCGTCTCCCACGAAGGCCGTGGCTGAGGCCGCCACTCCGGTCTCTTTCAGGATCTCTTCAAGAGCGGCAGCCTTGTCTCGGACCCCGTCTTTGAGCAGGTTGATACCTAAATTTTTGCACCGGTGAACCAGTGCCATGGAACGGCGCCCGGTGACAATGCCCACCGTCAGACCTGCTTCAATCAGCATGCGGATGCCCAACCCGTCGCGCACGTTAAACACCTTGGTCTCCTGGCCGCTGTCGTCGTAAACGACCTGGCCGGCGGTCAGGACCCCATCCACATCAAGAAGTATCAGGGCAATCTGTTTCAGGCGGGTGTCGATCATGGGATGATGTCAAGCGGCCAGGGCGGTTTTGATGGCTTTAAGCTGGGCCAGCAGAGCGGGCAACTGGTCCAGGGGGAGTGAATTGGGGCCATCGCAGAGGGCTTTGTCCGGGTTCTCGTGCACTTCCAGGAAAACCCCGTCTGCACCGGCCGCTATGGCGGCCCTGGCCAGCACCGGGGCAAACTCCCGCTGGCCGCCGGAATGGGTTCCCGCGCCGCCGGGTAATTGAACACTGTGGGTGGCGTCGAAAACCACTGGACAACCGGTTTGCTGCATGATGTGGATACCCCTGAAATCAACGACCAGGTTGTTGTATCCGAACATGACACCACGCTCGGTGATCATGGGTTGGACGCTGGATACCGATCGAATCTTTTCGACGATATTGACCATATCCCAAGGGGCCAGAAACTGGCCTTTTTTGACATTGACCGGCTTGCCGGTTTTTGCGACCGCCAGGAGCAGGTCAGTCTGGCGACAGAGAAAGGCCGGAATCTGGATGACATCAAGCACCTGGGCGGCAGCCGCCACTTCGCTGATGCGATGAACGTCGGACAGGATGGGCACGTCAAGGGTTTCTTTGACTTTGGCCAGCACGCGCAGCCCATCCTGAATGCCCGGGCCCCGGAAAGAGGTGATGGCAGTCCGGTTGGCCTTGTCATATGATGCTTTGAAGGTCAAAGGAATGCCGAGGCTCTCTGTCAGTTCCTTGAGTCGAGTGGCGATGCGCAGCGTGACCGCTTCATCTTCGATGACGCACGGGCCGCTGACCAGGAAAAAAGGACTGTCAATTTTCATTCATTGTCATCTTTCAAGAGAATTGGAATCATGTTTTATTATGTATCCTCAGGCGGTTAAAAAGTCAAGGCGCGAAAAAGTTTGCCTTGATTACCGGTGGCTTAACTGGTATTGTCCCCAATTCAATAGACGGCTAACGAACAGCGCCGAAAGGAACGAACCCGTTGAATAAAAAAGGAAGCTCAATCAAACCGATCTTGGTGGTTACGGTGGTGCTGCTGATCAGTATCCCTGCCGTATGGCTGGCCATCATCCGCTTGGAAGGATCGGCGCCTGCATTGGAAATTGAACTGGAATCCCCTTTTATCGGCGCCACGCGGACCGTTACCGTAAAGGTTGATGACGCCGGCAGCGGTATCCGCAAGGTTTGGATGGGCCTGTTGGTCGAGGGCCGGGAGGTGGAGGTCCTGCAGCGAACCTTTCCTTCCGCCGGTTTCTTTGCGGGCGGCAAGGAAAAGTCGGTGCAGGTCAAAACACCGGTCTCACCCCAGTCCATGGGTCTGGCCGACGGGAAGGGCGTCATCCGTGTCGTGGCTTGGGATTACTCGCTGCGCAAATGGGGAAAAGGCAATCGGGTTTACCTGGAAAAGGAGATCCAAATCGACACTTCGGCGCCGTCGATCGATCTAATCAGCCGCTCCCACAATCTTAACCAGGGCGGCAGTGGTGCGGCAATATACCGATTGTCGGAAGATTGTCCGGTCAGCGGAGTGACAGTGGGCGATCTTTTTTACCCCGGATATGCCGGTCATTTCAAAGATCCATCCGTCCACCTGGCCCTTTTTGCATTGGATATCGAACAAGGCAAGGAAACGCGGCTGGCCATAGCCGCCGAAGACTTCGCCGGCAATCGATCGACGACCGGTATGGTCTATCACATCAACGAACGGTCTTTCAGAAAAGACACGATAAATCTGTCCGATACCTTTTTCAACGCGAAAATGCCCGATTTCGAGCGCTATTTTCCTGAATCCTCGGGCGGCGGCCGGGCCGATCTTTTTCTTAAAGTCAATCGTGAGCTGCGTCTCAAGGATACCGAGGCGATACACCGGATCACCCGGAAAACGGAAAAAGATATCCTTTGGGAGGGGCCTTTTTTGCGGCTTCCGCGGTCTGCCAACCGTGCCCGATTCGCCGATCACCGCACCTATCTCTACGGTGGCAAGGTGATCGACCGTCAGGTGCACATGGGGGTCGATCTGGCTTCTACGGCGCATTCACCGGTACCGGCGGCAAACCGCGGGAAAGTGGCCTTCACCGGCGACCAGGGTATCTATGGCAACACCATCATTCTCGACCACGGGTTCGGGTTGTTCACCCTCTACTCGCATTTGAGTCAAATCGATGTCGCCGTCGGCCAGATGGTCAACAAAGGCGATACCATCGGCAAGACCGGGTTGACGGGTCTGGCAGGTGGTGACCACCTGCACTACGGCACCTTGATTCACCAGACCTATGTCAATCCGGTGGAGTGGTGGGACGATGCGTGGATTAAAAACAATATCAGCGCCAAAATCGATGACGCGGGAACCCGAAATAAGCCTTAAGTTTTTAATTTGCCAAGGATAGTCGGGAGAAACCGTCTGGTTACACGGCGACGACCGATAACGCAGTCCAAAAAATTAATTATTTTGAAGCCTACAGGAGAAGGCGGCGGCATGGCGCGCGTTAAGGTTCAGAAAACGATTCGGCAGATTAACGATAAAATCAGGGCCGGCAACGTGGTCGTCGTCACTGCCGAAGAGATGATCGACATCGTCGCGGACGAGGGCCCGCAGGAGGCTGCCCGCCAGGTGGATGTAGTGACCACGGGGACCTTCGCGCCCATGTGCTCGTCGGGTGCATTTATCAACTTCGGTCACTCGGCTCCGGGCACCAAGGCAGCCAAGGTGTGGATCAACAATGTGCCCGCTTACGGGGGGGTTGCCGCGGTAGACTGCTACATCGGGGCTACCGAACCGTGCGAAGACGATCCCTTGAACAAGGTGTATCCCGGCGAATTCCGCTACGGCGGCGGCCACGTCATCCAGGATCTGGTGGCGGGCAAGAAGATGCATATCAAGGCCACCGCCTATGGAACGGATTGTTACCCCAGCCGGGAATATGAGAAGTTCGTTACGCTCAAAACGTTGCCCCAGGCAACCTTGTGCAATCCCAGGAACGCCTATCAGAACTACAACTGTGCAGTGAATCTCACCAACAAAACGGTCTATACCTACATGGGGGCGCTCAAGCCCAGGGCGGGCAATGCCAACTACTGCTCGGCCGGCCAGTTGAGCCCGCTGTTCAACGACCCCTTCTACCGGACCATCGGGTTGGGTACACGCATTTTCTTAGGGGGCGGCGTCGGCTATGTCACCTGGCACGGCACCCAGCACCGCCCCGGCGTGAAGCGGGCAGCCAACGGTACACCGCTGACCCCGGCAGGCACCCTATGGGTGATGGGAGACATGCAGAAGATGAGTCCGGACTGGTTGGTAGGCGTCAGCATTCAGGGATACGGGTGTTCACTGGCGGTGGGACTGGGCGTCCCCATCCCGATACTGGATGAGGAGATGGCCAGGTTTACAGCGGTTTCAGATGCTGAGCTGTTTACCCAGGTGGTGGACTACGGCAACGACTACCCCAACGGCAAGCCAAGCAATTTGGGGCAGGTCAGCTATGCAGCGCTAAAAAGCGGAGTCATCACCCTCAACGGGAAGCAGGTGCCAACGGTTCCGCTTTCCAGCATGGTCAAGGCCCGACAAATTGCCGAGACGCTGAAACAGTGGGTTGCGGCGGGCACATTTGAACTGGGCACGCCCCAGTTCACCCTTCCTGCGGCCTGATGTCCGTTGGCGCGCTTCGCTCCTTGCGGCCCAGGCGCCTCGGCCATCTCGGTGCGTCAGGGTATTCATGACCGCGACCGCTGAGGAGCCACCATGCCAAAGACCCTGCGCGCCTTCGTTGCCGTGCCGATCCCCGATGCGGTGTCACGCTTTTTGATGCAGGTTCAGGCGCGGCTACCATTGCCGCGAGGGAGCATCCGCTGGGTGGCGGCGAAGAGCATTCATTTGACCCTGAAGTTTCTCGGCGATATCGATCCCTCACATGTTCCAGCAGTTGCCGCTCAGATGGATGCAACCGCCGGCGTGACAGCTGCTTTTTCGCTGACGGCAAAGGGGCTGGGCGTTTTTCCGGATCCTCGCCAGGCGCGTGTGCTTTGGGTGGGGCTGTCGGGCGATCTCGACCGGTTGAATACGATTCAGGCAACCCTTGATTCCGGTTTGGAATCGGTGGGATTTAAAAGGGAGACTCGTGGCTTTGGCGCTCACTTGACCATCGGCCGGATCCGCCGACGGATCGACGCGCGATTGATTGGCGAATCCGTGGAATCCTTTAAAGCGGTTGCCTCGGATTCATTCCGAGTGGATCGACTGATGCTCTTTAAAAGTATGCTCAAACCCAGTGGGCCTGAATACACGCTGCTGCACATGTCACACCTGGCGGTATAGAGCCCCCCGGGCAGTCCACGAAAAGCGTATCGATCCGACAGATCGAATCACGACATCGGGCAAGCCGAGTATCGTTTAACGGACCTGCCTGCAAATTAACGCAGCAGGCATTCAATGATCTTTTTTTACCCCGTCATTAACCTGGGAGGATTGCATGGCTATTTCAGCGGATAAAACCAAGGCGGTCGATTCCGCCATGGGGCAGATCGAGCGCCAGTTCGGCAAGGGCGCCATTATGAAACTGGGGGCACGCCCCGTGGTAGACATTCCCGTGATCTCGAGCGGATCCATCGAATTGGACCGGGCCCTCGGCATCGGTGGACTACCCCGCGGTCGTGTGATCGAAATTTTCGGCCCCGAGTCATCGGGAAAGACGACCCTGGCCCTCCACGCCGTTGCCAACGCGCAAAAACAGGGTGGCATCGCAGCCTTTATCGACGCCGAACATGCCCTGGACACGATCTATGCCCGCAAGCTGGGAGTCAACTGCGACGAACTGCTGGTATCTCAGCCCGACACCGGCGAGCAGGCCCTGGAAATTGCTGACATGCTGGTTCGAAGCGGCGCGATCGACGTAATGGTGATCGACAGCGTGGCAGCCCTGGTTCCGCGGGCGGAGATCGAGGGAGAGATGGGCGACTCCCATATGGGGCTGCAGGCACGCCTCATGTCCCAGGCGTTGAGAAAGCTGACCGGCACCATCGGCAAGACCATGACCTCGGTGATCTTCATCAACCAGATCCGCATGAAGATCGGCGTCATGTTCGGCAACCCGGAGACCACCACCGGCGGCAATGCCCTGAAATTTTATTCTTCCGTCCGGCTGGACATCCGCCGTATCGGCGCCATTAAAGACGGACAGGACGTCGTGGGAAACCGGACCCGGGTCAAGGTGGTCAAAAATAAAATGGCCCCGCCGTTCAAGGAGGCTGAATTTGACATCATGTACGGAGAGGGCATCTCCCGGTCCGGCGACCTGCTGGATGTGGGCGTCAATGCCGGCATCGTCGACAAAAGCGGTTCCTGGTATTCTTACAATGGCGAACGCATCGGCCAGGGGCGCGAAAACGTGAAAAAATTCTTCCAGGACAATCCCGACCTTTTCGAAAGTGTGGACGTCAAGGTGCGGGAGGCGGTGGGCCTGCTGAAACCAAAACCTGATGCGAAAAAAGAAAAAACAGACCCAGAAAATAAAAAACAATAGTCAAAAACAAACAACAAATAAATCACAATAACCAAATTCAAAATTCCAAGATCTGATAATCTTGAAGAAAGGGCGTTCTGATCATCAATGGTGGAGAAAGCCAAACGACAGCCAACCGTTGATTGGCATCTTTTTGAGATTGGGACATTATTATTTGGAATTTATTTGAATTTTGGTGCTTGGGATTTGTTGTTTCCCTTTATCCGGGTTAGGAGACGGTTATGACCGGCAACGAGATTAGACAACTTTACCTCGACTATTTTGAGAAACACGGTCACCGGGTGGTGCGCAGTTCGTCCTTGATTCCCCAGGACGATCCGACGCTGCTGTTCACCAACGCCGGGATGGTGCAGTTTAAACGCACCTTTCTGGGCGAGGAGAAGCGGGATTATGTTCGCGCAACCACCTCACAGAAGTGTGTCCGCGCCGGTGGCAAACACAACGACCTTGAAAATGTGGGCTATACAGCCCGGCACCACACCTTTTTCGAGATGCTGGGCAACTTTTCCTTCGGGGACTATTTCAAGGAGAAGGCCGTGGATTTCGCATGGGATCTGCTGACCAACGGATACGGGTTGCCAGCGGAAAAGCTCTGGGCGTCGGTTTACCTGGATGACGACGAGGCCTACAATCTGTGGCACCGGCGCATCGGCATCCCCGAATCGCGGATGATACGTTTGGGGGAGGAGGAAAACTTCTGGGCCATGGGAGACACCGGTCCTTGCGGTCCCTGCAGCGAGATTCACCTGGATCGAGGCGCCGAGCATGGCTGCGGTCGGCCCGAATGTGATGTGGCTTGCGACTGCGACCGGTTTCTGGAGATCTGGAACCTGGTCTTCATGCAGTTCAACCGCGATGCCTCGGGCACCATGACCCCGCTGCCCAAGCCCAGCATTGACACGGGCCTGGGGTTGGAGCGCATGGCCTCAGTGGTTCAGCAGGTAAACACCAATTTTGACACCGATCTGATATACCCCATCATCGAGCGTACCGAGGCGCTGGCCCAGAAGTCATACGGCCGCGTCGAGACCGACGATGTAGCCATGAAAGTGATCGCCGATCACAGCCGGGCCGCTGCCTTTCTCATCGGCGACGGCGTCCTGCCGTCCAATGAGGGCAGGGGATATGTGTTGCGCCGGATCATGCGGCGGGCCATTCGCTATGGCCGCAACATCGGTCTGACCAAACCCTTTCTCCACCAAACCGCACGGGTGGTGTTTGACATCATGGTGCCGGCCTACCCGGATCTCAAGACGGCCTCGGCCTTTATCACCAATGTCATCGAGAATGAAGAGGTACGTTTTTCAGAAACGTTGGACAACGGGCTGCGGGTGCTCAACGATGCCTTGGCCGAGATCCGGGCCAAGGGCATCAGTCGAGTTCCCGGTGATTTGATCTTCAAGCTTTACGATACATTCGGGTTTCCCGTGGATATCGTTCGCGACGTGGTGCGTGACGAGGGAATGACCCTGGACACCGACGGGTTTGAAGCGCGTATGGACGAGCAGCGCAGGCAGTCCCGATCAAAAATCACCTTTACCGGTGTTTCCGATGCCTACCGCCAATTGAGCGCCTCGGGCGAGAAACCCGAATTCGTGGGATACGGCACGCTTGCCTGCGAAGCTCGGGTGGTGCTGGTGGTCCAGGACAACAAAAGCGTGGATGCTGCCGACGTGGGGGACATCGTGGAAGTGGTGACCACGGCCACGCCTTTTTACGGTGAAGCAGGCGGCCAGGTGGGCGACCATGGGTCGATCACCGCTCCGGGTATGGAGATGATGGTCACCGATACGTTGAAAGATCCCACCGGCATCATCATCCACAAAGGGCGGGTCCAATCCGGCCGCCTTGAAAACGGCCAGACGGTCATGCTTACCGTGGACGGCGACCACCGGGCCGCCGTGGCTCTCAACCACACGGCCACCCACATCCTGCATGCAGCCCTTCGCCATGAATTGGGGGACCATGTGAAGCAGGCCGGGTCCATGGTGGCGGCGGATCGACTTCGATTCGACTTCACGCATTTTTCCCAGGTCGATCCCGAGGCCCTGGAACGCATCGAAATCTTCGTCAATCAGCGCATCCGGCAAAATGTCCCCGTGGCTGTTGAGGAGATGGACATGGATCATGCCATGAAATCCGGCGCTACGGCCCTGTTTGAAGAAAAATACGGCGACCGGGTTCGCGTTATCTCCCTGGACACATTCAGCCGCGAACTTTGCGGGGGCACCCATACCAACCGTACCGGCGACATCGGTCTGTTTAAAGTGAGTTCCGAAGCGAGCGTGGCATCCGGGGTGAGGCGGATCGAAGCCCTCACAGGGTACGCCGCCCTGGAACATGTCCAGAAAAACAACCGGATTCTGCAGCGGTTGAGTCACCTGGTCAAAGACAAGCCGGATCGTTTGATAACACGGATCGAGTCGACTCTGACGTCGCTGAAAAGTCTGGAGAAGGAGACGGAACGGCTCAAGACCAAAATGGCTGAATTGCAAGCTGATGGCAGCGGCGATCAGATCCTCGATATCAACGGGACGCCCGCGATCATCCAACAGGTCACCGTTGACAAACCATCCGCCCTGCGGGAGTTGGCCGACCGGTTCAAGGACCGCATCGGTTCGGGGATCGTGGTTTTAGGGTGTGAGGCCGATGGCAAGGCACTGTTGATCGTGGTGGTGACCAAGGACCTCAACCACCGCTTTCATGCGGGCAGGATAATTAAACCGATTGCCGAGGTGGTCGGCGGCAGCGGTGGCGGACGACCCGACATGGCCCAGGCCGGCGGCACCCAGCCTCAGCATCTGCCGCAGGCGCTGGACAAAGCGCGTGAGTTGATTCAGCAGGCATAGGGACCCTAAAAAACGGGCGTCCCCAATCGGGTATTAGGCTTTCAGTACATCGATCATCGTAAATACCCGACCCGTTTCACCTTTTTTCAGTTTCCGATTAAGATAACACACGGCATCCATGGTTCCCGCTGCATAAATGTCGCGGCCGTTGACGTTGTGCTGGAATTCAAAGACAACGGTGTTGTCCGGCGAGGTCAGCCGATAGGTATGCCATCCATGACCGGACAGGTAAGCCTCTGGAATTCCCCATTGCTCGCGTTGAACCGCCGGGTCCCGCTCCCTGGCGATCGCTTCATGTGAAAAATCGACGCCCATGCGCTTGAAACTGGAGACCATGGCCTTGGCCGTACCGCTGGTGTCCGCCTTGCCGGCCTGGTGGCTTTCCTCGACGGTCAGGGTATAGTCAGCAAATATGCCCGGAAATGTGTCGGCCGCGTATTCCATCATGGCCTGAAGTCCCACGATCTGCTTGGCCATGTTGGGCGCGATGACCGCGCAGGTCCTCGAGTTGCGCACGGTTCGGATCAGTCTCTCCCGATCCCCGCCTGTGGTGCCCATAACAAACGGCAGGCCCCGCTTGCAGTAAAATTCGGCATTGTCATTGACGGCCGAGGGATGGGTGAAGTCCACGTTGATGAAATTCCCGTGCGTCTTAAGCAGCGCATCCATTTTCTCGTTGCGAACGGCCGGCCGGATGAGTTCGAACACCCTTCCGGAGATGGTGTGCCGGTCGGCTTGAATTTCCGGCCCGGTCAGCGAGTGGGGCAGCAGGATGATGCGGGGATCCTGCAAGGCATGGCCGGCGATGGTGGAAGTGACGTTTCCCGGCAGGCCATTGATCATTATCTTAACTGGCTTCATCGTGAACCTTCCTTGTTTGTCTGGGTTCGCGTCGTTTCCCGGCAGGTGGATGATTATCTCCCGTTATCCCGAACCGATTTTTTTGGCAATGGCGGTGAGTTTGGGAAAAGCCTTTTGATCAGCAGCGCGGATGTGGTCTGCCAGCATTCGCGCCGCAGCTGGGATCCAGCGCGCAAAGGCCTCTTTTTGTTTGACCCGGCTCAAAAATCCAAAGGCCCCGAGCATCTGAAGATTTCGGGTGACGGTGCAGTAGCGATAGCCCTGGATGAACCGCTCCGGGGGGAATTTCCACAGTCGTGCCGCCTGTTCGGTGGCATACGTCAAGAGCCGCTGCTGAAGGTCCGGGGGCAGTTCCGCATAGGGATCGATCAGCAGCGAGGCCAGGTCGTATTGGATCGGGCCGGTTCGCGCGCCCTGAAAGTCGATGAGATGGTGTCGGCCATTTTGAATCATGACGTTGCGGGATTGGAAGTCCCGGTGAATCAATCCGGACAAGCCGTGGTCGACGGCGTTCGTGGCCAGGCGTTCAAATTCCGCTGCCAGGTCTTCATAGGCCACCGCCACCTTCAGGTAGCCGTTTAAAAAGGCGTCCACGAAATAACGGCACTCCTTGTCGAGTATCAGCGCGACATCATAGGCGGGGCTCTGGCAGGTCCAGACCGGGTCGAAGCCGCCGGCGGCCTTTGTCGTCAGGTCGAAAAGGGTGTTGATGACCTTCCGGTAAAGGGCTTCAATGCCGCTGCCATCCGGCCTTTGCCGCACTATCTGCTGCAGATGGCGGTTTCCCAGATCTTCCAGGAACACCAGTCCACTGAAGCTGTCGTGGGCGTGTATTTGCGGCACCGGCAGGCCGCAGGCCCGAAGGTGGGTGCCGATCCTGACAAAGGCGTTGACCTCACTGCCCGGCAGCGTGGTGGTGATGCCGTGGTCGGCCATGATCAACCGGTGTGTGCCGGCGGTCAGGCGGAACCAGCCACGGTCGGAACCATCGCCAGACAGCTGCCGGCAGCGGATGGCCGCCCCGCGATAGCCGGGGAAGACCGATTGAAAAACATCTGGGGCCATGGCATCCACCACCGCCTCCCGGTAGCGATCCGGGCTCCCCATGTCCTGCCAGTAATGATTTTGAACCACATGGGCGTGAATGGGCACACCGTCATCCAGCATTTGCCGGTAGACGTCGATAATATCGCAGAAACCGCCGTTGGGTATGCGCTGGATCACGGCGGCGTTCATGACATGAATGCCGGTAAAGGCCATTTCCCGGAGACGTTCGGTTTCCGCCGGTTTGGAAAAACGCGCGAAGCCGGCGATTCGATTCTGCTCATCCACCCACACCTGGTTGAAGGGGGGGCGGTCATGCATGACCAGCGTTGCCTGGGCGCCTCCCATTCGGTGGTTGCGATAGACCGTGGACAACTCGATGTCGGTGACGATGTCCGCATTGACCACCATGAACGGATCGCCGTCCCAATAGTCGGCCAGGTGTCGAACGGCGCCGCCGGTGCCTAAAATTTCCGGTTCAACGCTCAGGGTTACCGGCAAACCGAAATCGTTTTCCGCCAGATAGGACCGGATGTGATGGGCCAGGTGGTGGGCGTTAACGGCAACGGCGGTGCAGCCGGCCCGTTTCAGGTTGTC
This sequence comes from Desulfosarcina sp., assembly GCF_041551955.1. Classification (GTDB taxonomy): domain Bacteria; phylum Desulfobacterota; class Desulfobacteria; order Desulfobacterales; family Desulfosarcinaceae; genus Desulfosarcina. Next base: position 19,454 of record NZ_JBFELV010000010.1, read on the forward strand.
CAGCATTCTACCCAATACCGGGATGCCGCCAACCGGGAACAGGGCCTTAGGCAATGTCCGGGAGTGGGGTGCCAGCCGGGTGCCGAACCCTGCAGCCAGAATCAGTGCTTTCATGAGCCCAACAGGTTCAAGTAGGTCTGGATGAGCGTTTCGTAATGAGAGATGGCCGCCTCATTCTCGTAATCTTTGATGCCGTTGGTGGAAAAATAACTCAGGCCGTTGGAATAGTTGACCTTGGACACTGATTCGATCAGGTCGATCTCCCTGTTTTTTATCATCTGGAGCCCCATACTCTGGATCTTCTTGAGCTTGTCCTTTGTCTCCATCTTATCCTTGCGGTTGGTTCTTAGAAAGTGGAGCACCACCAAATACGATTGGAGATAAGGCTTTAAAAAAGCGGCAAACAGCTTTAATTTCCGAAATCCCGACGAGGTGATCTGGTAATTGTCGGGGATGGTCTGGTGGGGCATGAGCATCGCGTCATCGATGAACGATTTGATGGTTTTTCTCACATAATGAACCGGCGGTCGATCCAGATCGAAGGCGAACTCATATTTAAAGAAATCCTGAAAAAAGTGGTATTCATTGTGCAATTCGGCGGCATTGAATTGGAACGCATCCTTTTTTAGAATGGCCAGCGCAGTAAACGCTGCCGGCACGAAATAAGAAATGCAGTTGTTTTTGTAGAATTCCAGCAGCGACCGTTTGGCGGCATTGACCGTGTAGTCGGCTTGATCTTCCGGCAGGTCTTTGTCCCCGGTCGCTTTTTCAAGCAGCTTACGCGCCAGGTAGCGGTCGATGGCGTATTCCATGGCACCGTCCGGGTTGAGAATAATTGTATCTGCCAGCTTGGCGTTCTGGGCGGTGGCGAAGGTCAGGTAAGTATTCACCGCGTCGATCAATTCCTCCTGGGTGAAGCGGGGCTTGGAAATATTCAAGGCGGCCGCGGCCACCAGACCATGGGGGGTGACCACGGTCTGCTTGTCGATGGCGTTGATGATCCGCCAGCCCAGGTTGCGGCACAGTGCATTCATGTCTTTGGGGGCCATCCGGTCCAGTGGCACCGGTGCGTCAGCCAACAGATCACGGGTGGAGATGGGGTCGTGGAAGTTGATATAGATTTTACCGTAGCGCTTTTTTAAAAAGCGCCGGGCACGGATTACCTGACTGAGGTTCTCATCTTCTTTTTTGCCGCCTTCCACCTCGTGGACGTAAGCGTGTTCTTCGACAATCCGGTCATAGCCGATATAAACGGGAACGAAGATCATATCTTCACACGCCCCATGGCGATAGGCCTCCAAAAGGATCGAGATCATTCCCAGTTTGGGAATCAGCAGTTTGCCGGTTCGGCTTCTTCCCCCCTCGATGAACAGTTCGATGTGAAAACCCTCTTCCAGGAGTTTATGGATATAGGCCGAAAAGACCCGGGCATAGAGCACGGCGCCCCTGAAGGTCCGTCGCAGAAAAAACGCACCGCCCGCGCGAAAAATTGGACCCAGCGGCCAGAAGGACAGGTTCTTGCCGGCGGCAATATGCGGGCAGGGCATGTTGTTGTGGTATAGAATGTAGGACAGGATCAGATAGTCAATATGGCTCTTGTGGCAAGGGATGAGAATCAGCGGCCCTTTTCTCGAGATGGCCTTGACCCTAGCCAGGCCTGCCCTGTCGACGACGGCGCCGTCGAACATGGAGTTGATGATCCATCCCACCACCGAGGACATGATGCGGATTGCGGTTGGACTGTAGCGGGCGGCAATTTCATCCAGATACCCATCGGCTTTCTTTCGGATTTTATGGATCGGTTCCTGTCTGGATGCGGCATGTCTTTTAATGAAGCTTCCCATCCGGTCGCTGGTGAGAATGGATTCTTTTAGCTCATCATTGGATTTCAAGATCGGCCCGGTGATACTCTGCCGATGACGGTTGTGCTGCAACAGGAGCTGGCGACGCAACTGGAGGGCCTGATAATCGACGGGTTTATCCGGCTGCACGGATTGGCTGAGCCATTGCCGCAGGTTCAGCGGCTGGGACAGTTCAACAAAAATTTTTCCGGGATACCTGATCAGGGTGACGATCTTTCTAATCTTCCCCGGACGTTGCGAGGTGCCGAAAAACGTGTCCATCAGGCTGGGCACTGCGGGCAGGGGCTTCTTACCGAAAAACATCAGTTGGGGGACGATGTAGATGGGCCGGTCAATCTGTTTTTGCATATGAATCAAGTAGCTCAGCGGATCGGTTTTCTCCTTGACGAACCGGCGATAGTACCCTTTTTTTTCAACCAGTGAGAGTAAGCCGCAGCCCGAGGCGAGAAGGGCGCGTTGGTAGTAGCCACTGCGATAGGGATCCTTGATTCGGTGACGCTGAACCCATTCGTCCAGGTAGGCCAGGCAGATGCGGAATATCCGCGACACCGGCTGCCAGAGATAGATGTCAGAATCGAAGGACAACTGCGGCACCGGTAGGCGCAATTGTCGGTACCGGGTATGGGCGAAGAGAAAATCGAAGCGGCTCTTATATTTGGTTGTATAGACGATAATCGCCCCGGCGGGGATGTTTTTGACGATATCCGCCTGTTCGCCGCCCATGAATATCCCTGAAAACAAGCGGTTGAGGAAAAGAGCGGAAATGGTCCCGGTGGGTGATGGCAGAGAACAAAAATAGTGGTCGTGTGAATGGTTAAGCAGCCGATCGATCCACTGGTGAATCTTCAGCGCAAGAGAAGAAACCGACTGTTTTTTGGAATGGTTCATCATTTGAGAAGGTAATAATCCAAGACGGATGGACGTTGATGATAATTCGAAAAAATAACAGAAGCCTTGACCCTTTGCAACGGCATATTCACCGGAGAAAAATATGCTTGCGCTGCTCTGGCTTCTATGTTATTGCCATATAACTTGATAGCGTCACCGCCAAGTTGCTATCTAATTGAAATCCTATTGATATTCTAAACAACACGACTCGTTCGGCAACGGCTGGAGAACACGAAGACAATCGCCAAGCACGTCGAGCCATCACAGCCTCATGCAGATGGATGGACCGACGAAGCAATTTTAATCTGACTAACTCAACAAGGTTCAAGAAGGAGGATGATTCTCTATGAAAACGTTAATTGGTGGAGCAGTGGCAGCAGTCTTGGGCTTGATTGGCCTGTCGGTGTGGTTTGGTGAATTTCTTCAACTTTTGGCCGGTGCGATTCCGGTGATGCTGTTGCTCGGCGGTGGACTTGCGCTCTATCTGGGGTTTGATGAACTCAAAGACACCTGGAAAAAAGATGACAATACCGCTGATGACGGCGCCGCTGATGACGATGCCGAGAAGTACAAGAAAGAGATCAACGATCTCAAGAAAGAGATCGAGACCCTGAAAACCGAAAAATAGACCCGCCCGCATCCTGAAGCTGAAAATGCTGCCCCGAACGGTTTCCCGTTCGGGGTTTTTATTTGTAGAGATGCACCGTTTCAACCAACTCCTGGTACGCCGCCAGCGGCGCTTCCCAGCCCGAAATCATTGTGGCCAGCGGCGTTCCGGTTTCGATTTGAGACCGGATCTGGCGGTCGCCTAGAATCAAATCCATGGGCAGACGTTCGTACTCGTACTCGTAGGGTGGCTGTTTGTAGGCAAAGCGGTCCGGGTAGGTCTGGTATATAACCTGATAGAATGCCAGCGACAGGGCGTAGGGGGAATAGAGCGCCGGATCGGTGACATGAATTTGAAACCCTTTGCACGGATGTCCCTCCCATTTGTTGGATGTGGGTTCAAATTCAACAGGCCTCAGCACGGCTCCGCCTAATAGACGCGTGTCGATATCCTCCATCAGCCGATCGGGCGCTAAGAACGGTGCTCCGAACAACTCGAAGGGCAGGGTGGTTCCCCGGCCTTCCGAGATGTTGGTGCCTTCCCAAATCACCTGGCCCGGATAGACCATGGCCGACGCCGGTGTGGGTAGATTAGGCGACGGAGCCACCCAGGGCACGCCGGTCTGACTGAACGTCATCGCTCTTTTCCAGCCTTGCATGGGCACCACCGCTAGGTCGCAGCCGATGCCAAAGCGGGTGTTGAACAGGATTGCCAATTCGCCGATGGTCAGGCCATGGCGCATGGGGATGGGGTAGCGGCCGACAAAAGATGAACAGCTGGGGGCCAGCAGATTTCCTTCCACCAGACGCCCGCCCAACGGGTTGGGCCGATCCAGGACGATGATTTTTTTATCGTATTGCCGTGCCGCCTCCATGCAGTGGGAGAGGGTGTAGATAAAGGTGTAGACCCGGGTGCCCACATCCTGTAGGTCCACCAGCATGACGTCTATGGGATCCATCATGGCGCGTGAGGGAATACGGGTGTCTCCGTAAAGGGAAAACACCGGTAAGCCGGTCACTGGATCCAATCGATCGGCCGATTCGATCATATTATCCTGCCTTTCCGCGTAGAAGCCGTGCTGAGGTGAATACAGCGCTTTCAGCTGGCCCGGAAAGGCCTGTCGAATCCGCTCACGGGCATGCCTGTACCGGCTGTCCACTGAAGCCGGATTACAGAGCAATCCGATACGCTGGTGCTTCAATGACGGGGGAGGCGATTCGCAGAGGTTGTCGAGACCGGTCTTTACTGCTGTCATCTCGATCGATCCTTTGTTGGGATTGTCTTCACGAGGACTCCGTGAGTCCATTGTCTCTTAGCACACCGCATCTGCCAGTAAAAGACGAAATCCATTGGCCGGTCCAAATCCCTTGACACGGTCGGTTTTTAAAAATATGTAATTCATTTTTCCGTTTCGAACCACCGAAACCAGGCCGAATCATCCCGATATCTTCTGGTATACCCACGCCATGTGTCGGACGGCGAGGTCTACGATAAGCAAAGGACCCCTTTTCAGTTGAAACTTGAAATCAGCGGTATTGTGATCATTGTCGGCGCATACGGCAGCGGAAAAACCGAAGTCGCCATCAACCTCGCCGTTCACATGAATGCAAAAGGCACATCCGTTCGGTTAGCCGACCTGGATCTGGTCAATCCCTATTTCAGAACCCGAGAAGCCCGTCAGGCCCTGCGTCGCCTTGGCATTGACGTGGTGCTGCCGCCTGCGCGTTACATGCAGGCAGACCTACCCATCCTCACCCCCGAGGTGTCCGGTATGCTGAGACATCCGTCCGGGCTGACCCTGCTGGATGTGGGAGGTGACGACGTGGGTGCAACGGTCCTGGCCGCACTTGCCGATTCGATGGCGGGGAAAACGCTGCAGGTGCTTCAGGTGATCAATCCCCATCGCCCTGGCACGGATACGGTGGGCGGTTGCTTGAAAATGCGACGAGCGATCGAAGCCAAGGCCAGAATGACCATCACCGGCATCATCGGCAATGCCAATATTATGGAAGAGACCACCGAACAGGATATTCTGGGCGGGTACACTTTTGCAAAGCAGGTGGCTGAGGCCGGCAACATACCCCTTGTGTTCATCACCACGCCGGCGGCACTGTTGACCCGACTCGATAAAAAGGATATTCATTGCCCGGTGCTTGCGCTGAGGCGGCAGTTGGTGCCACCCTGGAAGCGGGCTGATGCTCTGGAAGCGGGCGCATCGGCGTCAAACGGATGAACCGAGAAAGCGCACGCATTCCCCGTCGCCTGTCGGCGCGAATCAAAAAATCCGCTCATCAGGGTCGAAACGAAGTAGCGATGCCAAGCACCGGTGCCGCGCAGCGGGCTCAATCAGGCAAAAGGGGATCTTGATCGTGCTGTTGCAGCAAAAGATCAACCACCGGCATGTTGGCCATCTATCGGCACGGCATCGCCGCATTTCCAATGGAACATGATTCCATCGCGATAAGGAGCAGCTATCCATGGCGTATCAACACCACATCGAAAAGGACCGCTGCAAAGGCTGCGGCCTGTGCATCACCGTATGTCCCAAAAATGTTCTGGAGATATCTCCCGCTGTGAATGCAAAAGGTTACTACCCGGCATTTCAGGCGCGTCCCGAAGATTGCATCCACTGCACGATGTGCTGCATCATGTGCCCGGATGTGGCCATAAACATCAAAGAAACCGAAGAACCGAACGCCTAAGGGCGGTCAATGGAGGAGCACCATGGCAAAGGTATTGATGAAGGGAAACGAGGCCATCGGTGAAGCAGCGATCAGGGCTGGTTGTCTGAACTACTTCGCCTATCCCATCACGCCGCAGTCCGAAGTGGCCGAATATCTGGTCCGCCGAATGCCGGAGGTCGGGGGTGTGTTTCTGCAAGGGGAGAGCTAGGTGGCCGTGGGATACATGATCTTCGGTGCCGCCGGCGCCGGGGAACGGGTTTTTACCACCTCCTCCAGTCCAGGAATCAGTCTCATGAGCGAAGCCATCAGCTATATTGCCGCAGCCCAGTGCCCGGCGGTTTTTGTGAACATTATGCGCGGCGGACCAGGCTTGGGAGGCATTTTGCCTTCCCAGGCGGACTATCTCCAGGCCACCAAGGGGATCGGCCACGGTGACTGTCGCCTGCTGGTGATGGCGCCGGCCAGCGTTCAGGAAGCCGTCGAAATGGTTATGAAAGCCTTTCCGCTGGCTGAAAAATACCGCAATCCGGTGATGATTCTGGGCGACGGCCTCATCGGGCAGATGATGGAACCGGTGGAATTCCCCGACCATCTGAAAACGGAGCCTACCAACAAGGATTCATGGGCCACCAATGGGATGGACCACCGCAAGAGCAACACCCGCAATCTGGTCAAATCCCTATTTTTGGACCCGGTTCAACTCAACGACAACAACCTGGCACTCAAGGCCAAATATGACCGCATGCGTGCCGAGGAGGTGATGTCCGAATCGTACCATACCGACTGCGATTACAAAGGGCTCATCGTCAGCTACGGCACTATGAGCCGGGTGTGCCGCACAGCCGTCGACATGTTGGCGGCCGAAGGCATCGATGTGGGCATGGTGCGTCCCCAGACGGTCTTTCCGTTTCCCGAAAAGGCCGTTGCGGAGGCAGCGATGAAGTCGTCGTGCACCCATGTGCTGAGCATCGAGATGAGCATGGGCCAGATGATCGAGGATGTGGAGCGCAGCGTCAAGGGGCGGGTTCCGGTCAGCTGGTACGGCAAGTGCGGCGGTGATATCCCCACCCCCGAAGAGGTCATCGAGGTGGTTAAGCAGCGTATTGCCTGATCGATTGTCAATCCCCAACGGATTTCAGGCTCATAAGCAAGGAGTAAGGTAAAATGGGAAAGACGTTTAAAAAACCGGAGGCCCTCTCCGATACCCACACCCACTACTGCCCGGGATGCACCCATGGCGTGATCCACCGGCTGGTGGCCGAAACCATCGATGAACTGGGCATCCGGCGACGCACGGTGGGTGTCGCCCCCGTCGGCTGCGCCGTACTGGCCTACAACTACTTCAACTTTGATTTTCAGGAGGCGGCCCACGGCCGTGCACCGGCCATGGCCACCGGCATCAAACGGGTGCGGCCCGACCTGATGGTGTTCACTTACCAGGGAGACGGTGACCTGGCCAGCATCGGCATGGGCGAGATCATCCACGCGGCCAACCGGGGCGAGAAATTTACCACTATATTCGTCAACAACGCCATCTACGGGATGACTGGCGGCCAGATGGCACCCACCACCATGCCGGACCAGCGAACCAGCACCTCCCCCTTCGGCAGGAAGGTCGAGGAGGTGGGTATGCCCATCAAGATGGCCGAACTGCTGGCCGCCCTGCAGACACCGGCCTATATCAGCCGCCAGACGGTGATCAAACCTAAATATATAAACAAAGCGAAAAAAGCTATAAAACAGGCATTTACCTATCAATTAGAGAACAAATGCTTCAGCCTTGTCGAGGTGGTCAGCACCTGTCCCACCAATTGGGGGATGACGCCGGTTCAGGCGGTGGAATGGACCGAAAAAAACCTGCTGACATACTACCAACCGGGAGACTACAAAGTTCCGGCATGACGCATGGTCGAGTAATGCCGGACGTGACTGAAGGAGGTACCATGCAGAGCGAAATCATGTTTGCCGGGTTCGGTGGACAGGGCATCCTGTTAATCGGCAAGGTCCTTGCGCATGCCGCCATGGAGGAGGGCTTCGAAGTGGCTTGGGTCCCTTCCTACGGGCCTGAAATGCGGGGTGGAACGGCCTATTGCACGGTGGTGATCAGCGATCGGCCCATCGGTTCCCCCATCATTAAAAATCCGCTTCACCTGGTGGCCATGAACGGCCCCTCCCTTGAAAAATTCGCCCCAACGGTTAAAAAAGACGGCATCATCTTCATCAACAGCTCGCTGATCGCCTTTGGGTCGAACCGTGACGATGTGGATGAACTGCGGGTGCCTGTGGTGGACATCGCCAAAGACCTGGGCAGTGTCAAGGCCGCCAACATCGTGGCCCTCTCCGCTTTCGTGGGCCGAAGCGGCATCGTTCCCATGGAAACGCTGAAGCATTGTATCAAGGAAGAGTTCAGCAAAAAGCCCAAATTGATCCCTTTGAACATGGAAGCCGTGGCTGCCGGTGAGAAGGCCGCCCGGAAATAGATACCCGCCATGCCATGTGGCGATGCTGTGGCGCGTTGATATGCATGCATCGGCGGTCGGGTTGAATGCCCGGCTGGTTTTTCGACTGGTGGTTGACCATGAAATTGACGATTCCCGACTATATAAAGGCCATTGAGCCTTATGTCCCCGGTAAACCGCTGGAGGCTCTGGAGCGAGAATACGGCATCAGCGATTCGGTCAAGCTGGCATCCAACGAAAACCCGTTGGGGCCTTCTCCCATGGCATTGGCGGCCATCCGCAACGGCTTGGCATCGCTCCACCGATACCCGGACGGTGCCGGCCACATGCTGACGCGCAAAATCGCCAGGGCCAACGGTATGGTGCCGGCGAACGTGGTGATCGGAAACGGTTCGGACGATATTATCGCCCTGTTGGTGCGGGCCCTGATACGGCCCGGCGACCGGGTGGTCGTGCCGCGCCCGTCATTCCTCATGTACGCCATTGCGGCCAGCGCCGCCGGTGCCGTGGTAGACGCCGTGCCCTTGAAGGACCTGACCATGGACCTTGACGCCATGGCCGAACGGGTGACCGCCGACACGCGCTTGGTTTTCGTTTGCAACCCCAACAACCCAACCGGCACGGTCGTTACTCAGACAGCCTTTGACCACTTTATGGCCCGGCTGCCGGCCGATGTGGTCGTGGTCGTGGATGAGGCCTATATCGAGTTCGCCAGCAATCCAGATTGCTTAAAAACCGGACAGCCATCCGACGTGAATCGCCCATTGGTGACCCTGCGGACTTTCTCCAAGGTATATGGTCTTGCCGGGTTGCGGGTAGGGTACGGCATCATGCCGGCTTCACTGGCGGAGCTTCTCAACCGCGTTCGGCCGCCCTTCAATGTCAATAGCATGGCTCAGGCCGCGGCCGCAGCCGCCCTGGATGATCAGGCGTTTTTACAGCAGACCGTAGGGCTGGTTCATCGGGGGTTGGGCGAGCTGTACGAGGCGTTGGACAGGATGAGCCTGACCTACTTTAAAACCGAGGCCAACTTCTTTCTCATCGACGTCGGGCAGCCGGCGGATGTTGTGTTTGAAAACATGCTGCGGCAGGGCGTGATCGTCAGGTCCATGCGCGCTTACGGATTCCCCAC
>NZ_JBFELV010000011.1:0-28932 GCF_041551955.1 Desulfosarcina sp.
CTCCGCCGGTGCCGGCGCGGATCTCCAGAATCACATTCTTGTCGTCCAGTGGGTCCTTGGGAACCAGCAGGATTTTGAGTTCTTCCTGCAGCCGCTCCTTTTCCCGCTCCAGCCGGTCAACCTCCTCGCCGGCCATCTTTTTCATCTCGGGATCGTCGTCGTGCATCAAGTCGAGGCTGTCATCCAGTTCCCGGTCCACCCGCTTGAACTCCCTGAAGGCGGTCACAACGGGTGAAATCTCCGCATGCTCCCGAATATACTTTTGGTACGCGTCCCTGTCCTGAACCACCTTCGGATCGGACAACAGCCGTTCCAGTTCCTGGTAACGATCTTCAACACCTTTTAATTTTTCAAACATGTCGCACCACCCATTCATGACGGGATGCCGCCGGAACCATTCAACGGTTTATCACAAAGGCGGCACTTCCGTACGATGATGTATGTATAAGGTCTGGAATGGTCTGGGCCGGCAGGACCCGGTGCCGGTTCTAAAGACCGGCCACCGGACGAAGCCTGTGGAAAGACAGAGCAGGAGCGCTATTGATTCTGAAACTTTTCGTATTTTTTTCTGAACCGTTCGATGCGGCCGGCCGTATCGATCAGCTTCTGTTTGCCGGTAAAAAACGGATGGCAGTTGGAGCAGATCTCCACGCGAATGTCCTGTTTCGTGGAACCCACCTCGACCGCGTTGCCGCAGGCACACTGGATGGTTGTTTCGTAATAATCCGGATGGATGCTGGCTTTCATTGTAATTTCAACCCCCTGTAAGTATTTTAAGCGTTCATTGAATCCAAGAAATCTGCATTATCCTTTGTTCCGTTCATTTTTTCAAGTAAAAATTCGAGACTGTCCGACGGATTCAAGGAGGCAAACAGTTTTCTGAGAATCCAGACGCGGTTCAAGGTTTTCTCGTCGAGGAGCAGCTCTTCCTTGCGGGTACCCGATTTTTTGATGTCGATGGCCGGGAAGATGCGTTTGTCAGCCAGGCGGCGATCCAGCTGAATCTCCATATTGCCGGTGCCTTTGAACTCTTCGAAAATGACCTCGTCCATGCGTGAACCGGTATCCACCAAGGCGGTGGCGATGATGGTCAGGCTGCCCCCTTCCTCGATGTTTCGGGCGGCACCGAAAAACCGTTTGGGCCGCTGCAGGGCATTGGAGTCCACACCGCCGGAGAGAATTTTACCGCTGGGGGGCATGACCGAGTTGTAGGCACGGGCCAGGCGGGTGATGCTGTCCAGCAGGATCACCACGTTCTTTTTGTGCTCCACCAGCCGCTTGGCCTTTTCGATGACCATCTCGGCTACCTGAACATGGCGTTCGGCCGGTTCGTCAAAGGTGGAGCTGATCACCTCCCCTTTCACCGATCGCTGCATGTCCGTGACCTCTTCCGGACGCTCGTCGATGAGCAGGACAAAGAGCACGATATCCTTGTGGTTCTTCACGATGCAGTTGGCGATGCATTGGAGCAGCATGGTTTTTCCGGAACGGGGTGGTGAAACGATCAAACCGCGCTGGCCGAATCCGATGGGGGTCAACAGGTCCATGATGCGGGCGGAATAGTTTTCCGGCTCGTTTTCCAGGTTGACCTTGTCTTCCGGATACAGGGGAGTCAGGTTGTCGAATAGGATCTTTTCCCGGGCCACTTCCGGATCTTCATAGTTGACCGCTTCAACCTTCAGCAGGGCAAAGTAGCGTTCGGACTCTTTGGGCTGACGAATCTGCCCGGAGACGGTGTCGCCGGTTCTCAGGTTGAACCGCCTGATCTGCGACGGTGAAACATAGATGTCGTCGGGACCTGGCAGGTAGTTGTAGTTGGGTGCTCGCAGAAAGCCGAATCCGTCGGGCAGGATCTCCAGCGTTCCCTCCCCGAAAATGAGCCCGTCTTTCTCAATCTGGGCCTGGAGCAAGGAAAAGATAAGCTCCTGCTTGCGCATGCCGGCAGCACCGTCGATATTGAGCTGCTTGGCCAGTTTGGTTAGTTCGTTAATTTTCTTGTTCTTCAGTTCTACGATGTTCATCAACACACCCCACTTTAGGATTGATTAGCGCACATCACCGGCAAAGGCAATTCACTAGAATAGGCAAACAACAGCAACTCCGGTTTCCGGTTGCCGCCAGTGGCGACAAGGTTTTACACCCTAAGCCAGCATTTCGGATTTCACTTGACGACGGTGCCTTTCGGGTGAATTGGGTTGGACTGTTGGTTTTTTTTGGAGGAATATGCGTGTTTTTGTGATAGAAGTTATTCGAATTTACCCCACCAGACGGGTCTATCCGTGAGAATAAGTAAAATTTTTATACCATGAATCCGCTGGTGTCAAGGGAATTTGACCTCGCTGGTAAGCGCGTTGTCGCCACCGGCCGGCCGCCGAGCCGAGCCGGCATCGAAATGGGCCATTATTGTGTTATAAATGAATGACTTAACTGATATCAACCTTGATTTCCTGCCCGACCATCCTGACGGCATCTACCTGGTTGGCGGAATCGTACGCGACCTGCTGGCGGGTCATCCCCCGGCAGACATCGACCTCGTGGTGGCCGGGGATATCCTCCGCACTGCCGGACAGATCGCGGAAAAGACCGGCGGCAGCGTCATCGATCTGGGCAAAAAGGGTTTTGACGTGTTGCGGGTCGCATCGGCAGAGAAGACCATCGACATCACGCCACTTGACCACCCGTCCATCGAATCGAACCTGCAGGAACGGGATTTTACGATCAACGCCATGGCCTACGACGTCAGGGCGCGTCGTCTGGTGGACTGCACCGGCGGACGGGTGGACATGCAGCGAAAAAAGATCCGCATGGTTTCGCCGGCGGTCTTTGAAAAAGACCCGGCCAGGCTGGTCCGGGCCTATCGCATGTCGGCAGTGTTGCATTATTCTATCGCCAACGGGACCGAGGCTGCCATCGGCAGGCATCGCCACCTCATCGGCAGCGTCGCCGGAGAACGGGTCTGGGCGGAGCTGGTCAAGATATTCAGCACCGCCGACGCCTCACCCGTCATCATGCGCATGGCCGCCAGCGGACTGCTCACGGCCATATTCCCGGAATTGCGGCCCGCCGTCGGCTGTATCCAGAACCGCCACCACACCTGGGATGTATTCGACCACAGCCTCCGGGTGTATAATGAACTGGAAAGCCTGTTGTCCGCTTTCGGCGCCCGATTCCCCCGCCTGGCGGGCACTGACGGCGCCGCGCAACTGTCCGGACACGCGGCCATGTTGAAGTATGCGGCCCTCTTGCACGACGTGGGCAAGCCGGCCACCCGGCAGGTCGACCCTGATGGGCGCGTACACTTTCACGGTCACGCCGCAAAAAGTGCAACCATCGCCGCGGCCATCGGCCGCCGCCTGAAACTATCCAGCCGGCAACGCCAGGTATCCGATGCCATTATCCGCCACCATATCCGACCGTTGTTCCTGTACCTGGCATCGGAAAAAGGCAGCCTCGGCCGCATGGGCGCAGTCCGCTTTTTTAACCGTTGCGGCGACCTGGCCCTTCCGATCATTGTGCATACCATGGCCGATATCATGGCCAAGGGCAAGGGCATGCAGCCCAGGGACGGCGGCTTCATCAAATTTTGCGACGGCCTGCTCGACGCTTACATCGACTACACAGACCGCCAGGCCACCGTGCCGCCGCTGATCAGCGGGAATGACCTCATTTCGGTTTTCGGCCTCTCCCCTTCTCCCCGGTTCAAATACCTACTGAACCGGGTGGATGAAGGCCGGCTATCCGGCGAAATGGCCACCCGGGATCAGGCCCTGAAATGGGTCGAGGCCCATCTGTCACTGGAAACCGGAGGACGAGGTCAGAGGTCGGAGGACTAAGGTCAGAAGATAATAGCTGGCAGGCTCAAAGCTCAAGGCACAAAGCAGAGTCCATGGACCAGAAACCACAAACCAGAGACCAGGGACCATGGACCATCCCCCTGAACCCCTCGCCACCCACGCGGATGCTTGACAAGCCCGCATCATTTCTGTACTAACGCGGATAGCTGGAGAAAATGCACTTCGGTGCCAGCCCGCCTGAAAACAATCATTGACACGTGATGCCGCCCCCAACCGTATCAAACCAAAAAGAACGGCATCCGACGATTGCCCGGAAATCAAGGATCCGGGTCAACGCACGTGGCCGCCGGCATCGCCGTGCGACTGGATTTATAATGATCATGTGGAACTGAACAGGAAACAGAAAGGAGAAGTTTAATGAACATCTTGTTTTTTGGCCCCAACGGCAGCGGCAAAGGTACGCAAGGTGCAATCCTGAAAGACAAGTACAACACCCCCCACATCGAATCCGGGGCGATCTTTCGGGAAAACATCGGCAAGGGAACCGAACTGGGCGCCAAGGCAAAAGCATACATCGACAAGGGCGACCTGGTCCCGGATGAGATCACCATCCCCATGATCCTCGACCGGCTGCAGCAGGCCGACTGCAAAAACGGTTGGCTGCTGGATGGATTCCCCCGCAACAAAAACCAAGCCATCAAACTGGATGAAGCCCTTAAAAAAGCCGGCATGGCCCTGGACATTGTCGTCGAAATTCTGCTGGACCGCGAAATCGCCAAGAACCGCATCATGGGCCGTCGTCTGTGCGTCAATGACAACAACCACCCCAACAACATCTACATCGATGCCATCAAGCCCGACGGCGACAAGTGCCGGGTTTGCGGCGGTGGCCTGAAGACCCGGGACGACGATCAGGACGAAGCGGCCATCAACAAACGCCATAACATTTACTACGACACCACCGTAGGGACCCTGGCATCGGCTTATTATTTCCGGGATCTGGCCGCAAAAGGGGGCTCCATGAAGTATATTACCCTGGACGGCGCGCCCAGTGTAAAGGATGTGACCACCGAGCTGGTCTCCAAACTGGATTAAGCCTGAACTCGGGGAAACGGTGATGGACGCTCCGTTTCCCCGTTTCAGTTCCGGTATCCCCGCCGACGGCCCCCCGATCCGACCTGCGGGCGTCCGGCCGCTATCTATGCCCGCTAAGAATATTTATGTTGAAAATAGCATTTTTACCTGATACTGATGACGTTTTAGAAATTTATGAAATAACCATCACGGTTGAGGGTATCACACCGACTTGTTTGCGCGATGGGAAAAAAAGGGGGTTGAGCCAGTTTGAAAGCAATTGAAGTCAAAGTCTTCGACAACGATCTCGAAAAAGCCATGCGGATCCTGAAGAAAAAAATTCAGAACGATGGTCTGTTCAAACGCTTGAAGCTGAAAAAAAGCTACGAGAAACCAAGCGAGTTCCGTCGTCGCAAAGAACGTGAGGCACTGCGCAGACAGCGCATCGCTGCTGCACGAAGCAGGAGATACCGCTAGCGACACCCGTTTGAGGACATGACCCGGCAGGGAGCACACCCCGGCCGGGTTTTTGTTTGGTAAGGAGTCGCCGCCATGCCAACCACCGCCTACACCGAATGCCTCGATGCCATGTATCGGATGAGGCGATTCGGCATTATCCTCGGTCTGTCGACCATCACCAACATTCTCAGCGGCCTGGGCAATCCCCAGCGCACTTTTTCAGCCATTCACATCGCCGGCACCAACGGCAAAGGATCCATCGCTTCCGCCCTGGCAACGATCCTGAAGATCGCCGGATACCGTGTCGGGCTTTACACCTCTCCGCACCTGATCCGGTTCAATGAACGAATCTGCATCGACGGCACGCCCATTTCCGACGATGCGGTAGTCGCCTCCTGGGAGGCGGTCAAAACCGTCCACCAGGGCGATCGGGAGCCCACCTTCTTCGAGTTTTCTACGGCCATGGCCTTTTATGAATTCGCCCGACGCAAGGTCGACTGCGCCGTTATCGAAACCGGTATGGGGGGGCGGATGGATGCGACCAATGTCGTCTAACCAATGGTGAGCATCATCACCAACATCTCGCTCGAACACAAAACCTACCTCGGCGGAACCATCGCGGCGATTACTGGAGAAAAGGCCGGCATCATCAAACCCGGCGTACCGGTGGTCACCGGCGTGACCCAGAAAAGCGCCAGGGAAGTCATCGAGAAGGTCGCCGCCGATCGATCGGCCCCCCTCTACATGAAGGGCCGGGATTTCCGCGTGCGTCGCACCGGCGACGACCGTTTTTCCTATTTTGGTGTGGACCACCGCTGGTCAGGCATGCGCACCGGTCTCATGGGCAGCCATCAGTTGGACAACGCATCGCTGACCCTGGCTGCCTGTGAACTGATCATGCGCGACGGGACCCGCGTCGCCAAAGACCACATTCAATCCGGGCTGGCCCAGAACCGCTGGCCGGGCCGCCTGGAACTGGTTTCGCAGAAACCCTACGTGATTCTTGACGGGGCGCACAACCTCATGGCCGCCAGGCGCCTGGGGCGTTTTCTGCAGGACACGCTTGCCGGCCGGCGCATCACCATGGTGGCCGGCATTTTGGATGACAAGCCCTATCAGGCGATCATCAAGGATCTGGTGGCACCCTGCGCCCGCCTGATCATCACCCGGCCCAAAATCGACCGCTCCCTGCCCCCCGAAACACTCGAAGCGGCCGCCAGACCACTGATCTCTGACATTCAGATCATCCCAGATGTGGGAGACGCCGTTCGTCAGGCCATCGCCACCTCCAGGCCCGAGGATGCGGTCTGCGTCGCCGGTTCGCTTTACGTGGTGGGTGAAGCCAAAGCAGCGCTTGAGAAATCCGGGCGGGCGTTGTTCCAGATCTAAAACAGCCTTGACTTGTTCAAGCTGATACTCTATTTTTGCCGACACATTCGCGCCCGTAGCTCAGTGGATAGAGCACCAGCCTCCGGAGCTGGGGGTCGCAGGTTCGATACCTGCCGGGCGCGCCATTCATAACAACAGGGACCTATAGCTTAATACGGGTCCTTTTTTTATGGGTTGAGACTCAGTTTCAACCCTATTTCCAGCCTTGAAATTAGAAACGAAACCTTTTTTTTAGGGCCGCTCCTATTCTGTAGATATTGAAAATACCTCCAAACCAAATAAAAACTAAAGTCCATCGCCTACCTGCCGAAGTAAATCCATGGGCACGCGCCACTGACCGGATCTCTCATCCTGCTTAGCATTGAGTCGTGCCCCGGAAAAAAGAGGGCATGGCCCAGGTTCGACGTCCTGGCCATGCCCGTCTATTTTTATGATTCCCGCGTCACCTGCAGCTATTCAATCTCAGCCCGGTTTGCTTATTCATCAACGCACGCCACCAATCGCCCATTTACTTTACTTTTTTCTGACGCGTATGCCCTAATGTGCTAAGGTTGGTATTATTCGCACAACCCAAGGGAGGCATCCAATGAAGACCAAAATCACACTGAAAGCACTGGAAAAAAGAATCGACCGGCGGTTGTCGAAGGACAATCAATCGTTGCATAAAACAAGGGTCCGAAGAAGGACGATAGAAAGTCTGGGGCCCTATTACATCGTTGACGACAAGACGAATTCCATAGCCGTTCAAGGGATCAATCCTGATCGACTGGTGGAAATCGGGAAAGAAATGGATGCGCTGGCCACCTGGGAAGAGGTGGAAAAATAGGGTTAAGGAATGGTTCGTTTCGCTGCCGAAAAGGCGTTAAAGGCAATTTCGGATGGACATGACGGATGGAGTCGTCAAATGGACGAGGAACAATTAAACAATGAATTAGAGAAGCTTCGAAAAAGTGAAAAGCGCTATCGAATGTTGATGGATGAATCCATGGACCCGACGTTCTCATTTTATGCGGACGGGACATATAGATATGTAAATAAGGCTTTTGCCACAGGTGTCGGTAAATCGTTGGACGATATTATCGGTCGTAAAATTTGGGATGTTTTTGAAAAAGATGAAGCAGATAAAAGATTTGCGATCGTAAAAAAAGTCTTTGCCGAAGGAAAAACCAACGAAATCGAGGTTCGCGTACCACACGCCTCCGGCGACACCTACTATTTAACAACGGTTAAACCCATACTCAATGACTCTGGTACGGTTGCAACCGTGATCTGCACGTCGAAAAATATCACCAAACGAAAACTCGCAGAAGTAGCCTTGGAAAAAGAGCGTGACAACCTGGTAAAAGCGTTGAAAGAGATAAAGACCCTTACAGGACTTCTACCCATTTGTTCCTCCTGCAAAAAAATTCGAGACGATAAAGGATACTGGAACCAGATTGAATCATATATCAGCAAACATTCCAAAGCCGAATTCAGCCACGGCATTTGTCCGGAATGCGCCAAAAAATTGTATCCTGAATTCAATATTCATCAGGATTGAGTGAATCGGCGATCGAGAAGGAATCCCCCGCACCATCGGCTACGCCAAGCATACACGGTCTCCTCTTTTCAAGGTCTATTGAACTGACAAATCAGAGCGCTATGCGGTTTATCGCAAACAATAAAGGAACGTTTGTTGAGGCCCCACGAATCGCAGCCATCACGCCCCACCAGCACACCTCGATTGGCGAAAAATCCATTGACAAGTATTACTGTAGCTTTTATTTTTTAAGTTAGAAAATATAAGTCGCCGATACAAACTGTCCTGCCATAACCCATTCTGTAACTCACCTCCCTTTCGATTTTAAAGCGATAATCCTGATGCCGGGTTTCTGATAAATCCAGTCAGGTGACAGCACCAATCGACGCAGCGTCCGTCTGACGCGGTCGATTTCACGGTGATCCTGCCCAATTGAAGCCCTGATATGCGATGGCGTGTCAAATTTAACGGCCATTTAACGAATCGCAGTAACGCCGAGTTGGGCAGCTCTTCTCATTGTATTCTCATGCAATATGGATGCGTTATGAAAGATTCAAACATCACACCAGTACTGTTAGTTCTAAAACTACTGATTGTCGCCTCCAAAGGGTAACGCTGGCGCTTTGGAGGCAACGTCCATCTTTTCCTGCGTAAAAGTTTAATACCATACCTGAATTTCCAATCTTAAAATCAGGAGGAATGCAATGAAAAAATATCCATTTTATGAACACTTGTTTAGATGGCAAACGTTGACCGTCGTCGTTGCAATACTTGTGCTGATGGCACCGGCCGCAGGCTGGGGCAAAGGCAAGCTGATGTTGGGTGTCCCGGGCGTTAAAGGCGGTGTGGTCACCACGAGCGAACCCAACGCAGCGAGAGTCGGCGCTGAAATATTGAAAAGCGGCGGCAATGCCATCGATGCCGCGGCGGCCGTGCAGTTTGCCCTGAATGTCGTCGAGCCGCAGTCCTCCGGGATCGGCGGCGGCGGCTTCATGGTCATCTATCTGGCCAAGTATAGAAAAACCATTACCTTGGATTCACGCGAGAAGGCACCCGGAGCTGCGACGGCGGATATGTTTGAGCCATTTATCGGCAATTTCGGTGTCGCTTCCACCAGCGGCTTGGCGGTCGGTGTGCCGGGGACGCTGTTGGGCGTGGCCACCGCCTTGGAAGAATGGGGCACCATCGAACTGAGCGAGGCGCTGGCGCCGGCAATCGCACTGGCCCGGGACGGTTTTCGCGTCGGCCCCCGGCTGGCGGAGAGCACCGAGAGCTCGCGCTTGCAAAATGAAACCGACATTACCGCTTATGGCGATGATGATAATCCTTATGACGTGGCCCGCAAGGTGTTTCGCCCCGGGAACCTACCCCTGGAGGAGGGAACGTTGTTGCTGCAGCCTGACCTTGCCAGGACGTTCCAGTTAATTGCCGATGAGGGCACAGATGTATTTTATAGTAGCGACGGCGAAATCGCCAAAGCCATCATCGAGACCCAACTGGCCACCCGTACAGATGGCGTCAGCGAAATTGATGCAGGCATTGGACGCATGACGCTTGACGATCTCGCCAACTACGACGTCGCTATCCGCAGGCCGGTATCTGACACCTACCGGGGGTATACGATCAAGGGCATGGGCCCGCCCTCATCCGGCGCATTGACCGTGCTGCAAATGCTCAAGATGATGGAGCGCTTTCCCATCGGCGATGCTGACGAAGGATTTGGTTTTGGGTCAACCCGCACCCTGAACGTCATGCTCGAGGCCGGGCGTCTGGCCTTTGCCGACCGTTCGGTCTGGATGGGGGACGAGGATTTCGTGGATGTCCCCAAAAAAGGCCTGCTGGACGACGACTACATCGCCATGCGCAGTGCGCTGATCGATCCCGATTCCCGCCAGGATGATGTCGAGGCCGACGACCCGCGCCCCTTCGAGTCCAACCGACATTGGAAAAAACATAAACTGGCCCGTGTGAGCCAAGAGATGCAAAAGGGCGTCAACACCACCCACTTCAGCATCGTCGATCGGTTTGGCAATGTCGTCTCCTACACCACGACGATCGAGTCGGGGTGGGGTACCGGACTGATGGTGCCGGGCTATGGCTTTCTGCTCAACAACGAGTTGACCGACTTCAATTTCGCGCCGGCCTTCAATCCGGACCCGGACAACTTCAATCCCGGCGCCAACGACGTGGCGGCCAACAAGCGCCCGCGGTCGAGCATGTCCCCGACCATCGTGTTCAATCGCGGAAAACCGGTGGCCGCTTACGGCTCGCCGGGGGGATCGACGATCATCAACTCGGTGGTCAACGTCACCATGAACCTCATCGATCACCAGCGCAACATTCAGGAGGCCATCGATTTACCGCGGATCTCCCAAACCAGCGCCAACGGCAGTCCGAACTGGGAAGCCGGTTTCTCGCAGGCGGTGATCGACGAACTGAAAACCGACCCATACGGCCATAACCTGGCCGATAGTCGTCTGAGCGTCATCGGTTCGGTACAGGGAGTCGTCATCAGCCCGTTTGGCAAACTGCAATACGGGGGCGCCGACCGGCGGCGGGTCGGGGGTGTGGTTTCCGTGAGACTCAAGGAAATCGATGATTGCTGGCGCTGCGACTGGTAGCGGCAACTAAAACACAAAGGGGTGCGGGTGGTGTGGTATCTGGGCAATGGCTTTGCTGGCAATCCAGGTATGCACCACCTTATCCCTGCTCCCGACGCCTTCCATCGCGCAGGGCGCCAATATCCTCGATCGGTGCCAGACTGAGCCGTTTTTTGTTGGCGCTTTGCAGGCATGTGCAATCGACCGAACCCGATCTTCAGTTCGCGCGCATCTCCCACCGCTATCAGCGGGGAAGGCGTTTTTTTTCGAGGTTCAACAGATAAGCCCCTGTCATTCACTCGACTTGTTGGCTACCGTCCGGGATTCTTCATCACCAGCTTTTCAGAATTAAAAAGCCACCGTACCGGTTTCCCCGAGATTTCTGTTGGCCTTGCAGGTACGGCCTGCACTGACCTTAACGCCCCTTGCACCGTCTATATATCGTCAACTGCAAAATATATAAATATACGCCAACACACTTATATCTTCCACCATTTGAAAAACTTAATGGAAGTATCTTTTTTGTTTGCAATCACTGCATGGTTTATGTTTCCCTGGTTGCCTGGTCATGAACGGGATAGATGTGAAAGGGGACGAAGCATTCATGCAATAGCATACCCAAAACATGACTCGGTTCTTCGGCACCATTTCAGCTCTGGGTGCGGATTCCGAAGCGGCTGGCGAGGTCATGAAAAAGCAGATGGCGATTATCGGACCTGCACATCCAACTCGTTGAGGGAGAAATAAAAAACGACAACCTGATCCACCAGGCAGAGACCAGGTAAAATGGCATGGGAAAAAGCATCCAAAATGCCCCTGTCAGACTTGCCACACACGGAATCACGCCATGGAGACGGCTCAATGGAAACCATCCTGGATCAAATCCACCGTTCATCCATAGAACTGCTCGCCTCAGTCGGTGTCCGTTTTCATTGCCCAGAAATCCTGGAGGGATTGGCGGCAGGAGGGGTTGACGTGGCAGGAGACCTCGTACGGTTCACCGAAGCACAGGTAATGGATTGTCTCTCCATGGCTCCCGAGGCGTTCACGCTCAAAGCGCGCAGCCCGGAAAAGGATGTGCGTATCGGAGGCAACAGTAGATGCTTGGCTCCAGCATACGGCGCATCGCTGGTGGTGACGCCGGACAATCATCGCCGCAATGCCACCCTGGCGGATTATCTCCGTATCGCCAAACTAGTTCATAGCACACCATTGCTCAGTTTAAATGGCGGCGTGCTGGTCCAGCCCGAGGATGCAAGCGGGCAACTGTCCAGTCTGGTCATGATGTACATCGCCATGCTCCTTAGCGACAAACCGCTAATTGGCATTCAGGATGGCGAGATCCAGGTTCGACGCATGATGGAGCTCGGCAGCATTTTATTTGGCGGTGAAAAGGCCTTCACAAGCTCACCCCGCTTCCTCTTCCTGATCAACACGTTGAGCCCCCTGCAAGTTGATGCCCAGGCACTGGCCACACTAAAAGTCTGTGCGCAATACAAACAAGCCCTGCTGATCACCCCTGGCGTCATGTTCGGCAGCACCTCACCCATAACCACGGTGGGCAGCGTGATTCAAGCCAATTCGGAATTCCTGGCCGCATTCTGTGCGGCACAGTTTCTGTCCCCAGGCCTGCCGGTCGTCTTCGGTTGCCTGGGCGCTCCAGCGGATATGCGCACCGGGGGTCTTTCTCTCGCCTCTCCAGCTCGATTCACCTTTGCCGATCTGGCTGCCGGCCTAGCCGAGAGATACCGTTTGCCCAACCGCGGCATCGGGGCGGTGACCGATGCGGGGCAGGTATCCGTACAAAGCGGATACGAAGCGATGTTCACGCTGCTGAATGACTACAACAGGCGAACCAGCCTCTCCATCCATGCAGCGGGTGTCCTGGCTGGTTTTTCCGCCTTCAGTTTCGAGCAGTTCGTCATCGACTTGGAAATCATCCGCATGGTTATCAGAAGCCGTGAAGCCTCTACGTTCATCGATGACGATTTCACTTTGGAGGTAATTCGGGATACCGGGCCGGGTGGGCAATACCTGACTAAAAAGCATACCTTGGCCCATTGTCGCACCGTTCCATTTCCATCAGGGCTGTCTCCGATCACCACCGCCGACCCGAAAAACTATATTGGCCAACTGACGCAAAACATCGGTAAGGCATTGGCGATGCTGGAGATGCAGTATCGCTATCCATGCTTGCCTGACGACGTCCTTCAACGGATGAATGCATATATGATCATGCAAGGGGTGCCGGAGAGCCTGCTCGCAACAGTCGTGAAGGCAGGCCACGCCGCCTAATTCGACAACCAACGACGTTACACCGAAAGATGGAGGGCAACATATGTACCTTTCCAGAGATATCGGGGTTGGCCGGATCAAGGGCAGAAAGAAATACTGCTACGGGACTGGTTTGGGGGTTGTGCTTTTGGATGAGACCTATCCCGGATTTCCGGGAGATGTACGCAATCCGAGTGCGTTTCCCTATCCCATACAGTACGAAGTGGCCGAAGGTCTCGATATCCAGAAACTGGTTTTGGACGAGGATAAACAGCAGCACCTTGAAACGATTGTAAAGGCCGCCGGGAGGCTTGAAAAAATGGGCTGCCGAGCCATTCTCGCCGAGTGCGGGTATTTTGCTTATTTCCAGAAAGAGATCGCATCCCGGATGGAAGTTCCGGTTTTTATGTCCAGCCTGCTGCAAGTCCCATGGGCCCAATCCTTGATCGGCCGGCGACGGGTTGTGGGGATACTCATGTCCGTGAAGGAGACGCTCCTGGACCGACACTTGACGGATGTTGGGGTAACGCTTGGCAGCAATTACGTGATCGGTGGTGCCATGGATTCGGGCCAATGTCCTGAATTTGACAACCTGTGGACCGAAGGGATTCGACCGGCAGTCCCCCATGCGGATTATCAACTATCGGAAAAAGATTTCGTGCGTGCAGGCGTTCGTTTTTTCAAAGACCACCCGAACATGGGCGCCATGGTACTTGAGTGCACGGGCTTCCCGCCTTTTGCAAGGGCCCTGCAGCGGGAAATTGGCATTCCGGTTTTCAGTTGGGGAACCCTTATGGATTTTGCGTATTCGATTACCGTACATCGTGATTATTACGGACATGTTTAGCCGGATGCTGAAAATCTGCCTTCATCCATGCTTCTCATTCAACGCGGCTGCCAGACAATCGCAAAACCGGTAAGCCAGTTCGGTCGGCTTGCCTGTCTGACCCCCTGACGGTTTCCTCAGCCGCGGTGACAGCTCGATGTGGTAGGCCAGCCAGCGTGGATCGGTAATCGTCAGCGTCTTGGTCGCCTTGAAGTAAATGTCGGCAAAACGCCCGCAAACTGACACGTCCGCCAGGTCTGCATCCTCCAGGCGCTGACGATCGATCGCCGCGGCCAGCGCCTCGGAATAGGCGCTGAAGTCCGCTGAACCGCAGGAGATCTCGACATCGAACTTGGATCGGACCTTTCCGTGCCCGTGAATTTCGACCAGAATCCTGGGGCGCCATTTTTCAATCTGCTGCGTATACACGCTGTGCCGGTGTTTGTTTGCATCGATGGTGAAATTGCAGGCGATGATGCTGCAGCACTCGAGCCGGTCGGCGAGGTGCCGGCCCACAAAACCGGTATTTTCGTCCGAATCGCTATGCTCGGCGCAAGGCAGGCAAGGTGTGCCGGCCGGGGCATGGTGGGGCATGCCGACGACGATGTCGACCCGTTTGCGCGTCTCTACGATCAAGCGTGACGGCTGGGTCGATTTGAGCATCTGATTGACATCCATAGCGTATGCCTGTGCTTGTTATCGGTTACCTTTTCAATCAAGCGGGTCAAAGGCCGGCAGCCGTTACCGTATAGCCAATCCCCTCACCCTGACCCTCACCCCACAGGGCGAGGGAACGTTAAAGCCACCTTCGTTCAGCCGAGGGTAAGCCGTTACATGCGACATTCCCGCCAGGGCTGAACCAGCAGGATCAACCCTGCCGCCCCCAGGTACATCAAACCCAGGTAGGAAAAAACCAAGCTGTAGTTGCCCCGGGTGACATCCAGGATATGGCCGCTCAGCCATGGACCGAGCGGTCCGGACACAAAGCCGTAGGCGGTGAACACCAGCCCGAATATGGCCCCAAAGTGCGCCATGCCAAAACAGTCGCCGGCCAACGGGCCGGAGACCGCAAACAGGGTGCCGAAGGCAAAACCGATGACCGCCGCCAGCACAGCCCACAGCCACAGACCATTCAGATGGGGCATGATCAGATAAGCGATGCCCGCGCCGGCAAAGCTCATTGCCATGATGCGGGATCGACCGATCCTGTCCGAAAAATAACCGCTGATCAGCCTGCCGCAGCCGTTGGTCAGGTTGAACGCCGTGAGCAGAACGACGGCCTGGGCCAGAGTCAGGCCGCGGTCCAGGCCGAACCCGGTGGCCAGGACGATCATGCTGGCCCCGGCAGCGCCGGCGAACACCCAGGTGAGCCAGAGGCACCAGAACTCGCGGCTTTTCAGGGCTTCTCTGACCGAGCGCCCGCTGGGTGCAGCAAACGCCGGCGACGACGGATCGTTCTCCGGAAACCGGATCAGAACTGAAGCTGCCAGGCCGATGATCAGCGCTGCACAGCCTGCCGCCAGGGTCAACGCTTCGTAGCCCCATGTCGACAAGAGAATGGAAAAAACAGGGGACATCACCGCCGCCGACAAGCCGAAAGCCATATTGAAAAAGCCCGCAACCAGGCCGCGTCTTTCGGGATACCAGCGCTGGACCACCGTCAGTCCCGGGAGATAAACAAAGGCAGACGCGGCACCGACGGAAAACGCCCAGAGGTTGACTTCTGCCATGGTGGCGGCCTGACTCAACCAGATGGAGCTGCCGCCGCCCATCACGGCCCCGAAAGCAGCCAACCGTCCCGGACCGTATTTCTCCTGCAGGCGCCCACACAGGTACATGAAGCAGGTGGCTCCGGTGAGAATGAAGAAAACCGTCCCACCGATCGCCCCGCCATCGGCATTGAATGCCTGCTGCCAATGCTGGCGCAGGACGCCGGGGAGGCCGAAAATAAACGAGCCCGGCCAGAAGATGGCGCAGGCGCAGGCAATCAAGATGAGGGATCGGGGGCTTTTTACGGGCATGCGGACTCCTTGATCAATACCGGATCTGTGCTACCGCAACGAGGTATTTACCATGATGCCGGCATTTGGGCAAACATCGGCCTGTTTTTCACCGACAACAACGTTCCGCCCTCCCCTCCTTTACGACAGCCATCCAAACCAATTGCCAGGAAATCGGCTTTGTGCCTATAAGATATCCTAAACAACGTGGAAAGGTAACCGATGAAAAACACCCTCCAAAGCCAAGCGCCAGCTGACGCCGCCGCCCGCAGGGCGATCAAGCCCGTAATCTGCTACCCGGTCGATACGCTGCCTCCGCCGGACATGACCGCCTATGCCGCCGCACGCCAAGCCATGGAATTGACTGATGTGGTGGTTGTGCCGCCGCGCGATGCCGGAACCTTTCACGTTCCTGCAGGGCATTTTTTCCGGATCGTCAGCATGAATGGCCCGCAGGTGGGCGATCTGAATCTCTGGGCGGCAAATGATCTGTCGGAACGGTTTTACAGCGGCAAGACCCGCGCGCTGCATGGAACTCACCTGAGCACGGGTGACCGGATGTGGAGCGGCTTCCCCCATATGCGGCCGATGGCGACGATCACCCATGACACACTCGACTGGTACGGCTTCGATGCGGATGGCGCCAGTGTGCATGACGTGATCGGCACCCGCTGCGATCCCTATACCAGCCGACTGCTGAGCGGGCGGGATTATCACCACTGCTGCCATTCGAACCTGACCCGTGCCTTGGCGGCAGAGACCGGCATGTCGCTGCATCACGCCGAGTCCCATGTCCATGATGTCCTCAACGTCTTCATGTGCACGGGATTCACCCATGACACCCATCAGTATTTCATGAAGGCCAGCCCGGTGCGACCCGGCGATTACATCGAATTTTTCGCCGAAATCGACCTGTTGTGCGCGCTGTCGACCTGCCCCGGCGGCGATTGCAGTACGGAGCACTCCAGCGATACGGCGGCCTGTTACCCGCTGCGCCTCGAAGTATTTCGGCCCGATCCCAAAGCCCTGGTCGGCTGGGCGCCTCCCCCGCCGTCAGCCTATTCGCGCAGCCATGGCGTGTGACCTATCAGCGGAGGTTTTCCAAATCCGATTGGCGGACGCCTGCAGGTCCTTCTGGTTGCTTTCTGGATAAGCGTCGGTACGATCCGCCCAAACAAAAAGCCTGGAAAAAGGCTGGACCCATTTTCCAGGCTGCATTTTTGAGGAGATAGGCATTTATCCACGGGTAGACCCGTGGGATTCCGTCTTCGACCATTCGAATGATGGCCGTTTCACTTTAACGGTTGGCGGTTGGTCGTGATCAGCCTTTAACGCGCTTTATGGTGCCATTGGCCAACAGCGATTGCAACTGATTGAGAAGATTTTGCTCCTGGCGATCGATGTGGTGATCTTCGTTGGCAATCTTCATGATGGCATCGTATTCGGAGCTGGTGAGTTCGCAGTCGGCAATGGCCTTATGAATCATGTCTGCCAGCTTTTCCGATGATTTGCTTAATTTTTCTCCTGGCCTCATATTCTCCTCCTGTGCACATTGATGTTGGTAATGGGAAATTCACCTTTCGGATGGACGAATATCTCAAATGGCCGCTGGTTTGTCAAGACAGTTAGGAGAGCAACATATTTATATAATATCATTTACTTGCACCTTTTCCACCTGACGGATCTTCGTCGCCGGGCTTTACATCTAATCAGGCGGTCTTAAATTGCAGGCACTGCATTGACCAGATAGCACCCCAATTCGATCCAGGCCAAAAAGGAGGAGGCTTACCATGAACAAAGCCGTAAAATGGATGCTTGTTATTGCCGGTTCACTGGTGGCGTTAATCGTCATCGCCGTGATTGTGCTGCCGATGGTGATCGACGTCGAAAAATACAAGCCGCAAATCGAGCAGCAGGTCGCCAAGGCCACCGGCCGCAGCTTCAAGCTGGGCGGTGAACTGAAACCGTCCATATTCCCCTGGATCGGTGTGCGCCTGTCGGACCTGCACCTGGGCAATCCTTCCGGTTTCAAGGAGAAAGATTTCGTTTCGGTGGCGTCTTTTGAGGTGCGTGTCAAGCTACTGCCCCTGCTGTCGCGCAACATCGAAGTCAAACGGTTTGTGGTCGACAAACCGGTCATCGTGCTCGAAAAACGCAAGGACGGCAAAGGCGGCTGGGAAGGCTTGGGCCAACCCGCGGAGAAACCGGCGGCACCGGCCCAAAAAACGCCGGCACCGTCGTCGACCGGCGACCTGCCCATCAAGGGGTTGCTGGTGGGAGAATTTGCCGTCACCGACGGCCTCATCGTGTGGCTGGACCAGGCCGCTGGTGTGCGCAAGGAGATCAAGGACATCGACCTGGTCTTGACGGACGTCTCCTTTGACAAACCCATCGGGGTGGCTTTTTCGGCGCTGGCGGACCAGAAGCCGCTTAAACTCGACGGCACCATCGGCCCGGTGGGTGACAAACCCGGCAAGCGCCCATTGCCGGTGGACTTGGCCCTTAACCTGCTCAATCAACTGGATGTGACCCTGAGCGGCAGTATCGACCCGTCCGTGGCACCGCCGACATTCGATCTTGCCGTCAACGTGGCCGAATTTTCGCCCCGCAAGGTAATGGACCAAATGGGCCAGAAACTGCCCCTTGAAACCTCCGACGCCAACGTCCTTAACGCCGTTGCGGTGTCACTCAAGCTCAAGGGCAGCCCGGAAAACGTCGTCGTGTCCGACGGCAAATTGAAACTGGACGACTCCCAGGCCACCTTTTCCGCCCAGGCCAGCGACTTCGACAAACCCAATCTCAAAGCTGATCTCAATCTGGACGGCATCGATCTGGATCGCTACCTGCCGCCTCCCACCAACGAAAAGGCCGGCGCGGACTCTCCGCAGAAGCCATCGGCGGACCCGTCCGTGAAAAAAACCGACTACACCCCGCTGCGCCGCCTGGTGATGGATACACGCGTCAAGGCCGGTGAACTGAAAGTCAAAAAAGCCCGCATGCAGAACCTCGAGGTCAGGGTCAGCGCCCGCAATGGCATTATCCAGCTGGATCCGCTCAAAATCGACCTTTACCAGGGCAGTATGGCCGGCACCGGCACACTCAATGTCCAGAAGGAGAAACCCACGACGGCCATTGATCTGGCCCTTAAGGGAATCCAGGCCGGCCCGCTGGTCAAGGATGTGATGGCCAAAGAACTGATCGAAGGCGCGATGGCCGCCGAGATCGGTCTGAATTTTTCCGGTGACACCCCCGATCGTATCCGTCAGACACTCGGCGGCAAAGGCGACCTGCGGTTCACCGACGGCGCCATCGTCGGCATCGACCTGGCCTCAATGGTTCGCAACGTGCAGACTGCCTTCGGTATGGCCCAAGAGCCCTCGGAAAAACCACGCACCGACTTCGCCGAACTGCACCTGCCCTATACGATCTCCAACGGATTGTTTAAAACCGAAGCATCCAGGATGGCCTCTCCCCTGTTGCGTGTGCTGGTGTCCGGCACCGCCGATCTGGCCAAGGAAACCCTTAATTTTCGCGTTGAACCTAAATTTGTGGCCACGATCCAGGGCCAGGGCGACACGGCCCAGCGCACGGGAATTCAGGTACCGGTGATGGTGTCGGGAAGCTTTGCATCACCCTCATTCACCCCGGACCTCAAAGCCATCCTGGGCCAGCAACTCGGCCAGCCTCTGCCGGATAAGGAAGCCTTGAAAAAGATGGTGCCTTCCAAAGACGATGCCGGCAAAATGATGCAGGAGGGCGTGAAAGGCCTGCTCAAGGGATTGGGCAACCAGTAGTAATCTCAGGTGATCATGGAAAAAAGGATCAAGGGCAGGGCATTGTAGTTGATCTTTAAAAAGGTCAAACCGGCGACGACATAGAAGGCTTTTTTCAAGTGTCTGTCGTTGATTCTTTGCCAGATTTGTTCGGACGCCTTGCGGGTGCAGAAGCGGACCACGCTCTTGCCGAAGCGGATATTCTTTTCCACCATGTCCGGATAATTATTGATGCTGTTTTTCAGTTTGGCTCCGTTGGACTGGATTTTTTTCAGCAGCTTCGACTCGGTCCCCATCACCTTGGCCGCTTTGCGGTTCACGGCATCCAAAAAGGCTTTTCGGCTGCGGGCACAAGCGGCATAGGTGACCACACGACCCATCTCCTGGAGGCTGTGACCGTCACTGCCGCCGGTGATGGCACGGTTCAGGTTGAATCCCAGCAGGGCGCTTTTCAGATTCCAGCGCTTCAGGTTCTCTGAGTTGATCACCTCCACACCATCGGCCATGCGGAGCAGGCGGTCGAGCTGCGCTTCCGAAAAACTGTGGTTGCAGATGCCGGTGAATGCGGCTGAGTAGGGGTGCGGAAAGATGACGACGCTGTTGTATTTCCTGGCACGCCGAACGATGGATTCCACATCCAGGTCGGTCGATGACATGACCGTAGATCCCAAATGAGGCTTGACGTCGGCGGCATAAAAATCCTTGAGGTCATCGATGCGGTAGAAATAAACCAGCACGTGGGTCCCTTCCAGGGAAGTAACTTCGATGCCGGGTATGCTGAACACATCCTCATAGCCGTCTAGTTCCACGGCCCCGTCAATGGCGTTATGGTCGGTAATGGCAACACCGATGCCCAATTGCCGGGCCCGTTGGGCAATGTCTGCCACGGTATCGCCACCGTCTGAAAAGCGGGAGTGGAAATGAAGATCGACCACGGTGTTGCAGCTGGATAGCGCAGTCAGATCGGGAGCCTCAAATTGAATTCGACTGAAATTGTCCATAAATCCTGTTCGATCAGCAGTGTCTGCTTTAAGTGAAGGATCCAACCAGTAAAAATAATCTACCTGTATCCTGTGTCAACATTTATTTTCATTATCACGGTTAACCATCCCTTTGGCCCGACGCCGGTTGGCTGACCAACCAGACTCTATTATCGGCCGTTGATCAGGAATCTAAAGTCAAATTCTTCGTCGGTCGACGCGCTTTTCATCCACGGCATTGCCGTGCCTGCTTTTCCCTCGGGCAACCTTGAATTTATCGGCCAGGTGCTTATACTCACCCATAACGCGGGGCGGCTTCTTTTATAGTCAGCTATTTGATGGTAGATTTCATGCCCTTTCCCTGCACCGTTCCATAGGGTGCCTTTTTTGCCGGGAGACGGCGACGCTGTTCCCAAGCTGCTTGACAAGCCGCATGAACATGAACCGATTACGAGTTGATCATGAGCGAATACAACGAAAAAATTCCCGACCCCAAAGAATTGGAGAAAGAGCTGGGTGATTTCCTGGCCAAAAAATTCGGTGGCAGCGTTAAACTGGCAACGCCCATCGTCATGCCCCAGGCAGCCAGCAGCGATGAAGGTGAGCCGCCACCGAAAGCCCGCCAAACGATTAATTTCGATCTCAAGCCGAAGGATCTAGTTTCCTATCTCGACCAATACATTGTCAAACAGACGGCAGCCAAAGACACGCTGGCCACCAAAATATGCACGCACTTCAACCGGATCAAGCATCTTCAAAGCGCACCGGACGACTTTATCGACATGGTCGGCATCATCAAGAACAACGTGCTGATGCTCGGCCCCACCGGCGTGGGCAAGACCTACATGGTTCGCCTCATCGCCAAGAAAATCGGTGTGCCGTTTGTCAAAGGAGACGCCACTAAATTCAGCGAGACGGGATATGTGGGCGGTGATGTGGAAGATTTGGTTCGAGACCTGGTCAAAGAGGCCGACGGGGATATCCAGCTGGCCCAGTATGGCATCATCTACATCGATGAAATCGACAAAATTGCCTCCAGCCACAATTTGATCGGTGCCGACGTTTCCCGCACCGGTGTCCAGCGGGCGCTTCTCAAGCCCATGGAGGAGACCGATGTGGATCTGAAAGTCCCCCACGATCCAGTATCCATGCTCCAAGAGATTGACCGGTTCAGAAAAACCGGCAAAAAAGAAAAAAGCAGCATCAACACCAAACACATTCTGTTTATCATGAGCGGTGCATTTTCCGGCATCGATAAAATTATTTCCAAGCGCATCGCCGACCAGAAAATCGGTTTCGGAGCCACCCTTTCCGACCCGTCCAAAGATGGGGACATCCTGTCCAAGCTCAAATCGGAGGACCTCGTCGAGTTTGGATTTGAATCCGAGTTTGTCGGCCGGCTCCCCGTACGCACGATATTCGAACGGCTCACGGAGTTGGATCTCCGCGACATCCTTGAAAACCCCAACAACCCCATCATTTTAGGTAAAAAGCTGGATTTCGCCGCCTACGGCATCGATATCAAGTTTCAGGCCGACACCCTGGCGGAGTTGGCCCGGCGGGCCTACGATGAAAATACCGGCGCACGCGGGCTGGTCAGCGCCGTGGAGAGCGCCCTGCTGCCTTTTGAAAAAACCCTGCCCTCCACCACCATCACCCGGTTTGCCGCCACCCGTCAGGTGATCGATCGACCGCAGGAAAGCCTGGACGAACTGCTTGAACGCCCCGGTGACGCGTCATTCAGACAGACGTTTGACCGACTGGCCGAAGAAGAGTGTCAGCGCATCGTGGAATATGTTACGGCAAACCGGAAAACCTTTGGCGAAAAATACGGCATCCAACTCACGGCGTCACGCATTGAACTGGCCGCCAAGGCCTACTGCAGTCTGGTGACCGACATCGAAAAAGTGCTCAAAAAGATAAAAACCTACTACGAAGAGACCAAGACCATAGAGCTTTACTTTATCAAAAATCATGGTATTAACATTGTCCTGGAAGAAGAGGCGATCGATCACATCATCGAACAATGCTTCAGAGACCGAGGCAAGCCGGAGGACTATTACCGCAGGTTGACCGCTGATTTCGAACACGGCCTGAAGCTGGTTCGTGAAAAAACGGGCCGGACTCGATTTTTTATCACTCGGGAGGCGCTGGAAAAACCGGACAGCTTCATTGCTGGCCTTCTCAGACAAGCCAGCGACGACCATCTCCCACTCTCCCCGAACCCCGACAAGCTGCTGAAAGGCTGACTTTATATGATCGGTATATCCAAGCTTTACTGCGGAACCGTCGAGCCCTCTGATGCGCTGCGATATGGCCGCCATTCGTCCACCCTTCCCTCCCACCTGCTGCAGTTTTCCAAGGATAAACGGCCGGTGGTCGTATGGAATGTAACCCGCAAATGCAATCTCAAGTGTGTTCATTGCTATGCCCAGGCCACGGAAGAATCCGTAGCCAACGAGCTTTCCACAGAAGAAGGGAAGACCCTGATCGACGATCTGGCGCAGTTCGGCGCCCCGGTAATGCTGTTCTCAGGCGGTGAGCCCCTGGTCAGAAAAGATCTTCCGGACCTAGCCGCCTATGCCGTCGATAAGGGCATGCGAGCGGTGATCTCCACCAACGGCACCCTGATCACCGCCGGCCTGGCCAAAACACTCAAATCCATCGGTCTTTCCTACGTGGGCATCAGCCTGGACGGCATGCAGGGGATCAACGACAAATTCAGGGGCGTGCCCGGCGCATATGACAAGGCCTTAGATGGTATCCGAAACTGCCAGGACGCGGGGATCAAGGTGGGACTGCGCTTCACCGTCAACAAGTTCAATGTGGGCGACATTCCGGCCATCTTCGATCTGCTCGAGGAGATGGACATCCCCCGGGTCTGTTTCTACCATCTGGTTTACGCCGGCCGGGGTTCCAAGATGGTGGAAGAGGACCTCAGCCTGGAAGGCACCCGCAGGGCAGTCGATCTGATCATCGACCGCACCAAAGCCCTTCATGCCAAGGGCATCGCCAAGGAGGTGCTCACGGTGGACAACCACGCCGACGGGCCCTACCTCTACCTGCGGCTGCTCAAGGAAGATCCCGAACGCGCCGCCGAAGTTCTCGAACTGCTCAAAATGAACGAGGGCAACAACTCCGGCCGTGGTATCGGCTGCGTCAGCTGGGACGGCGAGGTGTATGCCGACCAATTCTGGCGGCACCACAGCTTCGGCAACGTCCGCCAGCGCCCATTTTCCCAGATCTGGACCCATCCGGAAGACGACCTGTTGTTGAAGCTCAAAGAAAAAAAGATCCACGTCAAGGGCCGCTGTTCCACCTGCAAGTGGCTGGATGTCTGCGGCGGCAACTTCCGGGTGCGCGCCGAAGCGATCTTTGATGATGTGTGGGCACCGGACCCGGCCTGCTACCTCACCGATGAGGAGATTGCCCAAACGATATGATCGGCTGTTTCACGACCATGACCAGGAGTTGACATGCTGTTTCCCGATTATCGCCCAAGAAGGATGCGCCAGAGTGGGGCGTTTCGCAAAATGGTCCGCGAGACGACCCTTTCCGTCAACGATTTCATCCTGCCGCTGTTTGCCGTCGACGGCAAAGGGGTCGAAGACCCCATCGATGCCTTGCCCGGCCAATACCATTTGTCCGTCGACAACTTGGTCAAGGTAGCCAGACAGGCCTACGATTTAGGGATTCCGGCAATAATTCTCTTCGGCATACCGCCCAAAAAAGACCCGCTGGGCACCCAGGCCTACGCCAAGGAGGGCATCGTCCAGCGGGCCATCCGTGCGGTCAAGAACAAGGTTCCGGAACTGGCGGTGATCACCGATGTGTGCCTGTGCCAATATACCGACCACGGCCACTGCGGTTTTGTGGACGGCCATACCGTGGACAATGACGCGTCCCTGGATCTTCTGGCAAAGACGGCCCTGTCCCATGCCAAGGCCGGCGCAGACATGGTGGCCCCATCCGACATGATGGACGGCCGGGTCGCTGAAATCCGAAACATGCTGGACGAAAACGACTATTCCCAGATCCCCATCATGTCCTACGCCGTCAAGTATTGTTCATCATATTACGGACCGTTTCGCCAGGCGGCCCACAGCGCCCCCCAGTTCGGGGACCGTCGCACCTACCAGATGGACCCGGCCAACGCCAGGGAGGCCATCCGCGAAGCCACCATGGACGTGGAGGAGGGAGCCGACATCATCATGGTGAAACCGGCGCTGGCTTACCTGGATATTATCTGCCGGATCCGGGATGAAGTGGACCTGCCCGTGGCGGCATACAATGTCAGCGGGGAGTATTCCATGATCAAGGCAGCTGAAAAAATGGGCTGGCTCGACGGCCAGAAGGTGATGATGGAAACCCTTACCGCCATCAAACGGGCCGGAGCAGACATGATCCTGACCTATTTTGCCATGGATGCCGCCACCTTGATCAATGGATGACGCCACGAAGAGGATAGATAGCTCGATGAACCCGCATACCCATGCTGTAAAAGAAAATTCGCCTGGCGGCCACGGCAAGGGCAACACCCTCCGCCTGGTGGCCTGGGAGACGACCCGCAACTGCAACCTCTCCTGTGTTCACTGCCGGGCCGCAGCTACCAACGGTCCCTACAAGGGAGAACTGGAGACCGACCAGGGGTTCAAACTGCTGGGTGAAATCGCCGAGGTGGGGAAACCCATCATCATTCTTACCGGTGGAGAACCGCTGCTCAGGGAGGATATCTTCGATCTTGCCAAGCATGGCGACAGCCTGGGGCTGAGGATGGTGATGGCCCCCAACGGAACCCTGATCACCCCTCGGGTGGCCGAGAAAATGGCGGCTTCCGGCATTCGGCGGATCAGTGCCAGCATTGACGGGGCCACCAAGGCGTTCCACGACAAATTCCGTGGCGTGGAAGGTGCTTTCGACGCCGCCATCCGCGGCATCGAATATGTGAAAGCCGCGGGAATCGAATTTCAGATCAACACCACCATCACCAAAAGCAACCTGGATCAGATCCCCAGGATTCTTGAACTGGCCGAACAGCTGGGCGCGGTGGCCCACCATATTTTTTTACTGGTCCCCACCGGCCGCGGAAAATATATCGTGGACCAGGCCATCGATGCCAAAGAATACGAAGCCACGCTGAACTGGTTTTATGACCAGCGCGAAAAAACACCCCTGCAACTCAAGGCCACGTGTGCGCCCCACTACTACCGGATATTGCGTCAACGGGCAAAAGCGGAAGGAAAGACGATCTCCTTTCAAACCCATGGGCTCGATGCCGTGACCCGGGGCTGCCTGGCCGGTACGGGATTCTGTTTTATCTCCCACACCGGTGTCGTGCAGCCGTGCGGCTACACGGATGTCCAATGTGGAGACGTCACCCAGACGACCTTCGGTGAGGTCTGGAACCACTCGCCGGTATTCATTAAACTTCGCGACTTCAAACAGCTGGAAGGCAAATGCGGTGCCTGCGAGTACCGGGCGGTCTGCGGTGGATGCCGGGCCAGGGCCTTTGAGGCCAGCGGCAATTACATGGCAGAGGAGCCCCTATGCGCCTTTCAGCCGGAAAAGGCCTCTCCATCCATGTGATACATTCAACCCCGGGGGCGTCGTGAGGCCCAACACGGGCAGCACCGTTTCGATTTTCCTTGAACCTGTTTTCAACCTTACCCGCACCATCGACCACAACATTTTGCGGTTGCCTGGATAAAGGTCCACAACGGGCCTTGACATCAGAGCCTTTTTTTAATATTTTTTCCAATAAACGCCCAACCGACGAATCATTTGCCTAAAATTGATCGGACGAGCTTCCGATCCCGACCACTCAGCGACATAGCGATGGCTAAATTTAGAATAGGCGGTGCGCTGAAAGCAACACCGCTGCTGATCGTGCTCCTTGCCATGCTGCTTTCGCCTATTCTGCGGGCAGAGGCAACGATCATCAGGGACCTGCGTTTTGGCGACAATAACGGTTACGTGCGCATGGTCCTGGAATTTGACCGGCCGTTAAACCCTTCTCCGTCCTTTTCCATCCACCGCAACACCCTGCAGGTCACCATGACCGGAATCACCGCCGAGCTGCCTGACCGCGACACCGGTGAATACCACGCTGACATCATCAGCCTGGAGGTTTCTCAAACATCGGACGACACGCGCGTCCATGCAGTCTTTTCCTTCGATCCCGCCGATGTAAAAACCTTCTGGCTGACCGGTCCTCCCCGATTCATCATCGATGCCTACCGCCCCCTTTCCCCGGCCGCCGCCCAGCCGCCCGGTGAAGCATCACGTCAGATGGAAATGATCGAAGAAACCGTCACTTTACCCGATCCAACCAGCGAGCCGGCCACCCCCCAACCCGATTCAGGTTCGACGGCCATCGATGAGGCGTCGACCGAGCCCAACGGCGCCGCTATTCCGGTCAGCGGCATCGCTGATGATTTTCACCGAAACCGGTTTCAGCAGCGATTGATCGCCGCCCTGATCGTGGTCACCTCAATCATTGTCCTTCTGCTCATTTTTCTGTTATACATGGGCGCTGGCCGAAAAAATCCTCCAGAGCCATCCTGGGTGTACGATCTGCCGTCCACCAAGGATCGGGACATCGAAAGCATTGACGCTGTGATCGGCGAGCATCTGAAAAACCAGGATCACCGATAGGAAGACATGTCAGGTATTTCCATGCCCCAACAGAAAATAGATGCGCTCGATACCGGCCTGTCGGAGGCCGAAAAAGAGGATCTGGAAAAAATGATCGGCGAATTCCGCCGGGATCGATCGCAGGATGCCCCTGGAGAATCCAGAGAACCGATCCAGGCACAGATGGATCGTCTATCCCGCAGACTGGCCGATCTGAGCGAGCGGGTATTGAGGTCCGACCGTCAGATGGCTGACTTGGTGGAGGTCATGCGACTGTCCCACCAAAAAAGTGAATTGTTGAACCAACGCCTGGACGCTGTGATTGCAGCCCTAAAAAAAGGGAGAATGCTCTGAACATGAATGGAATCGAACCTCAGGCGAATCCGGACCAGGAAAGCATCATCGAACAGATCCTCACAGACCAGATCGATGTCCATTCAGTAAAGGAGTTTGAAACGCTACTTGACGTTTTTCCCGACAATCCGGCGCTGTATCGCAAATTTGCCGATCTGTTGGCTGGAAAAAATCTTGTGGATGCAGCGCTGTTGGCTTACCACAAAGCAGCTGCGCTCTACCTTGACGACGGCATGGTGCTCCAGTCCATTGTGGCAAAAATTCTAGAGTGGAGCATCGTCAAACCTTCCCATCGTGAAGGACACGATTTCCATTCGCAGGTCCGGCGCAAGGGTGGCGGCGACATGCCCTCACAGGTCCTTTTTTCTCAACTGAATTATGAGGAGATGGTGGCCCTGATGCTTCGCCTGACCCGTGTACGCCTGGCACCCGGCGAGGTGGTTTACGACGCCGGCCAGGAATCCACGGACATTTACTTCATCGTATCAGGCGAACTAACGGAAACACTGCCGCAAAGCGCGGGGGATCTGCCCGCCACTGTCATTGCACTGGCGGAAAACGACATCTTTGGAGACATCTTTCCCCTGGAAGAGGAATCGCTCTGCCTCGCACGCGTTGTGGCCACCAGCAACGTGGAACTGGTTAAAATTTCAAAGCCGGTGCTCAAGGCCGCCTGTTACCGCTATCCGCGAATCCGCGATCTTCTCGAGCGACTAAGCCGGATCCGGACGCCGCAGGACAAGCGGGCCTGGCAGACGGTTCGCAGGTCCTGTAGGTATTGCCTGCCTGCGGATATCAGCGTCGAATTT
This sequence comes from Desulfosarcina sp., assembly GCF_041551955.1. Taxonomy (GTDB): domain Bacteria; phylum Desulfobacterota; class Desulfobacteria; order Desulfobacterales; family Desulfosarcinaceae; genus Desulfosarcina. The sequence continues at coordinate 28,485 of NZ_JBFELV010000011.1, forward strand.
ACCTCGGACGACACCGGAAGTAAGCGGGTCGTGCACGGCACCACCAGAGACCTTTCCACCGGCGGCATTTGCGTGGTCCTGAAAAATGATACCGCCCGCTCCGATATTGACGCCTTGCTCAAACAAAAGCCGACCCTGACAATCCTCGAAGGGAATCGAACGGTAATCGACGGGCTGACCGGCAATGTGGCCTGGCGGAAAACGGTCGGCCGGACGACCCGTCCGACCCATATTGTCGGTATCACGTTCGATCCGATGGCCGAAGAAACAGCCATCGCGCTGAATGCATTCTGTACCATATCCAACGACGAACAGGACATGATCTGGAATCTGTGGAATCATCTGGTGCGACACTGAACCGCGATAGCGAGCGCATTCCCCGCCGCTTGCGGCGGGGCGGCGAGCGAACTGAAAATAGATTTTCATCCTCACGGTGAACCCTCCCCGC
>NZ_JBFELV010000012.1:0-28786 GCF_041551955.1 Desulfosarcina sp.
CCCGCCTTCGCGGGGATGACAAAAAAGAGGACATCTCGACTTTTTACGGGTTCATCAACGGTTGAACGCTGAACGTTTTTTCAATTGCGGTCAAACCGGGAGAACTGCATGGAAAAGGTTCCCCGCCCCTGGGTGGCCGACCGCAGGCTGGTGGAGTAGCCGAACATTTTTGCCAGGGGCACCGTCGCCTTGATGGTCTGGACCCCCAGTTTGGGTTGGATGGATTCGATTTTTCCGCCCCTGGCGTTCAGGTCTCCGATCACATCCCCCATGAAATCCTCGGGGACGATGACTTCCACGGTCATGATGGGATCCAGCAGGAATGAATTCCCCTGGGAAAGGGCCTCTCGGACCGCCATGGAGGCGGCCACAGTAAAGGCCAGCTCCGAGCCGTTGTTTTCCCGGGTTCCGGCGCCGGTAAGCACCGCTTTCACATCGACCACCGGATACCCCATGAGAATGCCGCTCTCCAGGGATTCCATCACCCCTTTCTCAGCCGCCTTCACCAATCCGGGGGCCAACGCTTCCTCTGCCAGGCGTGATTCGAAGCGTTTGCCTTCACCTCGGGAAAGCGGTTCCAGCCGCAGTGCAATCTCGCCGTAATGGCGGTTACCGGCGACTTCCTTGTCGAAAACCGCAGTCCCAGTAGCAGTGGATTCGATGGTTTCCCGGTAGACGACCTGAGGCTTGCCCACGTTGACCCGGGTATTGAACTCACGCTGCATGCGGCTGGTGATGATTTCCAGATGCAGTTCGCCCATGCCGGAAAGAATCGTCTGGCCGGTGTCCTCATCCTCCCGGACCCGCAAGGTGGGGTCTTCGGCCATGAACTTTTCCAGCACCTGCTGGAGCTTCTCCTGGTCGCTGTGGGTTTTGGGCTCCACGGCCACGGATATCACCGGTTCGTAAAAATCCATTTTTTCCAGCAGCACCGGATGCTCCTGTTGGCACAGGGTTTCGCCGGTTGAGGAATCCTTGAGCCCCACGATTCCGACAATGGCCCCCGGGCCCACGGTGTCTACCCGCTCCCGTTTATTGGCATGCATCAAAAGGATGCGTGACAGCTTCTCTTTCTTGTTTCGGCTGGGATTGTATACGTCTGTACCGGCAGTAATTTTGCCGCTGTAGACCCGGACATAGGACAATTTCCTGCCTTCCATCATGGAGACCTTGAAAATCAATGCCGCCAGTGGCGCTTTTTCATCCGGTCGGCACAGGATGGTATCTCCGGTTTCCGGATGAACACCCGTAATGGCCGGCACCTCCGCCGGACTGGGGAGGAATTGAACAATGGCATCCAGAAGCGGTTGTATTCCTTTGTTTTTCAATGCGCTCCCACACAGCACCGGCACCAGTTTCAATGCAATAGTGGCTTTTCTGACGGCAGCCAAAATCGTCTCCGTATCGATGGGCGCTTCGGCCAGGTAGGCCTCCATGATTCCATCGTCCACCTCGGCAAGGGTTTCCAGCATCTGGTCCCGGTAGATTTCCGCATCCTCGCGGCGTTCGGCATCGATATCCTCGGCGGTGTAGCTGGCCCCTTTTGTGTCGTCGTCCCAGCGAACCTGCTGCATGCGAATCAGATCGACAACACCGGAGAAGCTGTCTTCGGTGCCCATGGGAATCTGAAGGATCAGGGTGTGGGCCTTAAGCCTGTCGCGCATCATCTGAACCGTACCAAAAAAATCGGCACCGATGCGGTCCAGTTTATTGATGAAGGCAATCTTGGGTACCTTGTAACGGTCGGCCTGGCGCCAAACCGTCTCCGACTGGGGTTCCACACCGCCTACGGCGCAAAAGACACCCACGGCCCCGTCCAGCACACGCAAGGAACGCTCCACCTCAATGGTAAAATCAACATGCCCCGGCGTGTCGATGACTTGGATGTCCCGGCCATTCCACTGGCAGGTGGTAACTGCTGACGTGATGGTGATGCCCCGCTCCTGCTCGTCGACCATCCAGTCCATCACCGCTTCACCGTCATGGACCTCGCCGATTTTGTGGGATCGCCCCGTGTAATAAAGAATCCGTTCGGTGACCGTCGTCTTGCCGGCATCGATGTGGGCGATAATACCAATATTCCGAATGTTATTGAGTTTGTCAGTCTTTTTCATCGTGTCAGCAGCATATCAGCCGTTAAAGGAAAGTCCAGTGGAAGGTGGCCGGTCAGCGTCTGTACCTCCGCCCCGTCAATCAGAATTTTTACCTGGTCAACTTCTGAAACGTTTAGGATCAGAGAATTGACGATTGAAAATAGTGTCATTTGCTCCAGCCGGCAACCTCCTGGGTGGTTTTCAAGCAGATGAGCCGAAAAATCAACCACCGCCGTTCCATCACCCAGCAAAAAAAACGATCTCAATCGCGTTTCCTGGGGTATGGTGGGCAAATTTCCACGTGCAGAACCATTGATCAGTTCCAACACCAGTTGCCGGCTGAATGCCGTCGGTTCGCCGGGATTGGCCATCGTACGAGGCTCGGCAATAAGCACCGGACGCTTCGCATCGGCGAAATAGAGATGAACGACCTGCTTATCCGACTCACCGGCAGCGCAACCCGGCGGCATTCCAGGGCCATGAAGCACCAACCCGGCAGTTATCAGCCAGCCGGCGATTCGCCATACGGCGATGCAGCCGCGAAATACACTCATGGAGGGTTTCCTGCCATATTTCGTTATCCGCCATGGAAACGGGATGTTGCCATAACCAGTGAAAGAAATCATGTATGCCAAGGACCCGGGCATGTCAAGAACAACCCGGCAGATTGGAACCCAAGCTGAGCGATTGTCGAACTTGCCGCAGATCCAAGGAAGATGTCATTCCGCTATAGTCGCTTGTGCGGGAAGACGTCTGACGCCGCAGATGCGGTAAGATCGGCAATCCCAACGGGTTTTCCAAGTTGAAGTCACCAAGTGACATAACCCATACTTTTTGTAATTATTTTTTTTCAAAACCAACATGGGAAACGCTCAGCTTGGGTGGAAATTACCCCGGTGGAGCCTATCGCCACCTTCCGGAAGGTGGGAGGCACAATAAAAAAAGCGGGCCCCCGCTAAAGAAAAGCGGGCGCCCGCCGTGTTTTGGAAAGATATGGTATGCTAGGATGCCTTGATGGCATCGGTCAGTTCGGGCAGAAAATCGAGGATGTCGGCTTCGATGCCCACGTCGGCCACCTGGAAGATCGGCGCCTTGACGTTCTTGTTGATGGCCACGATGAATGGTGCACCCTTAATACCACCCATGTGCTGGAAACTGCCGGAGATCCCGCAGGCCAGGTATACCTTGGGTTTGACCGTCTGGCCGGACGTGCCCACCTGGCGGGATTTCTCCAGCCACTTGGCATCCACGATGGGCCGTGAGCACGAGACTACGGCACCCATGGCATCGGCCAGTTCCTGGGCAATCTCGATATTCTCTTCGTCCTCGATGCCGCGGCCCACAGAAACCAGCACGTCGGACTTGGTGATGTCCACGTCGCCCACTTCGGCTTCGACCACTTCCAAAAAGGTGCGCTTGGCCGTCAGGTCGCCGGCCTCGCCGGATTTATCCTCTACCGTGCCGGCGGCGGATCGGCTCTCGTCCGGGGCAAAGGCGCCGGGACGAAGGTTGACCACCGCACCGCTGGAAATGTCGGCGGTTACATGGGTGCTGACCATACCCGAGTACTCTTGTCGGATCACCTTCAGTGTGGAACCGTCCATGCCTTCGATCCCCACCACGTCGGCCACGAAGGTCGAGTCCAGCTTGATCGACAGGCCGGGGCCCAGGTCCATGCCGAAGGTGTCATTGGAGATCAAGACGATGGCATCGGCGGGCAGCACGTTGACCAGCAGTTTCCTGACGACTTCGGCATTGGGGTAGGCCAGGGCGTCATGGTTGAACTTGAGGACCCGGTCATAAGAAGCGGCCACCTCGCCGGCGACCTTGTCCAGGTCGGCGCCCGAACCGGTCACGATGGCGGTGACGGCAGCATTGGCGTCGATCTGCTTGGCCGCGGCAACCAGTTCCAGGGCCGAGTCGTCGGCCACGCCGTCTTTGTGCGTGATGTATGCATAGATATCAGCCATTATTTCAACCCTCCTTTGGCTTTCAAGAGTTCGATCAGCTTGGCAACGATCTCTTCGGTGCTGCCTTCGAGCATTTCAGCCCCCTCGCCCATTTCGGGCACGAAGTAGTCCAGGCGTTTGACCCGGGCGCCGGCAGCCCCCACCGTGGCGGCGTCGACACCCAGGTCGGCGGCGCCCTGCTGGGGGATCTCCACCGAAGCCACCTTGCGGATGCCGCGGATGCCCACGTAGCGCGGCTCGTTGATGCCGGTCTGGATCGACAGCACGCAGGGCAGCTGGATCTCGTTCATCTCCTGGTTGCCGCCTTCGATCTCACGGCCCACCGTGAGCTTGCCGTCGGCCACCTCGATCTTGTTGACCAGTGAGGCGTAAGGATAGTCCAGCATGGCGGCCAGCATGCCGCCCACCTGGGCCGCTCCGTCATCGGCCTGGGCACCGGTCAGGATCAGGTCGTACTTGCCCTTCTCGACCGCCGCCTTGAGCAGGGTGGCGACGCCTTTGCCGTCCGATCCCGCAAACGCGTCGTCGCAAAGCAGAAGGCCGTTGTCGGCGCCCATGGCCATCTCGCGACGCAGCACCTCTTCGGACTCGTCGTCTCCCACGGTGATCACGGTGACGCTGCCGCCCACCTTGTCGCGGATCAAAATGGCCTCTTCCACGGCGTAGTTGTCCCACTCGTTGACCGAGTATACCAGGTCGTCGCGCTCGATATCGCTGCCGGAACCGTTCACCTCGATCTCGTTCTCAGCGGTATCGGGTACCCGTTTTACGCAGACCAAAATCTCCATGCTTCCCTCCTATTGATGATTGAATAACAATTCTTCCATTTCGGACAAAAAGAAAATCACAAATCCCAATACCCAAATTCCAAATAAATCCCAAATTTCAATAATCAAATCTCAAACAAGGTGCAGAGCAACCGGTTTCAAATTTGAGATTTGGGTCATTGGGATTTGTTTGTGATTTGTTATTTGGTTATTGGAATTTTATCTCCTTATTGAACTTCATGGTTCCAAGCGATCCTACTGGATGTGCTGGACAATCAACTCCGACAAATCAATCGCCTCCATCTTGCCCTCCAGCCCGGCTACCTTGATGGCGTCTTCCATGTTGACCAGGCAGAAAGGACAGGCCGTGACGATCACGTTGGCGCCGGCCGCAGCAGCCATCTCGACGCGCAGCACGCCCATGCGCTGCTCTTCCTCGGGTTCGTAGAAGAGCATCAGACCGCCGCCGCCGCAGCAAAAAGACCGGTCCCGGCAGCGCTGCATCTCCACCCGTTTCAACCCGGCGATGGCATCCAGGGCCGCCCGCGGATCATCGTACACATCATTGTGGCGACCCAGGTAGCAGGGGTCGTGATAAGTGTAGACCTTGCCGTCGCCATTGGCGCCGGTCAGCCGGATGGCGCCGGATTTGACGTTGCGAGCGATAAACTGGCTGATGTGTTCGACCGGCGGCAGCCCCTGATAGTCGTTTTTCAAGGCGTTGTAGGCGTGCGGGTCGGCGGTGATGATGTGCTTGGCGCCGCTGTCGAGAATGGCCTCGGTATTCATCTCCTTCATGGTCTGAAAGAGCATCTCTTCGCCGAAGCGCCGGATCTCGTTGCCGCTGTCTTTTTCTTGTTTGCCCAAGATACCGACATCCGCACCGGCCCGGGAAAGGATGGTGGCCGTGGCCCGGCCGATAGCCTGCATGCGGTCATCAAAGCTGGTGATGCTGTCCACGAAGTAGAGCGCCTCGGCCGATTCTTTGGCCAGGTCCTTGACCGTGACCCCCTCGGGCAGGTCCTTGGTCCAGTCGGCGCGCTTCTTTTCCATCTTGCCCCAGGGGTTGCCGCGTTTTTCAAGGGCGCTCAAGGGTTTTTGAAGACTCTGGGGCACCATGCCCTCGTCCACCATCCCGCGACGAAGATCGACGATCTTGTCGATGTACTCGATGCCGATGGGGCACTCCTGCTCGCAGGCCCCGCAGGTAGTGCAGGACCAGACCTCGTCCTCGTCGTAAATTCCGCCGATCAGGTCCTCGCTTTTCTTGAACGGGCTGCCATAGGGGTAGATGGGATAATTCTTAAATGCCAAGTCGCGCCCCTTGATGGAGATGAAGCGCGGCGAAAGGGGCCGCCCCACGGCGTTGGCCGGGCAGTTGTCCGAACAGCGGCCGCAGTCGGCGCACGAGTAAAAATCCAGGATATGCTTCCAGGTGAAGTCCTCCAGCCGCTTTACGCCGAAAGATTCCAGGTCGTCCAGCTGTTCATCGGTGACGCCGTGACGCACCGGTTTGACGTTGCCCTTGTCGATGCGCATGAAGAACACGTTGAACAGCGAGGTGATCACGTGGAAGTGTTTGCCCAGGGGCAAAAAGCACAGGAAGAAGAAAAAGGTCAGGTCGTGGATGTAGTAGGCGGCGATGTGAAGGGTCTGCAGCGTCTCCACGGATGTGGACATCAGGCCCTGCATGAACAGCCAGGCCAGGCTGGCCGGCGCCAGGAACTCGGCGTGCAGACCCGCCTGGGCGTTGGCGGCCACACTGCTGGCCTCGAACAGGCTTTCGGAGATCATCAGCGTCGAGATCAGGCCTAAAACGAACAGGGCTTCAGCGGTGTGGTCCTTGCCGTAGCGGGCCGGCACTTTGTATCGTTCAGGCTTGACCACCGCCCGCCGAAAGGCGGCGATGGCGCAGGCGACCAGCACCGCGGTGGCCGCGTAATCTTTGAGCAGGTTGTAGATGTCGCCCAGCAGTCCGCCGAATCCAGGCATGACGAAGCTGGGATCGATGCCCATGACGACCAGGGAGCACGAGCGGATGCTCAGGATCAAAAAACCGGCGAAAATGACGATGTGCACCACGCCCGCCAGCATGTACCGGGGCTGGCGATACTGGCCCAGCCAGATCTTGACCACGTGATAGATGCGCTGGGGAATGCGGTCGAGTCTGCTGTCCGGCGCCGCCTTTACCAGCGGCGCCATTCGGATGGCCATGATATATGCGAAGACGGCAACGCCCACCAGGGGAATCAGGATCGAAAAAACCACCGTGGGTATGAAAAGAAAAAAATACTTGGCCGGAGCGATCAACGCGTTTTCCATATTTTGCCCTTGTTCTCCCTTCGATTTCGTATTAGAATAGATAAAAATGAATGAAGATTCATTCAGTTTTTAACGGCTGATTCCAGTCCTGTCAAGAAAAAATTTGGGCGGCGGTGTCCATTCCCTCCCCTGACAGCAATGGCGACGTTATTTCGGCGGAAACATTATATCAGATATTTCACGACCGCGTGTGCGCGCACCAAAAAATAAAATTACCCATTAATTTTATTGACAAAAAAAGCTTCTCAAATTAGGTGAAAGTGATTCGGCGGCGAAAACCCCACCCAACCGGCATAAGGGCCTCATTTATTACGATCGCCCCTTAAAAACAAGCAAAAAGGAGGTTTCCGTGAGCACAGACAGTCCCTACCTGGAAAAACCGTGGCTGACCCACTACGAGGCAGGCGTTCCGGAACATGTTCAATATGAGAACATATGCCTGCCGGCGTTCCTGAGGCGGTCGGCCGAGGCGTTCCCGAACAAAATGGCCCTGACGTTTCAAGGTTATCAGATCAGCTTCAGCAAACTGAACGACATGGTGGATCGATTTGCCGCTTGCCTGACCCACTTCGGGGTTAGCGCGGGAGACAGCGTGGCGATTCTGCTGCCCAATGTGATCCCTTGTGTGGCCGCCTATTATGCCATCCTGCGCATCGGTGCCATCGCAGTCATGAACAACCCGTTGTATTCTGACCGGGAGTTGGAGCATCAGTTCAATGACTCCGGATCCAGCGTCTTGATCACCCTTGATCTGCTCGGCAACCGGATGATCGATCTTCGACCAAAAACCAAGATCAAACAGATTGTCTACACCAGTATCGGAGACTATCTCCCCTTCCCCAAAAATCTCCTTTTCCCTCTGGTGGGCAAGAAAAAGGGGCTGGCTGCCGATGTTAAACCGGCCGACAACATTTTCAAATGGAAAGACCTCATTGCACGCCATGCGCCCAACCCGCCACAGGTGGCTCTGGATTTCGATACGGTGGCCATGTACCAGTATACCGGCGGCACCACCGGTGTTTCCAAAGGTGTCATGCTCACCCATGGCAACCTGAGCCAACAGACCCAGCATGTATCGGCCTGGTTCCCCACTTTCGGCAGCGATGAAATCATGCTTGGTGCCCTGCCATTTTTCCACGTTTTCGGCCTCTCCACCGCCATGAACCTGGCCATTTTCAAGGGTTGGGGAAACATCCTCGTACCCAAACCCCAGCCCCCTCAATTGTTGGAGGCCATCAGCAAGTTCAAACCCACCTTTGCACCGCTGGTGCCCACGATGTACATCGGCATGCTGGAACATCCCGATATCGAACGGACCGACCTCACCTCCATCAAAGGCTGTTTTTCCGGTAGTGCTCCGCTGCCCGTGGAGGTGATCAAGGAGTTCGAAAAGAAAACCGGTGCGGTTATTGTCGAGGGCTTCGGCATGACCGAGTCCTGCCCGGTCACCCACATCAACCCCTTCAAAGGCAATCGTAAAGTGGGCAGTGTGGGCATTCCCATTTCAGATACCCAGAGCCGCATCGTGGATCTTGGTGATGGGGTCACCGACGTTCCCGTGGGAGAAACCGGTGAACTCCTGGTCAAGGGTCCCCAGGTCATGAAAGGTTATTGGAACCGCCCCGACGCCACCGCCGAAACGCTCACCGACGGGTGGCTGCACACCGGCGACATCGCCAAAATGGATGAAGAGGGCTATTTCTACATCGTCGATCGCAAGAAAGACATGATCATCTCCGGCGGCTTCAACGTGTATCCCCGGGACATCGAAGAGGTGTTTTTCGAACATCCCAAGGTGATGGAGGCAACGGTCATCGGCATCCCGCATCCCAAACGCGGTGAGGCGGTCAAGGTGTTCGTCGTGCTGAAGGAAGGCCAGACAGCCACCGCCGAAGAACTGCTTAAATATTGCGAAGACAAGCTGGCCAAGTACAAATGGCCCACGGAAATCGAGTTCCGCAAAGAACTGCCAAAGACCAATGTCGGCAAGGTTCTTAAAAAAGATCTCAGAGCCATGGAGCTGCAAAAAAAACAATAGACCCTGCCAGCGTTGGTTTGGGCGATAAGGTCATTAAAAACCAAAACGAGGGCTGCATCATCATGCATCCCCCGTTTTCATTTGTTTTTGGTGTGCGTTGCCAGGTTCAGCGTTCACCGTTCTGGGCTTGCTTTCATTCGTTGACCGTGCGCATAGGCCACCGGGTTTCTGATAATCCGCCAATCGCAGTGCGAGTGGCCCCGCCAGGTAACTATTCATCTGATCAGCGTTAGTTCTGGTGCACCTTCAACCGCTGAACCTTGAACCTGTGAACGGCAGTTTTTTTTATCGACTTATTTGCCGCCGAACGCGTCTTCGGTAATTTCTATGGCCGCATCGCAGGTGGTCATGATGGCGTCCATCTTGCCCATGGTAATGGGAAGCACCGCCTGGGTGAAATACTGCACGCTTTTCATCTGGCCTTCGTAAAAGGCCTGATCTTTTTTCTTGGCCCCTTTTTCCAGTTGGGTGGCCGCCACGACCCCTCGCCAAAGCAGCATCCAGGCCATCACCACGTCACCAGAGGCCTCCATGAACGGGTGCGCAAAGGCAAAGGCGCTCATCACCTTGGGTGACATGGCGGTGGCGCCCAGGTGCATGGCCACTTCACCTAGGCGGTTCAAGGCCTTTTCCACTCTAATCGCGTAATCCTTCAGGCTGTCGACGGTCTTGGCCTGGGCGATGGTCTTCTGAATCTCGACCATCAGGTCCATGATCGGTTTGCCCTTGTTCATGCCCAGCTTTCGACCCAGCAGATCCATGGCCTGAATGCCGTTGGTACCCTCATAGATCATGGTGATACGGCAATCCCGCAAAAGCTGCTCCTGGGGATATTCCTTGATAAACCCGTATCCGCCATACACCTGCACACCCGTGCTGCACACTTCAAAGGCTTTGTCGGTGACGTATCCTTTACAGATGGGGATGAGCAGATCCACCATGCCCTGCAGCCTGGCTTTTTCAGCCTCGTCATCGCTGACAGCGATCTGATCGGAAAGGAAGCCTGCATAATAGAGCAGACTGCGCATGCCCTCCACGTGTGATTTCATGGAGAGGAGCATGCGACGAACGTCCGGGTGCTGAATGATCGCTACGGACGGTGCGTTGGGATCCATCATCTTCAGCAGATTCTTGCCCTGAATTCGTTCCCTGGCGTAATTGACCGCATTCATGTAGGACGGACTGGCGCAGCAGAATCCCTGCATTCCCACGAGCAGGCGCGCCTCGTTCATCATCAGGAACATGGCCCGCATGCCTTTGTTCTCTTCGCCCAGCAGTTCCCCCACGCACTGGCCCTTGCCGCCCAGGGTCAGTGAGCAGGTGGCGTTGCCGTTGATGCCCATCTTGTGCTCGATGCCCGTGCAGACCACGTCGTTGAATTCGCCTAAACTACCGTCGTCGTTGACCCGGTATTTAGGAACCAGAAAAAGAGAGATGCCTTTGGTGCCCGCCGGTGCCCCTTCGATTCGGGCCAGCACCGGATGGACGATGTTCTCCACCAAGTCATGCTCGCCGGCAGAGATGAAAATCTTGTTGCCAGTGATGGTATAGGTACCGTCTTCATTTTTCACGGCGGTGGTGGACAGGTTGCCGACGTCGGAACCGGCTTCTGGCTCGGTGAGCAGCATGGTGCCGGTCCACTTGCCGGTAAACATGTTCCTCAAATAGCGTTTCTTCTGCCGTTCTGTGCCGAAAGCCTCTACCAGGAGAGCGGCGCCGTGAGTCAGCCCTGGATACATCATGAACGCATAATTGGCACCGTTGAAATAGTCGCCCGCGGCCAGCGCGACCGTACGGGGCATTCCCTGCCCGCCGTATTCCGGGTCCTCGGGCATAGCCAGCCATTCACCTTCGACGAACAGGTCATATGCGCGCTTGAAGTTTTCCGGAACCGATACCTTTCCGTTTTCCAGACGGCATCCCTGCTCGTCACCCTCTTTGAAGGTGGGAAGAATCTCCTTTATAGCAAGATTGCGCGCCTCACTGATGATTAAATCTACCGTCTTTTTGTTGAATTCTGCGTACTTTTCATGTTCACTCAACGCGCCGACGTTCAGCTGTTCATGCAGCACGAAATCAACATCTCTCCTGTCAGCGATTACCTGTGCCATGGTTTGTTTTCTCCTTGTTGACTGGTTGATCCGCCGCCGAATCGAGTAGACCGACGATATGCGATGATGTATTCAATCCGTTGCTTCCGTTCCACCGGGACCGCCGATACCCTGAATGAAAAGTTCCACCAACGGGTCGGCCATGGTTACCAAATCGTATTGCCCACCTGAATGAATCCAGGAGTTGATCACCTCATCCACCGCACCATTGATGAACCGCTTAACCAACCCCATGTAGAGATCCTTCCTGATGGTTCCCTCCTCCTGACCCAGTTCCACCACCTCGGATATAATATCGCGGTACATCTTGGACATCTCTTTGATCTGCTCGTTCCCGAGCCGTCGATTCTGATGGGTTTCCGCCTGATAAACGATGGCCATGTTGCGGTCTTTCTGGAACTCCTGCAAGTGGACGTGAATCAAACATCGCAGCTTCTCTACGGCAGTGGCCGGCTGACTGACCGCATCGCGAAATCGTTCGAAGATTTGGCGGGTCTTGTATTGGTAGAACTGAACCAGTATATCGTCTTTGTTCTTAAAATAGAGGTAGATGGTTCCGTCCGCCACCCCAGCCTCTTTGGCAATCTGGGCAATCGTCGACTGAAAGTACCCCTGCTCGGCAAATACAGTAATGGCCGCCTCCAGGATCCGCCGGTATTTGTCCATATTTTTCTTTTTCGTGTTGATGGTGAACCTCCTAATCACGACTGATTATGAATGAATACTCATTCATTTATCAAAGGCCAAATCACCCTGTCAAGCCTTATCATGAAAAATTCCGAAAAACCGATGAGAACATGCTAAAACCGCACTCAAATGAGGTAAATCCGGGATGGCATATCTGCCGTTCAGGTTTCACCGTCGTTACCACATGGCGTCGATCCACCCCTGTAATAAGATGAGTAAGCATTCATTTCATGTTGACATGGCTGCCGACAGGCAATAAGTGGATTTGGGCTGCAGGCGAATTTTACATCCTTTACATGTTGACATGATTGATTCACTCAGGTTAGTTTCGCTCCTTGGCTCATATCGATACGGCTCACGCTCACCCCCAAGTCATGCGTGATCTGCATAACCCTTCATGGCATCGACCCCGTGTCATGATCAACAGGAGGAATGTCAAATGATTGTTGCGGAAAAAAAACCCTTTGAAGAGGTCAGGGCCATGGTCAAGGACTTTAAAAAAGTCCTCACTGTGGGATGCGGCACCTGTGTGGCGGTATGCCTGGCAGGCGGAGAAAAGGAGGTCGGTGTGCTCAACGCGGAACTTAAGATCGCCCGCCGCATGCAAGGGGACCCCATCGAAACCGGCGGTGTTACCGTGGAACGGCAGTGTGACATGGAATTTCTGGAAGCGTTGGACGGCATCGTGGATGAATATGACGCGATCATCTCCATGGCCTGCGGCGCCGGCATTCAATTTATTGCCGAACGATTCCCGGAGGTCCCCGTTTTTCCCGGGGTCGACACCAGCTTTATCGGCGTCAATCGTGAAGTGGGCTGGTATGAAGAAAAATGCCGGGCCTGCGGCACCTGCGTGTTGGGTATGACGGCCGGCATCTGTCCGGTCACCATGTGCGCCAAGGGACTGTTCAACGGACCCTGCGGCGGCACCAACAAGGGCAGCTGCGAAATCAATTCCGATCAGCCCTGCGCCTGGCAGCGTATCCATGAGCGACTGGCCAAGCAGAATCGACTGCAAAATATCATCGACATCTGTCCGCCCAATGACTGGCGGAATCAGACGCCCAGAACCATCGTTCAACCTGGCTACAAGGATCGCCTTGCCGCATTCGGCATCAAATAGCCGATTCGACGGCAAGCAACCAAGAAAACGGAACAAGCCAATAGAAGGATTCCCAAATGAAATCAGGAAGCAATCTTGAAAAGATACTGCGTGCCGGACATTTTGCCTTTACCGGGGAACTCGGGCCGCCCCGCGGAACCAACGTGTCGGTCGTGCGGGAAAAGGCCAAACATCTGGTCGGCATGGTGGATGCCGTCAATATTACCGACAATCAGACTGCCATGGTGAGAATGTCCAGCTGGGCCGCCTCGTTGATTGCCATCGAAGAGGGGCTTGAACCCAATTACCAAATGGTCTGTCGGGACCGAAACCGCCTGGCCATGCAGGCCGACATCCTCGGCGCATCGGCCCTGGGCATTCGCAACATGCTCGCCTTGTCCGGCGACCATCAGCAGTTTGGTGACCATCCTCAGGCCAAAGGCGTCTTCGATATCGACTCCACCCAACTGATAGGGATGGTTAAAAAGATGCGTGACGAAGGAAAATTCCTGGGTGGGGCGGACATTGACGAACCGCCTAAAATTTTTATCGGTGGAGCAGCCAACCCTTTTGCCGAACCCCACGAATGGCGGGTGCATCGCCTGGCAAAAAAAATCAAGGCCGGCGTGGATTTCGTGCAGACCCAATGCATCTATAACATGGATAGGATGCGCCAATGGGTCAAAGAATCCGTAGACATGGGGCTCACCGAGAATGTCTATATCCTGGCTGGCGTCACCCCCATGAAAAGTGTCGGTATGGCGCGCTACATGCAGCTCAAGGTTCCCGGCATGGACGTTCCCAATGCGATTATCAAGCGACTTCAGGGTGTAGACAAAAAAAAGGTGGCCGACGAAGGCATCAAAATCGCCTGCGAACAGATCGAAGAGTTCAAGGAGATGAAAGGCGTTGCGGGCATTCACCTCATGCCCATCGAATGGGAGCACAAGGTGCCGGAAATCGCTGAGCGGGCAAAAGTCCTGCCCAGACCCGAGGTCTGATCTGCGCCACACATCCATTGTCAACCAACGATCACCAAAGGAGTTTTCAAGTGAGTACTGAATCGAAAAAAGTCATGGTCATCGGGGGCGGGATCGCCGGTCTGACGGCGGCCTGGGAACTGGCCGGCCTGGGCGCGCAGGTCGCGCTGGTGGAAAAGGCTGACTTCTTGGGCGGACACGCCATCCAATATGCCTGCAAAGCCACGGACGAATGCCGCCAATGTGGCGCCTGCGCCGTAGAAAGCATGCTAAAAAAGGTGGTCAACGAACCGTCCATCACCGTCCACCTGGCCACCCAGGTGGCCGACATCCATAACAACGGAACATTTAAGGCCAGCCTGAAAAGAATTGAAGCCGCCAAAGACTTGAAGGCCTGCGAGGCCGGTTATCCGACCAATCCGACGGGCTGTGCAGCCGTCAGGGGTTTTTCATTGAACAACAGCAGATACTATCAGGCCGACGGCAGCCTGAACCCGGAAACAACCGGCGGAGAAGACACCCTTGAGGTGGACGCCGTGGTCGTGGCTACCGGTTTCACCCCCTTCGACCCACGCGTTAAGTCCACCTACCGCTACGACGATCTGGAAAATGTGATCAGCGGGATGGACCTGGAATCGGGCAAGCGGGCCAAGGGCACGGTACTGCGGCCCTCGGACGGCAAACCGCCCAAAAAGATCGCCTTCATCCAGTGCGTGGGCAGCCGCGACGAGCGTCTGGGCAACCTGTGGTGCAGCCAAGTCTGCTGCCCCTATGCCCTGAGAACGGCCCAGGCCATGAAGCACAAGGATCCGGAACTGGACATCACCATCTTTTATATGGACATCCAAAACACGGGCAACGACTTTCCCGTATTTTACCAGAAATGCAAAGACGACATGAAATTCGTGCGCAACATTCCCGTGGATATGTACAAGACCGACGATGATCGCATCCGAACCCGGTTCATGGCCGCCGATGGCAGCAGTGAAGCGGTGGACGATGATTTCGATCTGGTTGTACTTTCTGTGGGCATCATGCCGGCAGCCGACAACGCCTCGCTGTCCGAACTGGTCGGCGCCCCGCTCAACGGCGACGGTTTTTTTGCCTGCACCGATAAGTTGAACCGGTCCATCACCGGCCAGGATGGCATTTTTGTGGCCGGCACCGCGTCGGGACCGAAAACCATTGGCGAATCCATCGCCCACGCAGGCCAATCTGCCGGCGAAGTGATGAAATATCTGGGGAGGACCTCATGACACAAGACACACAAATGGAAACCATCAACCTGACCACCGACGTATTGGTGGTAGGTGCCGGGATGACCGGTGTCAAGGCCGCCAGTGAGATTGCCGCCAATGGATACCGGGTGGTGTTGATCGATGAGGGTGCCGGCCTGGGTATGGCGGCAGGTGCCCCAGTCGCCGATCTCGATGGGGAGGAGCAGGCGGCCCTAAATACGTTAATGGAAACGGTCAACGGGTCGGAAATGATCGACGTGATGACCGGCACCCGCATGGACGGCGCTGCCGGGGTTCCCGGGGACTTTCGGGTGTGGCTGTCAGGCAATGACGACATTGTCGAAAAATCCGTCGGCGCCATCGTGGTGGCATCGGAGCTGGTCGCTTGCCCGTTGAATGAAGCCTATGGGTTGAGCTTGTCCGAAACGGTAGTCAGCCAGAGCCAGATGGAAGCGGCCCTTGCCAAAAACCCGGCCGTGTTTTCAGGTAAAACAATCGCTTTCATGGTAGGACTGGCCCAGGACGGCAACCCCCTGGTTCTCGAACGGGTCCTCAAGGGTGTGCTGGCCATGGAAAACATGGAGGATACCAGCGCCTATGTGTTTGCCGGAGATCTAAAGGTGGCCGAAGACGGACTTGAGCGACTCTACTTGGAATGTCGTGACAAGGGGGCCATGTATGTCAAGCTCACCGAGATGCCCACGGTGGTCCAGGAGGACGGCACGCTCTGCATTACCTACGACGATCCGGTCCTCCAGCGCAACGTGGAACTGTCCCCCGACATCATCGTGGTCGAAGAGGCCCTCGGTGCCGACCAGGCCAACACCGCTCTGGCCGAGATGCTCAACATCGATGTGGGATCCATGGGCTTCCTGCAGACCGATAACGTTCACCGCTTTCCGGTCTCCACCAACCGCGAGGGGATCTTCGTAGTAGGCGGCACTCGCCGGGTGAAAAAACGCTACGGTGCCCTGATGGACGCAGAAAATGCCGCCATCCGGGTCCGCAACCTCTTGGGGGACGGTACTATTGCTGTACCGGCCAACAAGGCGGTTTTGGACACGGGCAAGTGCACGTTCTGTTTGACCTGCTACCGCTGCTGCCCCCATGGTGCCATCTACTGGTCCGCCGACAACAAGCCGGTCATCTCCGCAGTGGCCTGCCAGGGCTGCGGTATCTGCGCCGCCGAATGCCCCATGGACGCCATCCAGATCGGCGACTTCAACGATGCCGACATGATCGACCGGGTCACTCAATCGGCAGCCGCCGCGCCCGACGATTCCCCTACGATCGTGGCTTTCTGTTGCCAGAACAGTGGAATGGAAGCGGCCCGCATGGCCGAATCATTCGGTATGCCCCTGCCCAAGGGGCTGAAAACCGTCGCCGTTCCCTGTGCCGGCAAGGTAGACATCGAATACGTCATGCACGCCCTGGCCGAAGGAGCCGAGGGCGTGGTGGTCATGGCCTGCCACAACGGCAACTGCAAATCGGAGAAGGGCAGCCTCTACGCCGGCTGGCGGGCGGCCAACGCCCAGGATATGCTGACCGCCATTGGCCTTGAAAAAGAGCGAATCTGTTTTGCGACCACGGCGTCAAACATGGGGGCTGATTTTTCCAATATCCTCATGGCGATGGAAGAGACGCTGAAATTCAAGTAAGCCATTTTTTCCTTGTGTTTTGCGCCTGATTCGTAAATAAAGATTAACTTGATATTTTTTCAACTTGGAATCGTCGGTGGTCAACTAAAAACGGAGGAATTAACAGTATGGCTGATGAAGCGATCAAGCTCGGTGGAAAAAAGCGATCTGTTTTCATCGATAAGGTGAAGGAGATCCTCCCTGAAGGAGGAAACCTGAACCTTTGCCTGACCTGCGGCGCCTGCTCTTCGGGGTGTCCGGCAACGGGTCTGGAGGGAATGGATCCCCGAAAATTTTTGAGAATGGCGGCCCTGGGCATGGACGAAGAGGTCCTGAGCACCAAATGGGTCTGGATGTGCAGCATGTGCACGCGCTGTATGTATGTCTGCCCCATGAAAATCAACATTCCCCAGCTGGTGTTCAACGCACGGGCCCAATGGCCCCGTGACCAGCGTCCCAAGGGCATCCTGGGATCATGCGATATGGCCCTGCGCAACGACACCTGCAGTGCCATGGGTGCCACGGAAGAGGATTTTCAATTCGTCGTCGAAGACGTGCTTGAAGAGTACCAGGAAGCCCAGCCCGAATTTGCCGACATGCAGGCCCCGGTCAATAAAAAGGGCGCCGAATTCTTCCTGAACCAGAACTCCCGGGAGCCGGTGACCGAACCGGATGAGATGGTGCCCCTGTGGAAGATCCTTCACCTGGTGGGCGCCGACTGGACTTACGGCACCAAAGGCTGGGCAGCAGAGAACTATTGCATGTTCCTGGGTGACAACGAAAACTGGAAGCACATTGTCGAGGTGAAGAGAGACGCCGTACAGGATTTGGGCTGCAAGGTCTGGCTCAACACGGAGTGAGGGCACGAACTTTTCGCAGTCCGGTTCGGACTGGATAAATTCAAGCTCGATTACAACTTCGAAATCAAAAGCATCATTCAATACTATGCCCAGTGGATCCGCGAGGGCAAGCTGAAGCCCAGCTCTGAGTGGAACAAAGAGCGCCAGGTCAAGTTTACGGTTCAAGACCCCTGCCAGCTGGTGCGCAAAACATTCGGCGACCCGGTTGCCGAGGACCTGCGTTTCGTGGTCAAGGCGGTGGTTGGTGAAGAGAACTTCATCGACATGCACCCCAACCGATCCAACAACTTCTGCTGCGGCGGCGGCGGCGGGTTCCTGCAGTCCGGATTCCCGGATGAGCGCCGGGCATACGGCAAGCTCAAGGCCGACCAGATCCTGGCCACCAAGGCGGCTTACGCCATCACCCCCTGCCACAACTGCCACGCCCAGATTCATGATCTAAGCGACCAGTTGGATCACCCCTGGCAGACCGTTCACCTGTGGACCCTGCTCTGCCTCTCCCTGGGAATCCTGGGACCCAACGAGCGCGAATACCTGGGTGACGACCTCAAGGATGTGGATGTGTTCCACCCCGAGTCGTCGAATATGTAATCCGCAACACCATCATCAACCAAAAGGCCGGATTCCCGATAGCGAAGGGAGCCGGCCTTTTTGGTTCTATTTTCATTTTTTCAGTAGGGGCTTCTGCACAAAGACAGCGTGTATCTGTTGACGGTTTACAGCGGATAGGCACCTTTAGAGCGCTTATCCTCACCTAATTAGGCCCCCTTGGACACTCTCACCGCACACACCTTTAACTCGGGAATCCCCGAAACCGGATCCAAAGCGGCATTGGTCAGTTTATTGGCCGCCGCCTGGGCAAAGTGGAAGGGGATGAAAACAGTCCCGTCCACGGCTTTGTGGGAAATCCGCACCCGGGCCTGAATCTCTCCCCGTCGGGAAGCGATGGTCACGCGCTCGCCGTCTTCGATGCCCATCCCCTGGGCATCACCGCGCGTGATCTCCACGAAGGACTCCGGCACCCGTTCGTTCAATCCCTCGGTCTTCATGGTCATCGTGCCGGTGTGGTAGTGATAAAGCACCCGGCCGGTGGTTAGGTACATGGGATAGTCGTCGTCGGCCATTTTCGCCGGGGCGATCCATTCGATAGCGTGAAACATTCCCTTGCCCCGGGTAAATTGGGTCCCGTGCAGGATCGGCGTACCGGGATGTTCCGGGGTGGGACAGGGCCAATGGAGCCCCTCGTGTTCGATCCGTTCATAGCTGATGCCCGCGTAAGAGGGCGTCACGCTGGCAAGTTCGTTGAAGATGGTTTCGCTGTCCTTGTAGGACATGGCATAACCCATGCGCGTGGCGATGTCGCAGGTGATCTTCCAGTCGTCCTTGACCGATCCGGGCGGATCGACCGCTTTTCTGACCCGCTGCACCCGCCTTTCGGTATTGGAAAAGGTACCCTCCTTCTCCGCAAAACACTTGGAGGGCAGCACCACGTCGGCCAGCTGTGCGGTCTCGGTGAGAAAGATATCCTGAACCACCAGAAAATCGAGATTGCTTAAGCTCTTTTCGGCATGGTTCAGGTCGGGATCGGACACCAGCGGGTTCTCCCCGATAATGTACAGGGCCTTGATCTCTCCACTGTGGGCTTTGGGCACCATTTTCGTGACTGTAAGTCCTGGTTTGGTGGGCAGACCGGTGACGTTCCATGCCCGTTCCATCTTCTTGATGGCATCCAGGTTGTCCACCGGCTGATAGCCGGTAAGCACGTTGGGCAAACCGCCCATGTCGCAGGCCCCCTGAACATTGTTTTGCCCGCGCAAAGGGTTGACCCCGCCGCCCCGGATACCCATGTTGCCGCAGAGCATGGCCAGGTTGGCCAGGGATTTGACGTTGTCGGTGCCCGTGGTGTGTTGGGTGATGCCCATGCAGTAGAGGATGCTGCCGGCCGGGGCCTTGGCATACAGCCGTGCCGCGTCGATGAGCTGCTGGGCCGGGATACCGGTGATGGTTTCCACGTGCTCCGGAGTGTAGCGTTCGACCAGCGCCTTAACCTCGTCAAACTTTTCTGTGCGCTCCTCGATAAAGGCCTTGTCGTGCAGATCCTCCTTGATGATCACGTGCATCAGGCCGTTGATCCAGGCCACATCGGTCCCCAGGTTGGGCCGCAACCAGTGCTCGGCGAACTCCGTCATCTTGATTCGGCGCGGATCCACCACGATGAGTTTGGCCCCGCGGCGAGTCACCGCCCGTTTGACGAATGAGGACAGGACAGGATGGTTTTCCGAGGTATTGGAGCCGGTAATAAGGATGACGTCGGCCTCCTCGATATCGGCGATGGTGTTCGTCATGGCGCCACTTCCGAATGCTGCGGCCAGACCGGCCACGGTGGAGCTATGTCAGAGCCGGGCGCAATGATCGATATTATTCGTTTTGAGCACCGCCCGGGTAAACTTGTGGGCGATGTAGTTCTCTTCGTTGGTAACGCGAGCCGAGGTGAGCACCCCCATGCTGTCTCCGCCGTGGGTGTCGCGGATCGCTTTGAATTTATCGCCCACCAGACCGATGGCTTCCTCCCAGGTGGCTTTGCGGAATTCACCATTCTCCTTGATCAGGGGATCGGTAAGCCGCTGGTCGCTGGCGATAAAATCGAAGCCGAAACGTCCCTTGACGCACAAGCTGCCATTGTTAGGGACTGCGTCTTCGACACCGCTGACCTTGACCACCCGATTGTCCCTCACATGCAGGAGCATCTGACACCCCACACCGCAGTAGCTGCAGGTGGTGCGCACCTGTTGGGTTTCCCATGGGCGGACATGGTAGCGCACATCCTTTTCCACCAGAGCCCCCACCGGACAGACCTGCACGCATTCGCCACAGAAGACGCAGTCGGAATCTTTCAGCGGCCGGTCGCCGGCGGCGATGATTTTTGTCTCCGCACCACGGTAACCGAAGCTGATGGCATTGTTCACCTGCACCTCGTTGCAGGCCTGGATGCAGCGACCGCACAGGATGCAGCGCGAAAAATCCCGCACGATGAAAGGGTTGACCGTCTCCATGGGATAGCGGGCCGGGGTGCCCTGAAAGCCCTCACCGGTCACCTGGTAGCGGTAGGCCAGATCCTGAAGTCGGCAGTCTCCCCACACCGGGCAGAGCTCACTGCTGTCGTCGTCTTTGGCCACGCCAAGCTGGAACTGGGTCCAATCGCTGTCGTCCCGTCCACGCACCGCGCAATTGTGATTGCCCGAAGAAAGCATGAGTCGCAGGATCTCTTTGCGCGACGCCACCACTTCCGGCGATTCGGTGCGCACCACCATGTTGGCTGCGGCCGGGGTGGAACAGGCCGGCAGCAGCGTCCGGGCCCCCTTTACCTCTACCACGCAGATCCGGCAGGCGCCGGTGGGCGTGGTTCCCTTCAAGTGGCACAAGGTTGGAATATCGATGTGGCCCCGCCGGGCCACGTCCAGGATCGTCTCCCCCGGTTCAATGGGAAGTTCGTTTCCGTTGATCACCATCAGGTTCGTCTGTTCCATATTCAGGTGCTCCTTTGGGGAGGGTCTGTTGATCGAATCACCAGCCTATTTTTCCTATAGAAAATCGGCCCTTTTGTCAATCCGGGAATACCAATCCTTGATGGTTTCATCTATAAACTTCCCTTCAATCATGCAATTGCGACAACCCCTATCGGTCATATGGATTGAACCCGCGGCGCGAAACCACCCACATATATCCCAGGGCACCTAAAATACTGCCCGCCACATCCGCAACCCCGTCCAACGCATCGGCTTGGCGTGCCACCACAAAAGACTGGTGGAATTCATCACTCAGGCCGTAAAGGGAGGCAAAGAGGACACTGATCGCCATCAACTGCATGGGGGATAGTCTATCGGGCCATGTCAACCGGCAGGCCCGGAAAAAGAGAACGGCCAGCAGTCCATATGCAACCATGTGCATCACTTTGTCTTTCAGCGGGAAAGGGAGTCCCAAATCGGGTGGCGGAAAACTGGATTGGACAAAGATGGCCGCGCAGAGGGCAATGACCGGCAGCCAGTATAGGAAGAATGTTCTCTGTGCGGTTTTCATGGGGCAGCAGGAAAAACCTAAGGGGCAGCCGCTGCAGCTTTCCCCGGATACCTGGGAGGGCTGCAGCGGCGGTTGTCGTGGCCTATTCGCCGAACATATCGAGATGCAGGCGTCTGTCAGCCACATGGGCCGTCACCTGCGCCATAAACTGGGCCATGGGGAGGCCGTAGCGGACCGTGCCGTCTAACGTGCGAACGGATACGGTGCCGGCCGCCTGCTCTTTAGCGCCGCAGGTGAGAATCAGCGGCGTCTTGGCCAGCTGGGCTTCGCGAATCTTACGGTTGAGGCTCTCCGTCCGGTCGTCCACCTCAACCCGCAATCCTGCGCCGGTCATGGTTCTGGCGATATCCTCGGCAAATGGGATCAAGTCATCGTTGATGGGCAACAAAACCGCCTGGACCGGAGCCAGCCAGAGGGGAAACTTGCCTTCGAAGTGCTCGATGAGTATCCCCAGAAACCGCTCGATGGAGCCGAACACGGTTCGGTGCAGCATGATGGGCCGGTGCTTCTCATTGTCCGCACCCACATAGGTCAGGTCGAACCGCTCGGGCAGGCTCATGTCCAGCTGAATGGTGCCGCACTGCCAGGTCCGCCCCAGGGCGTCCTTGATGTGCAGGTCGATCTTGGGTCCGTAGAAAGCGCCGTCCCCCTCGTTGATGCGGTATTCATGGCCATACGCATCGAGGGCTGAGCGAAGGCCGTTGGTGGCCTGTTCCCACTGCTGGTCGGTGCCAATGGATTTTTCCGGCCGGGTGGAAAGCTCCAGATGAAAACCGAGGCCAAATTGGTTGTAGATCCGCTCCTCCAGCCGCAGCAGGTCGATAATCTCAGCCTGGATCTGTTCCGGCATCATGAAAAGATGGGCATCGTCCTGGTGAAAGGCCCGAACCCGAAACAGGCCGTTGAGCACACCGGACAACTCGTGACGGTGCACCAAACCGACCTCCGCTGCGCGTATGGGCAGCTCCCGGTAGGAGTGCGGCCGTGTACTATAGAGCAGCATGCCGCCGGGGCAGTTCATGGGCTTGATGGCGTAGTCCTGCTGGTCCACCTCGGTGGTGTACATGTTCTCACGATAGTTCTCCCAGTGGCCGCTTTTCTCCCACAAGGTGCGCTGGAGGATGATGGGCGTTTTGGTTTCCACGTATCCGGCTTCCCGGTGAGCGTCGCGCCAGAAGTCCAGCAGGGCGTTCCAGACATCCATGCCCTTGGGATGGAAAAAGGGCATACCCGGCGCATCGTCATGGAAGCTGAACAGATCCATGGCCGCGCCGATCTTGCGGTGGTTGCGTTTTTTGGCCTCTTCAAGAAAGTTGAGATACCCCTTGAGTTGCTTCTTATCGAAAAAGGCGGTGCCGTAGATTCGCTGAAGCTGGGCCTTGGATTGGTCCGCGCGCCAATAGGCACCGGAGACCCGCATCAATTTGACCGCCCTCACAAACCCGGTGTGCGGCACGTGCGGCCCCCGGCACAGGTCGGTAAAATCCCCTTGCTTGTAAAAGGAGATCGTGCCGTCGGCCAAGTCGGAAATCATCTCGATCTTGTAGGGTTCATCCTTGTAGAAGTCCAGGGCATCGGCTTTGGACACCTCGTGGCGTTCGACGGGGATCTTGGCCTTGATGATGCGGTTCATTTCCGCTTCAATCTTGGGGAAGGCTTCCTCGGAGAGCGGCTCCATATCGATGTCGTAATAGAAACCGTCCTCCACCACCGGCCCGATGGTGAGCTTGGCTTGAGGGTAGAGGTTCACCACGGCCTGGGCCATGACGTGGGCGGCACTGTGGCGCATGATTTCCAGCGCTTCGGGATCCCGGGTGGTGATCAACCGGACAGCGGCATCCTGTTTAATAGTCCGGTTCAGGTCCACCAGTCGGCCTTCCATTTCCATGGCCACGCAATCCCGAGCCAAGCCCTCGGAGATGCTCTTTGCCACAGCCAGTCCCGTGGGAAAATCGTCAAAGGGCTTTCGACTTCCATCGGGAAGTGTGATATGTATCATTTTTTTATTGCCTTCCGTATAAAAGGTTGTGCATTGGAGCAGCGATGGGTATCCACCAATTGCCCAATAATTCATTGATAAAAAAATAACTTATGAAAAGTAGGGAAAAACCCTTCCCGGGTCAAGAGAAAAATAAGGACAGCGTCGCCGATCCGTCTTACCGCTTCATCCGGACACCCGATGAACTGGACGGGTTTGTCGGCCGCATCAGCCAGGAGAAAATCCTTGCCGTGGATCTTGAAGCCGACTCCATGTTTCACTATCAGGAGAAAGTCTGTCTGTTGCAGATGGCCGGCAACGGTGAAAATGTGGTTATCGACCCCCTTGCAGTCAACGATCTTTCACCCTTGGCCCCGGTATTCAAAAACAACACGATCTGCAAGGTGTTTCACGGTTCAGATTATGACGTTCGCTCCCTCTATCGTGATTTTTCGATCGAGATCAACAACTTGTTCGATACGCAGTTGGCCAGCATGTTCATGGGAGAACGGGAGACCAGCCTCGGAGCGGTGGTATGCAACCGGTTCGGTATTCAGTTGGATAAACGATATCAGAAAAAGGACTGGTCTCAACGCCCCCTGCCGGAAGGTATGATCGAATACGCCGCCTCCGACGTCTATCACCTGATTCCCCTTGCCCGGATGCTCATGGATGAATTGGAAGAAAAGGGGCGACTGGACTGGGTCAAGGAGGAGTGCGATTACCTGTCCGCGGTCAGACCCATGGAAAACGGCAGCGATCCGTTGTTCCTTCGGTTCCGCGGCGCCGGCCGCCTGCCCCGTCGCAACTTGGCGGCGCTGGAGGGATTGCTGCAATATCGCCGTGAACTGGCCGCCAAAAAAGACCGGCCCTTGTTCAAGGTCATTTCCAACACCGCCTTGCTGAAAATCGCAACCGAAATGGCCGATTCCCCCCAAGCCATGGAAGCGGCCCGGTGCCTGAGCGCCAAACAGATCCGTATTTACGGAAAACCCCTGTCCGGTATTGTAAAAAAGGCCAGGGCCCTTGCCGAAAAGGACCTGCCCATCTATCCACGAAAGCGGCGGCCATCGGTGTCCCCCAAGGTGCCCGAAAGGATCAAGGTCCTCAAGGCCTGGCGCGATCGGCTGGCCGAAAGTATGGGACTGGATCCCGCCCTCCTTTTCAATAAGGCGCTGATGTCCGCCATTGCCGTAAAAAAACCTGCGGACCTTCAAGGACTGCGGAACGTCGACGGAATCCGCAACTGGCAGGTGAAGGCGTTTGGGAAAGAGGTCCTTGCCGTTCTATCCGCCCTGCCCTGACACCGCACCATCGACACGCGTTCACCCAAACCAGCAATTCACCTTTCTGGAAGAAGGCCGATGGGTAAAGATCACGGTTGGGTGCCATCGATGGTTGGTTTCCAATTGAATCGACATACTAGGGTTTACTGACCCGGCGGCAGCATCCTGCAAACCGGTAACGATCGACCGTCGTAACGGATCAGCGCCCCGTCGCTGGCCCGCCCCATGGCACAGTTGACCACGATCGTACGACCAATGGTGCCGATACCGGCCTGTTCATGAATGTGACCGCAAACGACCAATGCCGGCGAACAGCCGTCCACCATCCGTCTGACGGCCCGGCTGCCGGCATGGAATCGGCCCAGAACCCGGTCCCTGACGCCGTGCGGCGGTGGATGGGCCACCAACACACTGTTTGCATGCAACATGCCGGATACCCGGGTCTCGACGTCGGTCTCGTTGATACCCAATCGAGAATGAAAGGGCAGCGGTAAGGTGCCGCCGATACCAACCATCTCGACATCGCCGAAGCGTGCCGCTGAAAGATGAATGGATCGAAGCCGGGGAAATGGCGGCAACAGGCGAGCCAGATGTCGTGGGTCACTGTTTCCCCGGATCAGCAGCACCGGCAACGCCAACCGATTCAATCGGTCGAGGGTGACCTCAGGATGCCGGCGTCTGAAAAGGTCCCCGGCCAGCAACACCATGTCCGGTCGATGGGCGGCAATCCGGCTGATGAGACGCCGAATCCGTCGGGCCTTACCGTGAATATCGGCTGCCGCGTAAATCAGCATGGTTCGTTTCACCTCTCGTTGACAATCAGCGATCCCGTCGCAAGCGATGACCGACGGATCAATCTATAATAAATGCCTTGACAGGTAAACCGATATGATGAAATCAAAATGAATCGTTGACACCCCATTATTCGGCACTCGGAATGCTATCCCATGTCCCTGAGACGCTTTTATATACCACCGGAAATGGTCAAGCAGCCACAACCGGAAATCTCCGGATCGGATGCGGTCCACATCTGCAGGGTAATTCGCCTGTCTGCCGGTGATGCGGTGGAACTTTTCGACGGCATCGGGAATGGCTATCGCGCCCGGATCGTGTCGGCTTCCCCCAAAAGGGTTCTGTTTTGCATCGAAGCGGCATATACGCTGCTGTCTGAATCGTCCGTTCGTATCACCCTGGCACAGGGAATCCTCAAGGACCGCAAGATGGACGACCTGATCCGACAGTTGACGGAACTGGGCATCGATCGCTGGATGCCTTTCTATGCGGCGCGATCGATACCTTTACCGGTCAAAAAAGGCATGCAGAACCGGTTGGGCCGATGGGAGAAAATCGCCCTGGAGGCGGTCAAGCAGTGCCGGCGCGGATGCGTTCCCAGTATTACGCCGGCAGACGATGTTGACGCCATGGTGGCGGCGTCGGCCGAGTCCGATCTTAAAATCATTTTCTGGGAAGGCGCACCGCAGGGATTCGATATCCCCAAAACCGCCCCGCAACAGCCGAAAAAAATAACCGTTGCGGTGGGTCCAGAGGGCGGGTTCGACCCTGGCGAAATCCAGCGGGTACGTGAGCATGGATTTCTCACCGCCGGTATGGGCCCGCGTATCTTAAGGGCCGAAACTGCCACCCTGGCCGCCTGCACGATGGTGCAGTACCGATTCGGTGACATGGGACCCGGAAATTGACGACTTCCTGAAGCGTCCGATATCGGCGTTTTGCTTCATCCTTCGGCACTGCGGCCTAAGACAAGTACGCTGCCTTCGGCACCCGCGATAGCGGTATTCTCGGGCTTTACAAGCCTTGATCTCGAACGCTTCAGGAAATCGCCCAAGACCAAAGTCATGGCTGGAAGCCACCCACGCAGGACTGCCGGAAAGTCGAGTTCACGAAGGAGGCCGGATGAGCAGTTACCCATGGCGAATTCAAAACCCTGAGGGAACCTTTCGCGTCATCGTCACCAAAACCCTCCCCGGGCGGCAGTGGCTTGACATTCTCACCGCTGCCGATTGCCGCCTCGAAATCTGTCACAGCAAAGCGGCCCTGGATACCGAAGCCATCAAAGCTGCCATCGGCAGCCGATGTGACGGGGCCATCGGGCAGCTCACCGAACCGTGGGGGGAAACCCTTTTCAATACCCTCAAGGCCGCCGGGGGGGTCGCGTACAGCAATTATGCGGTGGGATACAACAACGTGGACCTGGATGCAGCCACCCGGGCGGGGATCCCGGTGGGCAATACGCCGGGCGTGCTCACCGAAACCACGGCCGAGATGGCCGTTGCCCTCACCTTCGCGGTGGCCCGCCGGGTCGGCGAGGCGGAACGCTATCTGCGTGCCGGCCGGTACACCGGCTGGCTGCCCGATCTTTTTTTAGGCACCCTGCTGCATGGCAAAACCCTGGGGATCATCGGTGCCGGCAGAATCGGAGCAGCCTATGCCCGCATGATGGTCCAGGGGCACGGCATGCAGGTGATCTATCATGACCTTGCCGCCAACACCGATCTGGAATCGTTTGTCGCCGACTACAATCGCTTTCGGGTCACCCAACGCATGTCGGCGGTGGCCTGCCGCCGCGCTGAGTCCCTGGATGAGCTGCTGGAAACTGCCGACTGCGTCAGCATCCACACGGTGCTGGACGACACCACCCGCCACCTCATCGACGCACGACGATTGTCGTTGATGAAATCCGATGCCATTTTGATCAATACCAGCCGCGGACCGGTGGTCGATGAAGCCGCTTTGGTGGACCACTGCCGGCGGCATCCGGATTTTCGCGCCGGTCTGGATGTATTCGAGAACGAACCGGAGATGGCCTCTGGCCTGGCCGAACTGGACAATGTTGTCATCGTCCCGCACATCGCCTCTGCCACCCGATGGACCCGGGAAGGCATGGCCACCCTGGCGGCCTGTAATGTGGCCGGCGTCCTCAACGGATATCCGCTCTGGCAGCAGCCGGATATTCTGCCATTTCTCGAAGCGGATCCACCTCGTGCCATCCCGA
This sequence comes from Desulfosarcina sp., assembly GCF_041551955.1. GTDB lineage: Bacteria > Desulfobacterota > Desulfobacteria > Desulfobacterales > Desulfosarcinaceae > Desulfosarcina. The sequence continues at coordinate 28,160 of NZ_JBFELV010000012.1, forward strand.
GCATCGTCAATGCCGGCGCATTGGGATGGCTTGCACAGGCAGAGTGATTCTTTCCGTTGAAACACGATTGCTGATTGGCTTGGCCGCCGCCCAGCCATTGAAATGCCATCTTCGACCAGGTAACCATTGAGCCATGGAAAAAGTCGATCAAGCCACCTACGACGGATACATTAAAGCGTTGAGGGACATCAGCCGGGCCATCACGTCGGACCTGTTCCTGGAGGATCTGCTCAAACTCATCGTCATGGTCACCGCCAAGGTAACCGGCGTGGAAATCTGTTCGCTCTGGCTGATTGACGAGAATAAAAAACCGCCCAAAATACGGCTGAAGGCCACCCAATCCATCGACCCGGAGTATGTCAAAGACCGTTCCCTGAACCTTGACGAAGGGGTTGTCGGTTATGTCGTCACCCACAAACGCCCCATCACCATCAAAAACGTGTTGCGTAGTACCCGTTTCAAGGAAAAGGAGATGGCTCGGAAACTCGGACTGGTCTCCATGGTCGGGATTCCACTCCAGCTTAAAGACGAGAAGGTCATCGGCGTGCTCAATTGTTTTACGGTATCCGTGCATCCCTTTTCCAAAACCGAGATCAACCTGCTAACGACGGTGGCCAACCAGGCAGC
>NZ_JBFELV010000013.1:0-28326 GCF_041551955.1 Desulfosarcina sp.
AAAGATATCGAGATGGTTCTCATCTCTGACACCAGCGTCTCCGCCAGGGTATCTACCGACCGCTATCAGCCCGGTCGCCATGAGATTCTTCACGAAATCAAGGCGGTGACGTATCATCAAATCGAGGTCAGCCGGACGACAAACGGCTGGCAAGCCATGGTGGTGTTCGATGTTTAGGTAACTGAAGTGGCATCTTGTGGCCCAAGGCTGTGTGCTCACGTTGTCGCTTGCGTACATAGATGTGTACCTCTCCGGGAGGTCGATATGGAATTAAAAAAAATCAGCCCCTATTGTTACGAAATACCTAAATCCGGATCGATGAACGTGCCCGGCCGAATCTTCATGAGCAGCCGAATGGCCGACAAATTGCGTGAAGAGGAAGCCCTTAAACAGGTGGCCAACGTGGCTTCGCTGCCCGGCATTCTCAAGGCTGCCATGGCTATGCCCGACATGCACTGGGGATACGGTTTTCCCATCGGCGGCGTGGCCGCCTTCGACTGGGACAGCGGCGTCATCTCACCGGGCGGCGTGGGATACGACATCAACTGCGGCGTGCGCCTGGCCGGCACCGGCCTGGAGGAAAAAGAGGTCCGCCCCGCATTGGAGCGGCTGGTGGAAGCCCTGTTCCAGAACATCCCGTCGGGCGTGGGCTCCACCGGGTCGGTCAAGCTGTCCGCCAAAGAGGAGATGAAGGTGCTGCGTGAAGGTGGTCGCTGGGCGGTTCGTCACGGCTTCGGCGAAGGGTCGGACGTGGAGCGTACAGAAGACGGCGGCTGTATGGACCAGGCCGATCCATCCGTGATCAGTGAACGGGCCCTGGCGCGAGGCGCCAAACAACTGGGCACCTTAGGGTCGGGCAACCATTTTCTGGAAGTCGGCGTGGTCGATGAAATTTTCGATGAGGCGGCGGCCCATACCTTCGGCCTGTTCCACAATCAAGTGACGGTACTGCTGCACTCGGGCTCCCGTGGTCTGGGTTACCAGGTCTGCGATGACTCGCTGGCCTTCATGGCCAAACACGTCAAAACGCTGGGCATTCAACTGCCCGACCGCCAGCTGGCCTGTGCCATGATCCGATCAGAGGCCGGCCGTCGCTACTTTGCCGCCATGGCCTGCGCGGCCAACTACGCCTGGGCCAACCGCCAGATCCTCTTGCACCGGGCCAGGGAAACCTTCCAGCAGGTGCTGGGCATCGGCCCGCGGGAACTGGCCATGCACCAGGTGTACGACATCTGCCACAACATCGCCAAACGGGAGGAACACACGGTAGACGGCCAGTTGCGGACGGTCTGCGTGCACCGCAAAGGGGCCACCCGGGCCTTTCCCCCGGGTCACCCGGACATTTGCCAGGCCTACCGGCAGATCGGTCAGCCGATCCTGATTCCCGGCGACATGGGCACCGCATCCTATGTCATGGCCGGTACCCAAACTGCCATGGACCAGAGTTTCGGATCCACCTGCCACGGTGCCGGACGGGTGCTCAGCCGCACGGCCGCCAAAAAGCGGAGCAAGGGGCGGTCCATTCAGCGCGAACTGGCCGACAAGGGCATCCTGGTCAAGTGGACCGGCCGCAGCACCCTGGCCGAAGAGATGCCCGACGCCTACAAGGACATCGATGAGGTGGTCGACGCCGTCCACGGGGCGGGGCTTTCTAAAAAAGTGGCCAGGTTGAGGCCAATTTGTGTAATCAAGGGTTGACGGCATCGTAAAAAGCCCGATATCTGCGTTATGCTTCATCCCTCGTCACTGCGGCGTACCGTCAGTACGCCTCATTCCTCGTTCTTCGCAAGCCTTGATCTAAGGCTTTTTACGATGCCGTCGGAAATGCGATTTTTTTACGAAGGCATCAGGGGGTGATGCTGCACAAGAATTAGGGACCAAACCGGCATCACCCAACTGCACGGCGGCGCTGTCGAAAAGGAACGGAAATGCGCGTGGGAAAATCGATGTGGATCACACTGACGGGAATTGTCCTCTTGCTGTTCGCCTGGACTGCCGGCGCAACCATTGGTGATCGAAACCTGTCCACAACCGTTGCCGGACAGGACACACCGGCAATGACGGTCGGTCAAGCGATAATCCTGGGCGTGGTCGAAGGCCTGACCGAATATCTGCCGGTCAGTTCGACCGGCCACTTGCTTCTGGCAGGGCGGATGATGGGCATTGGTGAATCCCCATCCGCATCGTCGGCGGAGAGGCAACGCACCAGAGACGCGGCCGATGCCTACACCATCTGTATTCAGGCAGGCGCCATTATTGCCGTCCTGGGGCTCTATTTCAGACGTGTCAGACAAATGCTGCAAGGCCTGCTGGGAAGGGATCCGAACGGAAGCCGGCTGCTGGCCAATGTGGCGGCCGGCTTTATCCCCGCAGCCGTCATCGGTCTGCTGTTCAACAAAAGCATCAAAGCCTACCTCTTCGGGATATGGCCGGTGGTGGCCGCCTGGTTCGTGGGCGGCGTAGCCATCCTGGCGGTGGGTTGGTACAAGCGCAACACCCGCGGGCCGGTTCATCAAGGTCTGGTACTTGAGGAATTGACCTGGCGCATGGCGCTGGTGGTCGGTTTTGCCCAGTGTATCGCCATGTGGCCGGGGGTCAGCCGCAGCCTGGTGACCATCGTGGGCGGGTTGGTTATGGGGCTGTCGCTCTCGGCTGCCGTGGAGTATAGTTTCCTGCTGGGCGTGGTCACCCTGGGGGCGGCAACAGCCTATGACGCCCTTAAGTATGGTCAGATGATGTTGCAGACTTTCGAGGCCATACCCATCGCCATCGGCCTGCTGTTTGCCTTTATTTCAGCTGTTGTATCGGTCAAGTGGATGGTGGCCTATCTGAATCGCCATGGACTGGCTGTTTTCGGCTACTACCGAATCGCGATAGCGCTAGTCACAGCCGCCTTGATCGTGACCGGGATCATGTGACCCTTGTTCTTGAGTAGGGAGCCTGTTTAAAACATCTTATCGCCATGGCCGTGCGCTTCCAGAAAGGGTCGATTTTGGTCCTGGCAAAGGCCGCAGCGATGCTTGAACCGAAGGCGTAGCGGCGCTACGTCGAGGATAGCGCTGAAGCTTCACTGCGTGCTAAGCTGAGTGAGAACGCCGGCCAGGGCCGAAAGATGCCGTTTCTGGAAGGGCACATTATGCGTCGGTGACACACCCTTCCGACGCCGAGCGAACGGTTTTGATGTATTTGAAAAGGATCCCGCGGGAGACTTTGTAGGGCGGCGCCGTCCAGCGCTTGCGCCGGCGCGACATCTCCGCAGGGTCGATGTCGACGTCGATGGTGTGGGTTGCCGTGTCAATGGTAATGGTGTCGCCGGTTTGAACCAGGGCAAGGGGACCGCCTTCCTGGGCTTCGGGGGTGATATGCCCCACGATGAACCCGTGGGAACCGCCCGAAAAGCGGCCGTCGGTGATCAGGGCCACCTCTTTTCCGAGACCGGCCCCCATGATCGCCGAGGTGGGGGTCAGCATCTCGGGCATGCCCGGGCCGCCTTTGGGGCCTTCATAGCGGATCACCACCACATCGCCTTTGACGATCCGCCCCGCTTCCAGAGCCGTCAGCATCGCCTCTTCGGAATCGAACACATTGGCCCGTCCGCTGAAAGCGACGCCTTCCTTTCCGGTGATTTTGGCCACCGCACCGTCTGGAGCCAGGTTGCCCCGCAGGATCTGGATGTGACCGGTGGGGTGGATGGGATCTTCCAGGGGGCGCACGATTCGCTGGCCCGGCTCGAATCCGTCCACATCCTTCAGGTTCTCGGCCACGGTCCGGCCGGTGACGGTCAGGCAGCGGCCGTCGATCAGCCCCTTGTCTAGCAGGACCTTCATCAGTGCCGGGATGCCGCCGATACGGTCCAGGTCCTCCTGGACGTATTTGCCGCTGGGCTTCATGTCCGCCAGCAGCGGCACCCGGTCGCTCACCCGCTGAAAATCATCGATGGACAAGGGAATGTCCACGGCCCGCGCCATGGCAATCAGGTGCAGCACCGCATTGGTCGACCCGCCCAGGACCGTCAGGACGACCAGCGCATTTTCAAAGGCCTCCCGGGTCATGATATCCCGCGGTTTGATGTCCGCTTTCAGCAGGTGCAGGATCGCCTCACCCGCCCGGCGGCACTCATCTTTTTTCTGGTCGGACTCGGCCGGCCGGCTGGCGCTGAAGGGCAGCGACATGCCCATGGCTTCGATGGCGGACGCCATGGTGTTGGCGGTGTACATGCCGCCGCAGGCCCCGGCACCCGGGCAGCTCTTCTTGACAATCGCCTGACGGCGCTGTTCATCGATGGTGCCGGCCATATATTCACCGTAGCTTTGAAAGGCCGAGACGATATCCAGCTTGTCGCCATCCAGCAGACCGGCCCGAATGGTGCCCCCGTATACCATCAGCGCAGGTCGGTTCACCCGGGCCATGGCGATCAGGCAGCCGGGCATATTCTTGTCGCATCCCGGCAGGGAGATGTTGGCGTCATACCACTGGGCGCGCATCACCGTCTCGATGGAGTCGGCAATCAGGTCCCGGGACGGCAGGGAGTAGCTCATGCCCTCGGTACCCATGGAAATGCCGTCGCTGACCCCGACGGTGTTGAAGCGAAGACCGACCAGGCCGGCCGCCTCCACTCCCTCCTTCACCCTGGCGGCCAGGTCATTCAGATGCATATTGCAGGTGTTGCCTTCGTACCAAACGCTGCTGATACCTACCTGGGCTTTTTTCATATCTGCATCGCTCATCCCGATGCCATACAGCATCGCCTGGGATGCACCCTGGGATTTGGGCTCGGTGATCCGCGAACTATATTTGTTCAATTTCTCAGTCATGACTGCTCCTTTTATGGCGATGCGTCCACTGCTCTTATGGCCCCCCGACTCCAAAGTCTCCAAGGAGATACACTTGGATCCTTGAACCCTCGACCCCTTGAATCTTTTTTTACTTTTCCATCGCCGTAAACCCCGACCTCGCCACTTCGACGATTCTGTCAGCTCCGACATCCTGTAAAAATTCATCGATAGAAAGAGATGTGCCGGTGACCTGGACGATGAACAGTTCATGATTCTGGCGATCGAGGATTTCAAATGAGTACGTTCTTTTCAACACTTCCATCCGATCCTCATCGGCTTCAAATTTGACGATGGCCACCTCCCGCCAGAAGCTTTCATCCACATCCAGCTCTCTGGCGGAAATCACCTCGGTGCTTTTCTCGATCTGCTTGATGACCTGACGCATTTTTTCGTCACTGTCTTCTCGCAGCGTGATGGTCATACGGCTGGTGCCGGGCTGGTTGGTCTTGCATACCGTCAGGGTTTCGACGTTGTACATTTTGCGGCGGATCAGCATGGCGATTTTGTTGAGCACGCCCGGCCGGTCCAGCATAAAAGCCAGAATGGCCCGCCTCTTCATGAGGGCAGTGGTTGTCATCAGATCCTCCCAATATAAGGATGCGCTGAAAGGGTTGTTTAATCTATGGAGACGATCATCTCTTTATAACCGCCGCCGGCCGGTACCATGGGCAGAATGATCTCGCTGGGGTCACATATAAACTCCAGCATAAACGGCCCTTTGTGGTCGGCCGCCGTTTGAATCGCATCGTCCACCTGGTCCAGACTGGAAACCTTCAAGTAGGGGATCCCGTAGGCACCGGCGATGGCGCCGTAATCAGGGTTTTTCATGGGTGTACCGGCATAACGGCCGTCGTAAAACAAGGTCTGCCATTGGCGGACCATTCCCAGGTATCCGTTATTCATGAGCACAATCTTGACATCGATATCATGCTCCATGATCGTTCCCAGTTCCTGGATGTTCATCTGGAACCCGCCATCGCCGCTCACCGACCAAACCCGTTCATCCGGCCTGGCCAGCTTCACGCCGATGGACATGGGCAGGGCGCATCCCATGGTTCCGGCACCGCCGGAGGTAAACCAGCTGTTGAGGGTCTGAAAGTTGTAAAAACGGGCCAGAATCATTTGGTGCTGCCCCACGTCACCCACAATGATGTCCTTTCCCTGGGTCAGGCGGGACAACCGGCTGGTAATGGTCTTTACCAACAATTGCCCCTCACGGCCGATTCCCGCATCGATCTCTTTTTGAATCTGGTCGGCAATTTCCAGGCGAAAGGCATCGATTTGAGATAGCCACCGGGTCCTCGGCTTAGAGACCAGGGCAGGGTCCCGGTGCAGAAGATTGAGCGCCTGGGCCACGTCTGTATTGAGGGCCACGGATGTCTTCACATTCTTGTCGATCTCGGAAGGATCGATCTCCACATGGATCACCGCTGCTTCACGGGCGAAATCTTTCAGGTTGCCGGTCACCCGGTCATCGAACCGCATGCCCAATGAAATGATCAGATCGGCATTCATCAGGGCACGGTTGGCTTCCACAGTTCCGTGCATGCCCACCATGCCCAGGCTCATACGATGGTCCACCGGCAGCGCCGAGAGTCCGTGCAGGGTAAAGGCCACCGGAATATTTGCCCGCTCTGCAAAGGCCTGCAGTTGCGGGCCGGTATTGCTGGAAATGACGCCATGGCCGCAAAGGATGATAGGCCGCTCACTCTTGTTGATCAACCCGACGGCCTGCTTCAACTTGTCCATATCCACCGACGGTCGGTAGAAAAAACCGGGCAACTGCGGCTCACAGGAACGGGCATCAAATTCACAGACACTCTCTGTCTCCTGCAGCTGGACATCCTTGGGGATGTCGACGACCACCGGTCCGCCACGGCCGCTTGAAGCCACATACATGGCCTCATGAATCGTGGGTTCGATCTCATCCACGCTGAGCGGCATATAGGTCTGTTTGGTCAGCGGCATCATCACCCCGACCACATCGCTCTCCTGGAACGCATCGGTTGCGATGACCCCGGTGGGGACCTGGCCGGTGATGGCCAGCACCGGCACCGAGTCCATGTTGGCATCGGCGATGCCGGTGACCAGGTTCATGGCACCGGGACCGGAGGTCGCCATGCAGACACCGGTCCGTGGATGCGATGTGGACAGGGAGGCGCGCGATATGCCCTGGGCCATGAAGGCAGCCCCCTGCTCATGCCGCGACATGATGAATGACAATGATTTTTGTTTTTCCATTTCGTCGAAGATGGGCATGATGGCACCGCCGGTGTAGCCAAAAATAAATTTCACGCCATTGTCGATCAAGGCTTTAAGGACCAGTTCCGTGCCTTTCATAGGTGCATTTCCCTTCTGTGTGATGACCAGGCAGTTCCCGCGGGTGCCGGGTTGAGGTGCGGGGTATGAATGCAATGTTCGTTTGGGTTCGGCCATCGCGCCAATCATGCACGCCGCCCAGAGGCCAGTCGTCCATCGATCGATCGCCCGCCGTATCCAGGAAAAATAACCTGTCTTTGTAAAAAGGCAAGTAATTGGGCGTTCCATTGCCTTGACTTTCAACGGCCATGGGGCCATTTTAATAGATTGAAGACCTCGATTGAAGGGATCAGAGCCCCAAAAAGCATGTAAAAAAAACACCCCTTACAACAGAAAGATCATCCCATGGGAAAAACATTGTTCGAAAAAATATGGGCACCCCACGTGGTGCGAGAACTGCCGGATGGCTCTTGCTTGCTCTACATCGATCGCCACCTGGTGCACGAGGTGACCAGCCCCCAGGCATTTGAAGGCTTGCGGCAGGCCGGTCGAAAGATTCGGCAGCCGAGCCTGACCTTTTCGACCATGGATCACAACGTGCCCACCACCGAGGACCGCCTGGTAATCAAGGACCCCATTTCCAAAGCCCAAGTGGATGCCCTGCAGCAAAATTGCGCAGACTACGGTGTCACGCTGTTCGGGTTGGGCGATGATCATCAGGGTATCGTACATGTCATCGGTCCGGAGATGGGGATTACCCTGCCGGGCCTGACCATCGTATGCGGTGATTCCCACACGTCCACCCACGGCGCCTTCGGCGCGCTGGCCTTCGGCATCGGCACCTCCGAGGTGGAGCACGTCCTGATCACCCAGACACTGGTGCAGAAAAAACCCCGCTCCTATTACGTGGAATTTACCGGCCGTCCCGGACCGCATATCTCGTCCAAAGATATGGTGCTTAAAATGATCGGCATCATGGGTACCGCCGGCGGCTCAGGGCATGTGCTGGAGTATGGCGGTGAGGCGGTCCGTGCCCTCTCCATGGAAGGACGCATGACCATGTGCAACATGAGCATCGAAGCCGGTGCTCGCGCCGGTATGATCGCCCCCGATGACACCACTATCGGTTATATCACTGGCCGGGAGCGCCCCTATGCACCCACCGGCGAGGCCCTGGACAAGGCATTGGCCCACTGGCGCAGCCTGCCCAGTGATGCGGATGCGACGTTCGACCAAACCCTGACCATCGACACCAGCCGTATCGCACCCCAGGTCACCTGGGGGACCAACCCCGGCATGGTGGTGGATGTGGACCAGCCGGTACCCTCGCCTGACAACGCCAGGGGCTACAGCCCGTCGGATGTAAATAACGCCCTGGACTACATGGGGCTATCACCCGGAGTAAAGCTCACCGACGTGCCCCTGGATGTTGTCTTTATCGGCAGTTGCACCAATTCCCGCATCGAAGATCTACGGCAGGCGGCCGCCATTTTGGATGGACGCAAGAAAGCGCAAAACGTGGAACTGCTGGTGGTTCCCGGGTCCCAACAGGTGCGCCTGCAGGCCGAGGCCGAAGGATTGGACCGCATATTCAAGGCTGCCGGCGGGCAGTGGCGCTATGCCGGATGCAGCATGTGCCTGGGCATGAACCCCGATCAACTGAAGCCCAAACAGCGCTGCGCCTCCACCTCCAACCGCAACTTTGAAGGCCGTCAGGGCAAAGGCGGACGCACCCATCTGGTCAGCCCTGAAATGGCGGCAGCCGCAGCGGTCGCCGGAAGGTTCGTCGACATTCGCCGATGGCAGTGAGGCGGACTCGAATGATTCTTCCCTCAAGGATCACGACCCAAGGCGTGACTGAGCGCTGAAGGATTCGAGGAGCCAGGGGTTCAAGTGAAAGGGCCAGGATTATATAGCACCATGTGGCCGGCGGAATTCTTTTAGGTTTAATTTGGACTTCCAAATCGACCCTATGGTTTTCAGGAAACAGACACTTGACCCCTGGAATCCTCGACCCCTTGAACCCGTTGTTTAAAACTTCTAAAGACAAACAGATCATTTTAAGGAAATCCCATGACCCCCTTTACCCAACACACCGGCCTCGTGGCCACGCTGAACCGGGCCAATGTAGATACCGACGCCATCATTCCCAAGCAGTTTTTAAAATCGATCAAACGGACCGGCTACGGACCGAGTGCCTTTTTTGACTGGCGTTATCTGCCCGATGGCAAGCTGAATATGGACTTCGAACTCAATCAGCCGCGCTTCGAAGGGCGCTCCATTTTGGTGACGCGCAACAACTTCGGCTGCGGTTCCAGCCGTGAGCATGCCGTCTGGGCCCTCGTCCAGGACGGGTACCGGGTCGTCGTCGCCCCCTGGAAAGTGGTGGACGGAAAACGGCTGCCCGCTTTTGCCGATATTTTTAAAAATAACACCACCAAAAATGGCATGCTGGCCATCGAATTGTCGGAAGCGGATGTGGATGAAATATTCCACATGCTGACCGTACATACCGGATTGACGGCAACCGCGGACCTGCCCGCCCAGCGAATCGTCTTTCATGCACCGTCACCACGCGTATTCACTTTTGAAATTGACAACGCGGCCAAGGAGCAGTTGCTAAACGGGCTGGACAATATTGACCTGACCCTGCAATATGAGGCCGATATCACCCGGTTTGAAGCACAGTACGATCCGATGATGCCGCTTCGCTGACCGCGCCGCGGGCCAAGGAGGCTATGAATGTCGACCTACGATGAAGCGTCCCTGCGCTATCACCGCGAACCCCGTCCGGGGAAAACCGAAGTGGTCCCCACCAAGCCTTTTTTCAGCCAAACCGACCTCAGCCTGGCTTATACCCCTGGTGTGGCGGCGCCCTGCCTGAAGATCAAGGACAACCCGGACACGTCCTACGACTATACCAACCGGGGGAATCTGATTGCAGTGATCACCAACGGCACGGCCGTGCTGGGATTAGGCCATATCGGCCCCCTGGCCGGCAAACCGGTCATGGAGGGCAAGGCCGTCCTGTTCAAACGGTTTGCCAACATCGATGTGTTCGACATCGAAGTGAATACCACCGATCCGGATGACTTCATCCACACCGTCAAGTTGATGGAGCCCACCTTCGGCGGCATTAATTTGGAAGACATCAAGGCGCCGGACTGTTTTTACATCGAAGAACAACTGAATGCGCAGATGTCCATCCCGGTGTTTCACGACGACCAGCACGGTACGGCCATCATTTCAGCAGCAGCCATGTTGAATGCCCTGACGCTGACCGATCGGGACATAAAAGACCTGCGGGTGGTCATCAACGGGGCTGGGGCGGCAGGGATCGCCTGCGGCAAACTGTACGTCCAACTGGGGGTCGCCCCGGGCAACCTGGTCATGCTGGATTCCGGCGGGGTGATATTTCAGGGACGCACGGCCGGCATGAACCCTTACAAAATGAAAATGGCCTGTGACACGGACGCGCGAACCCTGGCGGACGCGGTAGCGGGTGCAGACATGCTCGTGGGGTTGTCGGTCAAAGACGCCTTCTCCCCGGAATTGCTGCAACGGATGAACCCGAATCCCATCGTCTTTGCCCTGGCCAACCCGGATTCGGAAATCGACTACCATGAGGCCAAGGCGGCACGGCCGGACGCCATCGTCGCCACCGGCCGTTCTGATTTTCCCAACCAGGTCAACAACGTGCTGGGATTCCCCTATATTTTTCGTGGTGCATTGGACGTGCGGGCCACTGAAATCAACGAAGCCATGAAAATCGCCGCCGTCCATGCCCTCGCCGAACTGGCCCGCGAGGATGTGCCCGACGCCGTGATCCGCGCCTATGGCGGCAAGCCCATCCGGTTCGGCCCCGACTACATCGTTCCCAAACCGCTGGATACCCGCGTCCTGCTCAAGGTGGTGCCGGCCGTGGCCCAGGCGGCGGTGGACAGCGGCGTCGCCCGTACATCGCTTCCCGAGCAGGCGGTCTATCTGCAGCGTTTGGAGGCCAGTCTGGGACCCGAACGGGAAATCATGCGCAAGATCATCTTTCGGGCGCAACTGAATCCGCGGCGGATCGTGCTGCCCGAGGGGGAACACCCCGTGATCATCCGGGCCGCCCATCACGTGGCCAAGGAGGGTATTGCCCGCCCACTGCTGCTGGGGGATCCGGCAGCCATACGTTCCCAAGCCGAATCGCTTCACGTGGCTTTAGACGGTATCGAGATCCTGAATCTCCGCCGCAACCCCCATATGGCTGCATTTACCGATGCGCTCTATCGCCTGCGTCGTCGCAAAGGCTGGTCCCTGGCCGAAACCCAGTCGCAATTGAACCATCCTTATGTTTTTGGGGCCATGCTGGTACGGGAGGGCCTGGTGGACGGGCAAGTTCATGGAATCGCCCAGTCCTACCCCAATGCCATCCGGCCGGTGCTTCAGGTGATTCCCCGACGTCCGGGCGTAGCGCGTGTTTCCGGGCTATACCTGGTAATTCTGAAAAATCGCACCCTGCTTTTCGCCGATGCGACGGTCAATGTCCACCCGGATGCATCGGATTTGGCGGAAACCGCCATTCTGGCCGGTGAGATGGCTGAGTTTTTCGATATGGTGCCACGGGTGGCCATGCTCTCCTACTCGAATTTCGGCAGTGTGCGCAATGAAGATACACGCAGGGTCGCTCGAGCCGTTGATCGGGTGAGAGAGAAAAAACCCGACCTGGTGATTGACGGTGAGATGCAGGCCGATACGGCAGTCACAGCAAGTATCCTTGACAGTGATTTTGCGTTCAACCGCATGGGACGGGCCGCCAATGTCCTGATATTTCCGGACCTGGCATCGGGCAACATTGCCTACAAACTGATGAACCGGCTAGGCGGGGCCAAGGTGGTGGGACCTCTGCTGATGGGCATCGATCGACCGTTTAACGTGCTGCAGCGCAATTCGGAGGTGGAGAGCGTGGTGGACTTGATCGCCATCACGGTGGTGCAGGCCCAAGCGGGTAAAGGCGAAGCGACCTAACGGTTGCTCATTCACAATGGGTTGCTTTGCGCGATCTCAGCGTTGCGCGAAAATTTTATCCTAAGGATCTCAGCTATATGCACCCAAAGGACACTTCTTTCAAGGCGCCTCGGGTAAAATTTTTCGCACCCCTTGGTCTCGACCAGAATACCTGATTTCTGGTCGGAAACTAATTGGCTCCAATAGGGAAATGTTCCCCAAACGCCCATGAAAAAGCCAAAATCCTATATCAAGACCCTTGACCGGATCAAGGTATCCAACCTCGCCGGGCGTTTGATTCGGGATATTGAGCGGATCATCCCGCCTGACACGGCGCAATTCCATGAAGCAGTAATCATCGCCGGCTCGCCTGAAGCCACCCAGTCCCTGCACTACCTTCCCTTCAATCGGCAAGTCCATGCTGAGGGAGATGTGACCACCACGTTGTCCCTGGTCGTCCTTTTTAACAATCTGCGCATGGAACGGTTTTTTCTTAGCGGATTCCGAGAGCGGATCAGCCGGCTGGTCTTCAAATTCTCATTTAACGTCATGGACCGGTTCATCAGGGCCATTCGCCTGGATCATCGCCTGTTGCGCATCATGGCAACAGCGGACGGTGAGTTCAGCATCATGGGCATCGTTCAACGGGACGAAATCCAGCGAAAACGCTTTTTCAAACGGCGCTGCCGATTTCTATGCCCCCTGTTGCTGATTCCGATCGCCGACCCCGCCAGCCAGGACTATCTGATCGAATTTGAACGGCGCCAGACCATCGCAAAGATTAAAATCCCGCTGGTTCCCGTTTACCGCAATGGCCCACCCCCTGCCCACGAGTGAACCACGTGCACGCCCAGGCCAACGTTGGGAAAATAATTTCTCAATCCTGGGGAACAGATAGGAGTAAAAGGAAATAGTTTGCCCCCCCCCTGCCGTATTCGATCCCTGGTAGATGCATGTCAAGCACCCCATGCGGGAAAAATCCTCAGCCGAATCATTGCGCCAGATTTTCGACGATAGGCAACAATATTAACGTCAAAAGGGATTCGGCAGGCATCGACGAAAGGGGTCGATACGCCTTGGCGACTGAAAAAAGAGCCACTGATCTTGCAAAAACCGTCAATGTTAAGAGACCGGCACGAATATTGTATATCGAAGGACGGGTGCTTCCACTTGGTATGGGAATGAAATGGAGAACAAGGTGTCAGCCCGGACAGACGTATACATGGCCCAGAACGCTAAACCACTGTATTCCGATAAAGAGACGCTGGATCCAGCTGGCGCAGCCTGGTTGTCCGGAGAAGAGGTGATCGAGCAAACCGGTATCTCCAAGAGGGACCTGATCCGTTTCATTCAATTGAGGGTGTTGCCCAAATCGATGATGCGGGTCTCACCCGTCGGTCGCGACGGCGCCCGGAAAAAAAGTTACTTTTCAAGGTCCGTGCTAGGGCACGTCGCCATGCTGAAGCTACTCAGAGACGAAGGCCATTCCGTAGAGACCATTGCTGCTGAATTGCGGGAAGCGGCGGAAGGCGAACCATTAACCCAGGAGCAACCACTGCCGAAGCTGCAGCACGATGCGCCTTCAAGGGAAAAAGAACCCCAGAAAGCCACATTAGCGGACTTTCGCCTGCCCGCCGACACCTTCGCGGCCTCCGCATTTCTGGTCAACGCCGATTTTCGCATCGGCTGGATCAACGTGGATCAGAGCGATCGGCTGTCCAGAGCCATCAGGAATGAATTAAGCGACGATCCATCTGGAACGGTTTTCGACATCATGCTGCGTGCCTCTCTGAAAGAATTGGTTTTCAATTGGCAGCCCCTGTTTTCCTTTATCTATCGATTCTTGCAGGAGACCACGCCAACGGACACCTTCAGCAGGCTGGCGCCGACGGTTTCACTGAACCTGGAAGAAGCATATCCTGTGAACGAACCCACCTCCGATGGGGCAAAGGGCGGTCCTATCGATAGTTGCCCGATTCATCTTGAGAATGACGATGGCCGGATTAAGGATATGCGAATTTATGGGGTGGCCCTGGCGGAAGGAACACTCTTCTTTTTGGGTCAAGATCGCTGGCGGGAGGGACATCTCATCGACTCGGCTGGCGAGCCCTATCCCGCCTCGCCAACCGATGCCGATGCCGCCTCCGGAAAAACGCCCTTCAGCGTCATTTCGGCCAGGCTGGATGATTCCCGAAGCATCGTCGATACCCTACTGCCGGAAACCTATTTTCAGATCATGACCCGCATCTGGGACGAGAGCGATCGCGTTCTGGCCTCCTACGGCGGACACCGCGCCAAACGCAGCGGCACTGACGTGCAATACATCATTCCCCGGCATGGGGACACGGATCCCGCTTACGATGCCATCTGCTGTGCCGTTGAGCTCAGAGACAAGATGCGTAAAATCGAAGCAGCACTGAAAGCGGATGACGAATGGTTTGCCGATATCCGTCTGAACATCGGCATCAGCAGTGGAAGGGACCATCTCCAGGAGGAGGATCCGACCGCCAGCATGGCCTTCATGCTCCCCGGCGGGGCGGCGGACCAGGCCTTCCATCTCTCCGCCATCGCCCATGGGGGTGCCATCTGGATTACCAAATCGGCATTCAGTCATCTCACCCCGCAGCAGGTGAAACGAATCACCTTTGGCATCTATCGCGACGACCGGCTGATCCGCAATATCTTCGCGCAGGTATCAGAGCTTCCGCATGCCCCTGACACGCCGTCCCTGGGGCGGGGAATCCGGTCGCTTTCCGTCACGCGTATTATCGCCCTTCAACCCCGGCGGACGCCCTGAGCAAAATCAACTGCAACCCGTTGTTTATCCTCACGGTGAACCCTCCCCGCGGCAGGCCGCGGAGGGTTCGATTTAGGCTTGGCCCCGGAGCCCCCTTAAGTTCTCAGTAATAGTGATCGTTTTTGGTGAAAAGGCACGCTTTAACACGCAGATGGCCTCTTCGGGCCTGGCATTCCCGCACATAAACACGTCAAAGGCGGCGAATTCACGCTCCGGCCATGTGTGAACGCTGATGTGGGATTCGGCAAGCACGGTTACACCGGAAATGCCGCCGTTTGGCGTGAAATGATGCAGGTGGATGTGCAGCAGGGTGGCGCCGCATTTTATCACGCACTCGCGCAATGCACGCTCCATGAGCTGCAAGTCGTCGAGTTTTTTGGCTCCCCAGAAATCGATGATGAGATGGGTTCCGGCAAATTGGACCCCGTCTCTTTCAACAAAGTGGTCTGCCGGCGCACCAAATAGAGGACGGTCGTGATGTTCGGGCCAGATTTTCTTGCGGGTGGTTGGGTCTATCGGACATATCACCTCATGCGAAGTCGCCTCTCTTTTCATCCATCGGGCCCCCCTATGGTTAGACATGGCAGTTGGGAAAATGCCGCCAGAGCGACCGTGACATCAAAAAACTGGGCGGATTTAATTTAAGCCGTCAAAAAGTGCAAGTTTTTTCTTACCGTCAATCAAAAAAAATCGTGCCGCAGGGAAAGCAACCAGGAAAAAAATTCAATGCGCGTCTTGGGTCAAAATACCGGTGGTAGTTGTCATGTGGCCCAGTATCGGCATCGCAGTATTGGCCCGCAAAACGATAGCACCCCAACCATCGCCCGTTTTCTGGAGGCTCGCCCGGCCATCGAACGGGTCTTTTATCCGGGGCTGGCATCCCAGCCGGGGCATGATATCGCCCCTAACCCACGATCTATTTATCATCCAGTTCCAGATAGGTGATCATTCCGCTGCCGTAGCGGGCGGCAAAGGCCCGGTCGACCTTCTGCACAGGGTTGGCGCCCAGGAAGGCCAGCAAATCGTCCAGCTGGCCCTGGCGTGCGTTGAGGTCGGGGACGGTCTTCAACCCGGCAATCTGCTCCTCGATTTCAAAATATTTCATTTTGTCGTCCAAGGGCAGCTGCCAGAAAAGCAGGAATCCCCGCTCGGGGAAATCCACCCCCAGGATCCCGTAACAATAAGCCATGAAGGCACGCTCCAGCCGTTCCTGAATCTCCACGATCTGGGCCTGGGCCGTTTCGATGGCCGACACGTCGAATGGCCGGCCGAGCACTTCGATGTAGATCTTGAATTTAGGTTCGGTGCACGAAGGACGCACCGTGATGCGAATGCTGCGTGTTTCGGGCAGGTCCGCCAGTTTCAGGATCAGCACGTTGCGCGACGAGGTGTCGGTTCTCGACAGGTGGGGCTGAGGGTCGCCTTTCCATCGATCGATCTTTTCGGCCACCTTGAAGTCGCCCACCGCCGGAATCTCATTCTTCCTTAAATGGTTCATAATCGTTTTGATGCGGCCGATGCCCTTGGCGCCCAACAGCCGGATTTCAGGGAGATAGTTGTGGCAGTACCCGTACTTGGCGTAGATGCCGTTCAGGAAATCCACCAGCGTCCGCCCATCGGCCTTGAGTTGCGAGACCAGCTCGGCCAGCCAAACAGCGGCGCCGGCGGCATCCTTGTCGCGGGCATAGTTGCCCATGAGAAAACCGTGGCTCTCCTCGGTGCCCAGGATAAAATCCCCTTGGCGGCCATCCGCCTCCAGCCGATTCATGCGTTCGCCGATGTATTTGAATCCCACCAGCAGGTCGCCGATGCACTGGATGCCGTTTTCGGCGGCGATGGTGTCGATGAGAGACGAGGTCACCTCGGTCTTGATGATCACATTATTTTTTTTCAACCACCCTTTTTTACGATACTGGTCAATGGCGTACTCGGACAAAACGATGCCGATCTCGTTGCCGTTGAGAAATTTCCACGCCCCGCCGTGCCGCACCATGATGCCGATGCGGTCGGCATCCGGGTCGGTGCTCATGATCACATCCGCAGCGATGGCGTCAGCATTGGGCAGGGCCGCGTCGAATGACTGAATCACCTCCGGGTTGGGGATGTTGAAGGTGACATGTTCAAAGGCACCGCTAAGGTTGGCCGTGGCCGGGTCCAGGTGAATGTCGAAGCCCATGCCTTTGAGCACCGGATAGACGGAAGTCACCCCGGTGCCGTGCAAGGGACTGTAAAGAATCTTGACGCCTCTGGCGTCGCTGAGTTGAAGCGCGGCCACAGCGTCATGGTAGGCATCGTCCACCTCACGGCCAATAATCACCAGCAGTCCGTTTTGGCCCGCTGCGTCCAGATCCATGGTCTGAATGGCCAAAACATGGCCGGTCACTTCGTCCACCAGATCTTGGTCATGGGGCGGGATAAGCTGGCCGCCGTACTGGTCGTATACTTTTTTCCCATTGTCCGTGGGCAGGTTGTGGCTGGCCGAAAACATGCATCCGGAAACAGCCTTCAGGTGGCGGATGGCAAAGGAGAGTTCCGGGGTGCTGCGGGTGCTGTCGAACAGGTAGACCTTGATACCGTTGGCTACGTATACCTGGGCCGCCGCTTCGGCCAGCTGTCGGCAGTCCAAATTATCGACCGGGTTGGGCCGATTCGCAGCGTAGCGACCGGTGTCCGTAAACCGGCGCACATCATAGGCCAGCACCAGGCCCCGATGTTTGGCGGACTCGCCGTGGGCCTTGATCAGGTATTGGCTGTGGCCCTGGGCCGATGCTTGGATGGTCCAGGGGTTGATGCGGTTGGGGCCGATGCCCACCAATCCCCGCCGCCCACCGGTGCCGAAGGGAATCACCTGGTAAAAGGAGTCCAGCAAAAATTCCCATTGCCCGGACCCGATGAGATGGTCGATCTGGGGCACGTAGGCGGCAAACATCTCATCGGTCAGCCAGGCCTTCAGCCGATCCAGGGCATCGGTCTTAAAGCTTTCGGGAAGGTCGAGCGTCTCGAATCCTTTTTTTGCTTTTTTTATCAGGGTCTGGTATTTGTCCATGCCGTTATCCTCGTTGTTAAGTGGGGCAGTTCCGTAAAAAGCCCGATATCTGTGTTACGCTTCATCCCTCGTCACTGCGGCGTACCGTAAGTACGCCTCATTCCTCGGGGTTCGCAAGCCTTGATCTCGACCTTTTTACGAAACCGCCGGAAATCCGACTTGTTAGGAGTTCATCAAGTGGATAGGGGCTGAAACAAATAATTCCCCATATGAATGCAAACGTTTATCCCATTTTTTACCGGCATTGACAAGGAAAGACCGCCTTCATCCATGAACGCCAACGACCGCAAAATCTTCGGGACCCTCTTCTTCTCCATTTTTGCGGCCGTCACCGGGGTCGGCATCGTGGTGCCGCTGCTGCCGGTCTACGCCCATGACTTGGGGGCCAGCGGATTGTACATCGGACTGATCTTCGGCGCCTTCTCCCTCTCCCGGACGTTTTTCCTGCCCTACTTCGGCCGCCGGTCCGACAAAAAGGGGCGCAAGCCGTTCATCGTCGCGGGACTTTTCTCTTACGCCGTGATATCGGCGGCCTTCATTCTCTTCACCGGTGTGGAGTCTCTGATCGTCATCCGTTTTGTTCAGGGAATCACCTCGGCCATGATCATGCCCGTGGTGCAGGCTTATGTGGGGGACATCACGCCCAGAGGCAAGGAAGGGTGGGTCATGGGACTGTTCAACATGTCCCTGTTCATCGGCCTGAGCGCCGGTCCGCTGATCGGCGGTGTGATCAAGGATCGCTTCAGCCTCAACGGGGCCTTCGTCTGCATGGGCGCCTTGTCCCTTGTCGGATTCGTACTGAGCCTGGTCTTTCTCCCCCCCACCGCCGAAGAGCGGGTGGTTAAAAAGGGACTGGCGCCGCTGGCATGGTCGCAATTATTAGTTGACCGGACCATCGCCGGTCTTTTTTTTTTCCGCCTGGCTTATACGGCATGCATCGGCATCATCTGGGGTTTTCTGCCGGTGTTTGCCGACATGGAATTTTCCGTCTCGGCATCGGGCATCGGCATCCTGGTGATGCTGGGGGTCCTGGTCAGCGGCGTGGTGCAGGTACCCATGGGATGGCTGGCGGACCGATTGAATCGGAAATCCATGATCATCCTGGGCGGCCTGGTGGTCACCGGCGCTGTCTATACCTTTACGCATGCCAATGGGTTTAAGGACATGTTCTGGGCCAGCGTGGTCTTCGGCATCGGCGGAGGCATCGCCATGCCGGCGTTGATGGCGGCCGCCGTTCTGCAAGGCAGCCGCAACGAGGCCATGGGGTCGGTGATGGCGCTGCTCACCGTCGCCCACAGCCTGGGCATGCTGGTCGGTTCGTTGATGGCCGGAGTGATGATGGATTGGTTCCAACTCCGGCATGCCTTTGTTCTCGGTGCACTGGTCATGGCCGCGGGAACGGTTCTTTTCACGGCGTGCACCTGGCGCACCGATTTGAGCCGGGGAATCGTTCCCGCTACGCCACCACCCATTCCGGAGGGTTGACATGAGAATTTCGTTTACTGCGATTGGCATCATCCAAACCCCGTTTACGGACATCGCCGGCATGCCCATCCAGCCTTCCGGCGCAACCAATGTGCCCGGCCAGCTGGTTCTGGACGCCCAGTATGAAGAGGGGTTGGCTGATCTGAACGGGTTTTCCCATCTAATCCTGCTTTACCATTTCCATCTCTCCAAAGGGTACAGCCTGACGGTCAAGCCCTTTCTGGACACGGTGGAGCGTGGCCTTTTCTCCACGCGCGCCCCGCGACGCCCCAATCCCATCGGCTTGTCCATCGTGCGGCTGGACCGGATCGACGGCTGCATCCTTCACGTCCTGGATGTGGACATGCTGGACGGAACCCCGTTGCTGGACATCAAACCCTATGTCCCCACCTTTGACATGCGCAGCGATGCCCGCGCCGGATGGCTGGAACAGTCTCAGGAGCGGTCGGCCTCCCTCAAGTCGGATCAGCGCTTCAGGGAGAAAAAATAATGCCTCTGCCGCTTAGGTTCAATCGGATGGAACTTGCCGGGTCTTTGGGGGACCTGGGAACCGTTTTGCCTCTGGCCATCGGCATGATCCTGGTCAACGGACTGGATCCGTCAGGACTGTTTTTGTCGGTGGGTCTCTTCTACATCTTCACAGGACTTTACTTTGGCATCACCACACCGGTGGAGCCTATGAAGGTCATCGGGGCCTATGCCATCGCCACGGCCATGAGCCCCCATCAGATCATGGCCTCGGGGATTCTCATGGGCGCCTGCCTGCTGATCATCGGCGCCACCGGGGCCATCGCCCTCATCGGCAAATACACGCCCAAGGCGGTCATCCGGGGGGTGCAGCTGTCCACGGGGACCCTGCTCATGGCCGAAGGGATCAAGTTCATGATCGGCAAGGCCAAGCTTCAGGTGCTGCACCAGATGGCGGAACCCTACTTGGCTGCCCAGCAGATAGGCCCGATCCCCGTCGGTATCGTCATCGGAATCATCGGCGCGGTCCTCACCCTGCTGCTGCTGGACAACAAACGGACGCCGGCCGGGCTCATGATTGTGGGCATGGGAATTCTCATCGGCTTGTTGATGGGGACCCGTCAGGGGCTGGGAGACATCCGTCCGGGACTATATCTGCCACGCATCCTGCCCCTGGGCTTTCCCGAAGGCCCGGATTTCACCTTTGCCATGCTGGCGCTGGTGTTGCCCCAGATGCCCATGACCATCGGTAATGCGGTGATCGCCGAGATGGACCTGTCCATCAACTATTTCGGCACCGCCGCCCGGCGGGTGACGGGCAAAGCACTGTGCCTGAGCATGGCCTTGGGAAATTTCCTCAGCGCACTGCTCGGCGGCATGCCCCTGTGCCACGGCGCCGGCGGCCTGGCCGCCCATTATCGCTTCGGCGCCCGAACTGCCGGCTCCAACCTGATCATCGGGGCCATCTTCATCCTGCTCACCCTGCTGCTGGGCAACCGCATCCTGGACCTGTTCAACCTGATACCCATGGCCATCCTCGGCGTGCTGCTCCTGTTTGCCGGCAGCCAACTGGCCCTGACGGTCTTGGACATCAAGGAGCGCAAGGAAATGTTCGTGGTGGTGATCATCCTGGGCATCACCCTGGCGTCAAACCTGGCCACCGGCTTTATGGTCGGCATCGTCTTGGCCTATCTCCTGCGGTCACCAAAACTCACCGTATGATCTGAATTCCACCATTTCTCAGTGTCACTGTCTCACCGTGGCAAGCTTCAAGGCCAGCCCCACGAAAACGACACCGGCCATGCGGTTCATGATCACCTGGGTCTTGGGCGAACGGTTGAGCCAAGCGCCGATGGACCCGGCCAGCAGAGCGATACTGCCGAACACCAAAATGGTGGAAACGATGAACACGCCGCCCAACAGCAGCATCTGCAGGCTCAGCGACCCGCGGTTCGGGTCGGCGAATTGCGGTAGAAAGGCCAGAAAAAAGATCGACACCTTGGGGTTGGTGACATTCATGATGATTCCCCGCCGGTATAGCTTTGGGTAACTCGGCAGAGTTTCCCGGCCGGTCGATATCCGCTCCGCGGATGCACGGAAGGCATGCCATGCCAGGTAAAGCAGATAAACGGCACCGACCAGCTTGAGCACGGTGAACGCCAGGGCGGATGCCTGAAAAACCGCTGCCACGCCGAAAGCCACCGCCGTGGTGTGAACGACAAGACCCGTGCACAGGCCCAGTGTCACCAGGAGACCGGCGATTTTCCCTCGCAGGGCAGACTGCGTCAATACGAAGATGTTGTCTGGACCGGGCGCCAGCCCAAGCAGCACGGAGGCCATGAAGAAAGCGGTCAGCGTTTCCATCGGGATCATCCGATCACTCCACCCCTTCCTGGGATAAAAAGACTAAAATCATATCATAATGAGACAACCAGGACCTCTCTCTCCAGTTCGATTCCGAACCGTTCGAGGACGACCCGGCTGACCCGTTCGGAAAGTTCCAGGATCTCGCGTCCGGTGGCACCGCCCAGGTTCACCAGAACCAGGGCCTGTTGGTCATGAACAGCGGCCCTTCCCACACACTTGCCCTTCCAGCCGCAGCGCTCGATCATCCAGCCGGCGGCCAGCTTGAATTGGTCGCCACCCAGGGGGTAATGGGGCAGATCGGGAAACCGCTGGCACAAGCGGTCAAGGGTCTTGCCGTCTATCACCGGGTTTTTGAAAAAACTGCCCGCATTGCCGATGCGGGCGGGGTCAGGCAGTTTATCCTGCCGAATGGAGATGATGGCTCGGCGGATGGTCTGCAGATCGATCGATCCCAGGTCTTCCACGGCCGCTTTAACGCCCGGATAATCGAGAAAGAAGTCAGGCTTTCGATTGAGTTTGAAGACCACCGCCGTGATGATGAAGGCGCCGGCCCAGCGATCTTTGAAGTGACTGGCGCGATAGCCGAAGCCACAGGCCTCCGGCAGTAAGGTCACTTTTTTATGGCTTGCGATCGAAATGGCCTCGACGCGATCGATGACATCCTTTACCTCGGTGCCATATGCGCCGATATTCTGCACTGCACTGGCGCCGACGCTCCCCGGGATGAGAGACAGATTCTCGATGCCGCCCCAGCCGTTGGTCACGGCAAAGGCCACCAGGTCATCCCAGTTTTCACCGGCCATGGCCCGAACCCAAATGTGACGCCGGTCTTCTTCAACCACATGGATCCCCTTTAACAGCGGATGCAGCACAATCCCGTCAAAATCATCCACGAACAACAGGTTGCTGCCCGCACCGAGGACCAGGTGACGATGGCCGGCAAGTGCATTCCGACCGAGAAAATCGACGATTTCGTCGTCCGAATCGAACCGAACATACCGAGCGGCAGCAGCCTCGACCTTAAAGGTATTGTATTCATTAAGCGGAAATTCAGTTCTCATTTCCATGGGGATCAGCGGCACACAATTGAAACTGGACACCTGGATATCCGATCCATCCTGAGCGCTGTTTCCTTTCGTTTGAGCAGATGGGGACTATAAAGGGGTTTCGCCCTTTTCAATTTTCCGCCCACTACGCAATGCGGCCCCTAAGATGGCACCCTCGTAGAGTTCCTGGCAAAGGATGATCAGTCCGATAATCAGCATCCAGGATTGGTTCCAGAAAAAACCGGCAGACCAGGCCGCGGCGGTAAGGGCGATGATCAGGCAGCGGATGGCGCGCACGAACCACTGAGCGCTGGACAGGTCACCCGTCAGGCGGCAGGCAAATACAAACCGCCGGATGCACAGGCTGAAAAACAGACCGGCGATGCCGAGCAGCACCCCTGCCAACAAACGATTGATCGGCGGTTGAAACCAAACATCCAAACCAACCTCCTGTCACCGGCGGAGCGGACAGACCACCGATCTATCGGCTGCCGGTCAGGGGGAACCGTAAATCTCCGCAGAGTGAAAAACGTGCCAGGCACACCGTCCAACCCAGGCCGGATCGATAGCCTCGGGTTATGATTCTCCTCTCTTTTCAGGCAGCGGTTGCAGGACAATTCCCGTTCGGGAAGGCAGGTAAAGGGATAGCCGGGAGCCCCATGGATTGCCTTTTTCCTCCAGGGTGTGGTGAACCTGGTCAGGCGTCAGCCGGCCGTGGCCGCCAAACTCCCTGCCATCCGAATCCAGCGCCATCCGATAGGACCCGCCCGGCGCAGGAATGCCATAGCCAAAGAACGATTGAGACGAATGAAAGTTAAAGGCAAACACCCATCCGCCCCGTGAAAAAGCGATGACCTTGTCGCCGTCATGATCCCACAGCAGTTCGGGGTCTCCGCCCGAAAGCAGCTCGTATCGGTTGAACAGGGCGATCATCCGGCGGTCGAACCGGGACAGAAACTGGTATTTGAGGTTGGGGTCATCCGCCAGATGCCACTGCCGCCGAGCGTATTGATAACTCCAGTTGTTTCCAGGCCGGGGGAAATCGATCCAGTCGGGATGGCCGAATTCGTTGCCCATGAAATTCAAATAGCCGCTGCCCGCCGTGGCCAGGGTGACCAGACGGATCATCTTGTGCAGGGCCATGGCCCGGTCCACAACCAGGTCCGGATCGTCCACGGACATGTGGGCGTACATGGCGGCGTCGGCCATGCGGAACATCAGGGTCTTGTCCCCCACCAGGGCCTGGTCGTGGGATTCGGTATAGCTGATGGTTTTCTCCTCCCGCCGTCGATTGGTCAATTCGTACCAAAGCTTCCCCATGGGCCAGCCTTCATCGGGCGTATCCTTGACCAACCGGATCCAGTAATCCGGAACCCCCATGGAAAACCGGTAGTCAAATCCGACCCCCCCGTCGGCAACGGGCAGCGCCAGCCCCGGCATGCCGCTGATGTCTTCGGCCACGGTCATGGCATCGGGCCGGATACGGTGAATCACCTCGTTGGCCAGGGCCAGGTAGGCCAATGCGTCCTCATCCACCGTGTCGTTAAAATAATCGTCGTACCCGGAAAACGCCTTTTCCAGGCCGTGGTGGGTGTAAAGCATGCTGGTGATGCCGTCGAGGCGGAATCCGTCCACGTGAAAGGCGTCCAGCCAGTAGCGACAGTTGGACAACAGGAAGTGAACCACTTGGGGTTTGCCGTAATCGAAACAGCGGCTGTCCCAGGCGTGGTGGTACCCCCGCAGGCCCTGGTGGAAGTACTGGTATTCCGTGCCGTCGAACAGCCCCAGTCCCTCCACGGTATTGGACACCGCGTGGGAATGGACCAGGTCCATGATCACGGCAAGCCCTTGTTCGTGGGCCGAATCGATCAGGTCCATGAGATCCTCCGGCGGACCGAACCGGGAAGACGGGGCGAAGAAGCTGGACACGTGGTAGCCGAAGGAGCCGTAGTAGGGATGCTCCTGGACGGCCATCAGTTGAATGGTGTTGTAGCCCGCATCCACGATCCGCGGCAGGACATTCGCGGTAAATTCACGCCACGTACCGATCTTTTCCCCATCCTGGGCCATGCCGACGTGACTCTCGTAGACCAGCGGCGGCCGGTCCGGCCGCGTGAAGTCCGGAAGCCGCCACTGGTAGGGTGAATCCGGCGCCCATACCTGGGCATTGAAGATGAAAGTGCCCGGGTCCTGCACCACCCGGCGGGCATAGGCCGGAATGCGGTCTCCCTGCCCCCCGCGCCAGTGCACCCGCAGGCGAAAAAGATCTCCGTGGCGCAGCATGTCGCCCGGCAGGCGAATCTCCCACTGGCCGTCCTCGGTCAGCCGGGACAGGGCCAAATCCGAGTCTTCTTTCCAGCCGGAAAAATCCCCCACCAGATAGATCGCGGTGGCGTTGGGCGCCCATTCCCTGAAGGTCCACCCATCCGCGGTCTGATGAAGACCGAAGTACTCATGCCCCGACGCCAGATCCAGAAGGTCCATGCGGCCTTCGGTGATTTTCCGGCGCATGTCCTGTATGTGATCCAACCGCCGGAAAAGGGCCTGGCGATGGGCTTTTAGGTAGGGATCAGCATCGATCATGCGGTCTACGAGCGTGTTGATGGCAACCATTTGTTCAGCTTTTTAGGTGTTTAGACTGTAGGGTGACAGAACACTGTCGAGTTTAGATAAAAATCGAGTTTTCATCCTTCATCTGGAATTTTAGTTTTGTCATTTGGCATTTCATTAATCAAAGGTCTTTCCAGCATCTTCTCATACAGATCGATATACTGCCGCGCCGTGTTGGCATGATTGAAGGATGCAGCGCTCTGCTGCATGATGCGTTCAACCTGCACGCGTTTCTTCGTTTTGGGCAGCTTGAAAAAATCGATGGCCTGGGTCACGGCCCAGTAAAGCCCGCCGGCATCGTAGTTTTCGAACAAAAAACCGTTGCCGATGCCCTGATCCACATCGAGATGGGTGATGGTGTCGTGGATGCCGCCGGTATCGTGTGCCACCGGCAGCGCCCCGTAGATGGGGGCGATCATCTGGGGCAGGCCGCAGGGTTCGAACAGCGAGGGCATCAGCATAAAATCGGCTGCCGCGTAGGCCAGATGCTCCAGGCTCTCGTTAAAATCACAAACCGCCACGCGATTGTGGAACCCGTGGTGGTTGACAATATCACGGAAAGTCTGCTGGTATTCGCCGTTGGCCACGAAAACCACCTGCAGGTTCATGTCCCAATGGTTTGAGATGATGCCGTAAAAGGCTTCGCTCAACAGCTTGCAGCCCTTTTGGATCGGATCCAGTCGCGACGGCCAGAAAAACAACGGTGCGTTGTCGTCCTGGATCAGTCCCAACGTCTTCTGCAGGTGGCGTTTGTTCTCCCGTTTGCCGGTTGGGTGATCCGCGGCCTTGTACGTACGCTGAATTTCCTTGTCCGTTTCCGGGTTGAAGGACGGATCCGGTGCGTTGAGGATTCCCGTCGCACAATCGGCATAGAACTTGTTGGTCAACTGCTGCCGTAGCGGCCATTCCACGAA
Source organism: Desulfosarcina sp. (assembly GCF_041551955.1). Lineage (GTDB taxonomy): Bacteria > Desulfobacterota > Desulfobacteria > Desulfobacterales > Desulfosarcinaceae > Desulfosarcina. The sequence goes on from NZ_JBFELV010000013.1 coordinate 26,316, forward strand.
GTCGTGGCGACCCTCGACGATCTCTTGAAGGAACCGGGGGCTGACGGTGTTGACGAAGTGGGCGGCAAACACCCCGCTGGCCAGAAAATCCACCGGATTGTGTTCCCAGGATTCTTCGTAGCCGGTCGAAAAGTTCTCGTAAAAGAGATGTTGCCAGAAGTAGGCCGCATCGATGCCGCGATCCTCGATATGGGCCAGGGTGGCTTTCACCGTGTGGATGTTGTGGATGGTAAACAGGCAGGGAATGCCCATCTGCCGGGCCATGGCCGGAAGCAGCCCGGTCATCCAGTCGTTGCAGTGGATCAGGTCGGGCCGCACTCGTGGAATGATGTTGTTGATCACCTCGCGCTGGAAAGCCAGGGAAAGTTTGGTATTTTCACCGCCGTATGCCGAGTAGACCCGGTTGAGGTAGAAAAAGGCCCGGTCCTCGGCCAGGTGCACCCGGTCGTCGGGCATCACGTTGCGGATGGCCCACTGCTCTCGTTCAAGAAACGGCGCCAGCCGGTCGTGGAAAATGGACCGGTAGTCCGGCAGGGCCACATGAACGTCGGCGCCTTCGTTGAACAGCGCACTGACCAGCGCGGCCGATACATCAGCCAGGCCGCCGGCCTTGGCCGTGAGGTATCGCGAAAAATTACCCATCCGCTGGGGCAGGTAGGTCACTTCCGGGGTAACGATCAGCACCCGAGGGTTCCGTTTGGCCGACGGCATCGGTATCTCCTATAGGGTAGGCGTTCTGGGTTCGGCGTTCTGGGTTCTGGGTTCGGCGTTCTGGGTTCTGGGTTCCGAGGTTCTGGGTTCCGATTACTGGCTTTGAGCTTTCAGCATATCGGCTCATTAGCTTATCAGCTTATCAGCTTATCAGCTATCATGTTCTGGGGTCCTTATTTTTAGAGCATGATAGAAAGACTGCTGGTCGTTAACGCAACCGGAAGAAAATCCGTATACCGTAAACGGTGAACCGTTAACCGTGAACCTATGAACGCTGAACCTTGATGAACCCGTAAAAAGTCGAGATGTCCTCTTTTTTGTCATCCCCGCGAAGGCGGGGATCTATAAGTTTCAGACAGTTATGGACTCCCGCCTTCGTGGGAGTGACACCACTTGTGACTTTTTACGGAACCATCAACCTTGAACGCCGAACCTCTGAACCCGCTACGCCCACGTCAACAGCTCCGGCCGGAACCGGATCCATGCATCGGCATTGGGGGTCACCCGGACGGTAAACCCGTAGCGGCCGGAATCGGTGCACGGCAGGTTGCAACAATAAAGGTACGTGCCTTCCGAGCGTTCCTCCTTGACGGTCATCATCTTTACCCGCGGTGCATCGATACGGTCCAGGTGGCGCATCTTGCCGTAATAGAGTTCCACGTTCACCTCATCCGGGTGCAGTTCACCCGTCTGAACCAGCGTGGTCACCTCGAAGGACTGGTTGACCCGGAAGGGGCCCTGGGCGCTGCGAACCGGCGGGGACACATGTATCTGCCCCCATTTGTCCAGATAGCGCCGATGCTGATCGCTGAGCCGGTGGGCTTCCGCGCCGCCATCGGAAACCAGTTCCTCGAACCGCCGGCTGGCGGGCAGGTAGAACCGCTCTTCGTATTCCGACACCATTCGCAGGCTGCAGAACTGAGACATGGCCATCTTCATGGAAGCCTTCATCATCTTGAGCCACGCCTTGGGGGTGCCTCCGACAGTGCGTTCATAGTAGAGCGGCGCCACTTCGTTTTCGATAAGGTTGTATACGGCCTGGCTCTCCACCGCATCCTGATAGTTGTGGTCCTGGTACTCCTCACCATTGCCGATTCGCCAGCCCCGCTCGGGGCTGTAGCCCTCGCACCACCACCCGTCCAGAATGCTCACGTTGAGCACCCCGTTCAGGGCCGCTTTCATGCCCGAGGTGCCGCAGGCCTCCATGGGGCGGCGGGGGGTGTTGAGCCACACGTCAGCCCCCTGGACCAGTGACCGGGCGATGTACATGTCGTAGTCTTCGATAAACATAAATCGGTGC
>NZ_JBFELV010000014.1:0-28144 GCF_041551955.1 Desulfosarcina sp.
GTCTGCTGGGAGAGTTTCTGGACAAGTACACCATTCATCACCAACTGCTCTCCGCTTCCTACAGTGTGGGTAGGCCGTCGGCCGGATACGCGCTGGCCATCAATACGCTGTCAGCACTGATGCACATCCCTGTGTACAATGATTTTGGCATCACCGGTGCGCCCTGGACCAAAGGGGTCAAACGCGGAGAGGTCGGCGGTTCGGTCATCATCGGTGGGCAGCGAAAAAAAACGGAAAAGGTGCTCATGTACCTGAGGCGGATGTACATGCCGCTGAAAAACTACCTGGACCTGGAAAAGGAGTTTCTGGTCAATTACTGGACCCAGGACAAGGACATTTTAGGGGTTACCCATTTCGGCGATCTGGTTCCGGAAGTGATCTGCCTGGACCCCGAATATGAGCAGGTGCTGCAGGATCTTATTTTCATTCGAATCCGCTACAAGCTGGATAAGTATCAGGGGAAACGGCCCGACGAGGCGATCAAAGAGGATATTCTGAGAAAGAAAGAGATTCTTAGAATCCGGGCGGAAAAAGAGATCAAAAACCGCCTGATTGCCCTGCGCCGCTACCTGAGAAGCCCGGCAAAAGACCCCCACCTTTCACTGGAGGAGATTTTTCGCCGGCGTGAATCCACCTTGACCCTGATGACCGATCCGCTCAAGCGCCTGCTTCAGAAAGTGCGCTCCCGCAAGAACCGGTCCATTAAAGATTTGGAAGCTTAGATAAGCTGCATTTTAAAAGGCTGTGGCCAAATCCATGACGCGACCCTCGATCACCCGGTGAACAATCTGGTGGAGAGCGTCCGGCACATGTTCCGGAGACGCTTTTACGGCCATAAAATCCGCCCGCATGCCCGCGACGATTTTGCCTCTTTCGGTCAACCCCATGAGCAAAGCCCCGTTGCGGCTGGCACTTCGGATGGCACCCTCCACGCTGAATCCGGCAGCGACAAAAAGCTGAAGTTCCGCTTTCAGCGATTGACCGTGATGAACCCCCGGGCTGCCGGCGTCGGTTCCCACGGCCAGGGTCACCCCCAGTTGTCGGGCCATGGCGATTTGCTCCAGCTGGTGTTCGAGGTTTTTCAAGGACACCTCCGCAAATGAGGTGTCGCTGCGGTGGCCCTGGGTCTTCAAGAAGTCGCCGTAGGCCTTCATGGTCACGGCCGTGGGAACCCAGACCACGCCCTTGTCGGCCATGCGGCATAGGTTGTCCCTGCCCATGAAAAAACCATGCTCGATGCTGGCGCAGCCGGCATCGACGGCCTGTTTCACCGGCAGGCGGCCATTGGCGTGGACCATGGTAGGCTGGCCGCGTCGTCGGGCTGCCGCAACCGCTGTGGCCAGTTCATTTTCATTAAACTGGGGCGGCGTTTCCACGCCGTATTGGGTCAGGCTGTTGAGACCGGAGTTGACCAGCTTCAAGTGGTCCCGCTTTGAATCTGCCCCGAAGGCGCTATTGGCCAGGACCTCTCCCTCACCAACGGGAATGGCAATGAGTTTTCCGTATCGGCCCAATGCGTGTCGGGCGCGTCCCGCCGAAGCGATGGTCACCATCGATGGGGGATGATTGGCCGGGTCCCATTTGTAGCGCAGGGTGTCACCATTGTGGTCACCGCCGTCGCGCACGGCCAGCACCCCGCTGTCCAGGTGCTGGCGAAGATGTTTCGCAATAATTTCTCGGCGATCCGTGTACCCGCTGTTCAGTTGTTTTCGGCGGAAGGTCGGTTCTACTGTGCCGGACATGACCAGGTGAACGTGGCTGTCGATCAGTGCGGGGAACACGGTGCAGTCCGACCAATCAATGACTGCCATCCCTTCGAGTTGCGGGTTCTCGGGATCGAGGATTTCCTGGATGCGACCGTCGTTTACGGCGACAACCCGGTTTTCGACAGCCGGCTTGCCGGTCCCATCGATCAACCATCCCACATGATAGGCCATCGTCGTTGAACGCATAGGCGGTATGATGATGCGAATTCGAAATTAGAATACGGGTCAACCCTCTTTAAGACCCAAAACCGTGATGGCGTCAATCGATCGTTTTCGATTCAATTTTTCTATAACCGCCTTGCTTCCGGGCCACAACCCCTGCGATGATGCAGAACCGGTCAGCCAAGGTCGATTTGACCGTTGGCCAACCGTTGCACAAAGGGCAGATCCGCCGGCGTAAAGGCAAAAGCGGCTAATTGATCCGGCCTGACCCATTGGCAGGCTTGGTGGGAAACCAACCGGAAGGAGGCGGCGTCCGAGAATGCCTGGTAGGCCATCAACTCGATAGAAATGTGATCGTAATGATAAATGCTGGACCCAATATGATCACCGATGACCGCATCCATCTCCAGCTCCTCCCACAGTTCGCGTTTCAGGCATTGTTCAGGGGTCTCCCCGGCTTCAACCTTGCCACCGGGAAATTCCCACCGTCCGGCCAGCCGGTCACTCGCATGACGCTGGGCGATCAGGATGCGGCCATCACGGACAATGATGGCAGCGGTGACGCGAACGATGGTTTTCATAGCGCAGGTGTGTCGATCCGGGTCAACCAGGCAGGCCATAAGAACCAATGCATGGGTAACCAGGTCATGTGAACGATCCGATTGATGGTTTGGACTGGATCATAGCATTCATTTTCTTTTTGTCCATCGGTTTCATCAAAACCTGACGGCTGTTTGGGTGGGTTTGGCGACCTGACGCCTCAACGCGGGTCGAGGCGGCGCGGGGCGTATTTTTTAAATATTTCAACAATTAACTTGCTTTCAACCCAAATAGGTATATGATTACTCAAATTCAATGAGATCTCGCCCCTGTCTGGCGAGACGATTTCTTCTGCAGGAAAATTCAGTACGCCAATGAAGCATCCTCCAGATTTAAGATTTTGAATAATTTTACGAAAGGAGGATGTTATCATGGCCAATGGCATTGTAAAGTGGTTTAACGACCAAAAAGGCTTCGGCTTCATCGAGCAGGAAGACGGCCCGGATGTGTTTGTGCATCATTCAGGCATCAACGCAACCGGTTTCAAAAGCCTGAGCGAAGGTGACCGGGTGAGTTTTGACATGGAGCAAGGTCCAAAAGGACCTTCCGCGGTCAACGTCACGGTCGACTGAATCGGTATCTGAGCAAAACCGGGGCAGACCACTTGATACAGGGTGGCTGCCCCTTACGTTTCCCACCGCGAAAATCCCAGATTACAGCCCTAAAATTGTAACCCCCGGAATTGTCCGCGGATTTTCTATTCATTGCGTGCGGACGCATTCCCCTGCAGGCGCAAGGGAACGGTGCCGCCGTAAAGACTCAAGCGGCAATGGATGGCCGCAAACTCCAAAAAGGAACATAATCTTTTGAATTTTAATACTTTTTCATTTCACCCCGCTGTTGCCGAAGGTGCGGCCCAAGCGGGTTATTCCACCCCGACCCCCATTCAGGCCAAAGGCATTCCCGCGGTCATGAAGGGACGCGATGTAGTGGGGCTGGCCCAGACCGGTACGGGTAAAACGGCCGCGTTTGTATTGCCCATTCTCAACCGCCTGATCGATGGCCCACGCAATCGGGTCGGTGCCCTGGTCATCGCTCCCACCCGTGAACTGGCCGAACAGATTCATGGCGAATTCAAGCGCCTGGGCCGCCAGACACGCCTGCGCAGCACCGTGGTGTATGGCGGCGTAGGAATCAATCCCCAGATCCAGGATCTTAAACGTGCGGACATCGTGGTCGCCTGCCCCGGCAGGCTGCTGGATCATATCGGCCGGCGGACCGTTGATCTTTCCCGGTTGGACGTGCTGGTCATCGACGAAGCCGATATGATGTTCGACATGGGTTTTTTCCCGGACATTCGTCGCATTCTGACTCACGTTCCCGCAAAAAAACGCCAGACCCTGCTCTTTTCGGCCACCATGCCCAAAGAAATACGACGCCTGGCCAATGAGGTCCTGCAAGATCCGATTACGGTTCAGATCGGCACCACCGCACCCGCGGAGACCGTCAGCCATGCCCTCTTCCCGGTCTCCCAACATTTGAAGACGGCCCTATTGATAAAACTGCTGGGCGACACCCCGACCGGGCCGGTCCTGGTGTTCACACGCACCAAGCACAGAGCCAAGAGCCTGGGGGAAAAGCTCTCTAAGGCCGGCTATCGATCGACTTCACTGCAGGGCAACCTGTCCCAGGGGCGGCGCCAGGCAGCGCTGAACGGCTTCCGCTCCGGAGCCTATCAAATCCTGGTGGCCACGGATATCGCGGCCCGCGGCATCGATGTCTCCAATGTTTCCCATGTGATCAATTTCGACATTCCCTCCACCCCCGAGGCCTATATTCATCGGATCGGCCGCACTGGGCGGGCCGAATGCACCGGCGATGCCTTCACCCTGATCACTGCGGAAGACACCCAGATGGTCAGGGCGATCAATGGGGCTATCGGCAGCCCTGTGGAGCAGCGCACGCTTTCGGATTTCAATTATGATGCGCCATCGATGTCGCACGGGAAAAAGGTCAACACCCGGTCCAACCGACCGCGTCCCGTGATCGAACGGAGAGCACCCAAGCCCAGGGGCAAGGGGCGGTCGACAAGCAAGGGTGCCTTTGCCTTCCTTTCACCGCATAAGTCCAAGCAGGCAGATAGGCGTAGTGCTTCATGAGCAGACATCTTTGGGTTGAAAACCATTGGTAAGACGGGGTTTGAACCCAATGTTTCAACCCAAAGGAACTGGCATCCCGACAGTTAAATCAAAAAGGCTGGCCCCCACCGGCTGTTGACACACAACCTGGCCGGCCTTCTATTGTTGTGCGTTTAGGGCTCTTATAAAAACCGTATCGTTGCCTTGCCTGCCCGTCATCCCAAGTCTTCAAGTGAGCCAGACCTTCCGCCCCCCTCCCTAATTGATCGCTAAATATTCTGGGCCATTTTTTTGATTTGTGATATCCAGTTGTTAAACGGTCTTGGGTGTGTCTTTAGTTTAATCATGAAGATAGGGTGGCTGAGGAGGGATATCTGAACCTCCGGCTTCACCCTCAGCGTCAAGATGGGTTCGCCAATTGTGGTACGCAACCCTCACGGAGGATGGTCATGGCCGAAGAGACTCTCACCACGATGCAAAAGGCCTTTGCTTTTAACATGGACCACGACAAGTACGGCACCATCGCTGAAATCGGCGCCGGCCAGGAGGTTTCGCGCTGTTTTTTTCGGGCCGGCGGTGCGGCCGGCACCATCGCCAAGACCATATCAGCCTATGATATGTCGTTCAGCGACGCGATTTACGGCGAGGAGAAGGACAAGCGGTATGTAACCGAAAGCCGGGTAAAAAAAATGCTCGACAAGGAATTCAACCTGGTGTTGCACCGGGTCGGCGGCAAGCGCCCCAAAACCTCGACCTATTTTGCCTTTGCCGATACAGTGACCGCTCGAAGCTACAGCCAGCAGGGTGAATGCCATGGCTGGTTGGGGATTAAATTTCAGGTGACGCCCGATGCCGAGCCGTGCGACATTCTGATTCACATTCGCATGCTGGATGAAAGCAATGACCAGCAGCAGGAGGCCGTCGGCATCTTGGGGGTCAACTTGATCTATGGCGCCTTCCATTTTCATTCCCGCCCGGAACGCCTGATCCAATCCCTGGGTGACAACCTGGATTGGGGGCGGCTGGAGGTCGACCTGATCCGGTTTAGCGGCAGCTATTTCGCCGATATCGACAATCGTTACATGGCCCTAAAACTGCTCCAGACGGAATTGACCGATGCGGTTGTCTTCGGCGCCGACCGAAAGACCCTGGTGCATCCCTCGGAATTGTTCTACAACCGGGATGTGATGGTCATGCGCGCCATGTTCAGACCGGTGACCCATGTGAACGTGGACATGATGACCAGCGGCATGGAATTATTCTCCCGCATGTGCGAGGCCGGATTCCCTCCCCCGATCATCGTCCCGGAAATCTCGGTCGCCGAGATGCGCAAACAAAACAGTTATGACATGAAAGACATTCTCGATCGGGTCGACTGCCTGAACATCCTGAATTACCCGGTCATCGTATCCAACTATCTGCGTTATTTCCGCCTGTCCGACTATCTGGGTCGCTATACCCGCGGCAAGGTGGCCTTCGTCATGGGGATCCCCAACCTGGAGACCTTGTTTAACGACGCCTACTACGACGGATTGAAGGGTGGCATCATCGGCGCGTTTGGCGCCCTGTTCGACCGCGACACGCTGATATTTGTATACCCCATGTACCGGGACGGCAACCCTGACAACTTGGTGACCACCGACAATTTTCCCGTCCCCGAGCATCTGAAACACTTCTATGCCCACCTGCGGGCCAACAAAAAAATCCTTCCGATTCACAATTACGATCGCGCCCATATGCATATCTGGCCGGAGGCGATCCTCGAGCAGGTCCAAAAAGGTCCCGGTCCGTGGCAAGATTCCGTTCCCGAAGCCGTGGCCCGGGAGATAAGCAGCCGCTGTATGTTCGATTTTTGTAAAATCACCATTTCCTGAAAGGCAAGGCCGAATCGGTATTATCGCTGGAGATCACCCTTACAAAACGCGTTGGCAGATCAGGTCTAAACGATTTCAAATGTATTGCTCTTGAACAGATTCAAATATTTCGATACCTTTACCATTGAACACGGTGTAGAACGCCTTTCATCTTTTCCCATGTATAGCCATGATGGGCATGGGTTAAGTTGACGGCCCTTACCAGTCTGGACGGCAAGATGGAAACTGTTGGCAGTTACCTAAAAAAAGAGAGGGAAGCCAAAAATATCAGTCTGCGCGAACTGTCCCGCTTGACTAAAATTTCAGAGCTGTATCTGGAATACATAGAAAAGGATGAGTTTGAAAAACTGCCACAAGGCCCATATGTCAAAGGATATATTGCGTCTTATTCTAGATTGATAGGCGGTAATGTCGATGAAGCCATTGCCTTGTATGGGGCCTTAACCCAAAAGCGGGTTCAAACCGAAGAGATACCACCCAACGGCTCATTGCAAAATGGCAGCAACGGACCACCCGAAAAACCAGAAAAGAAGGCACGGAAGAAACCGAACGGTTCACGGTTTGACAAGGTTAAATCAATATTCAATACCGTGGTATCATCCATACCGATCAACCATTTTTCATTCAAGGCACGGGGGACCTCGATCAAGCATATCGGTTCGGCGGCACGAATAAAAAGCAATTGGCTCAAAAACGCTGTTTCGTCTGTCAAGAAAATCGCTTTATCAAGATCCTGGTTGTATGCGTTGATTGCTCTATTTGGCATCGGTCTTCTGGCGCTTGCCGGATTTGGATTCTATCATCTGTTTATCTATGACCCCAATCCATTGTCCCTTTCCCAATTGCAGACCTTGCCAGACGAGGACGCACGGCCGCAGCCTGCTATGGATTCTGAAAAATTGGGGTTGCCCCCTGAATCCTCAACGGCCTTTCCAACCGCCGACAAACTGGTCAAAGAAGCCGACATTAAGCGGGACGCTGAGCCGACCCACCCGCCAGAGGCGAAAAAACCAGCGACAACATCGTCCACTGATCCCGATGCAGCGACTCCCAGCCCCAGGTCAACACCCGAAAACCCGTCTGGGACGTCCGATGCCGTCTCGCAAAACAACACCCCGTTGTCCGGATCATCTTCAACGACCGAGATTGCCGAAACCAGCCGGACCGCTGCCGGAGCAAAAAACCAGGTGCAATCGGGCCAAGACGAGTCGACGGCCGGTCCATCACCCGAGCCGACAGCAGCCGACGAAGAGCTGAACGTGCTGCAGGCCACGGTCTGTGCAGAAATAAAAGACCGAATGCCGGCTGGTGTCGACACCTCTTTTTCCACATCCGACCAACGGGTTTTTGTGTGGAGCGAGATTGAAGCCAAACAGGTTCCATCCAAGATCCGGCACATCTATTACCTTAACGGGCAGAAAGTCAGTGATGTCAGCCTGGATGTCCGGTCCACCAATTGGCGCACATGGAGCTTCAAGAATGTTTCCGATAGCCGTAATCGGGGCGAATGGCGAGTCGATATCACCACATCCGGCGGAAAGGTGCTGCGACGCCTCTACTTCGTGGTCCAATGAACCGTTGACAGGTTCGTAAAAACGCCGATACCGGCGTTTCGCTTCACCCCTCGTCCCTGGGGTGTACCGTAAGTATACTGCCCTTGGCAACCGCGATAGCGTTGTTTTGCCGCAGCGTATCAGGGAGGGCAGACAGACAACACCGGACAGGCAACCCCCCTGATGACCCGGTCGGTGGTCGAACCTAAAAGCATCGTCTCAACCAGTGAATGGCCCCGCACGCCAAGCACGATGAGGTCGACCTGATGTATCCCGGCGTATTTTTTCAGCGCTTGAAAAGGCTTGCCGGCCTCGCAGGCGATCTCGACCTTGCACCAGTTGTGAGCGTCTGCCGGCACCAGATCTTCCAGTCGCTGTGCGCATCCGGTGGCCACCTCGGAGATCGCATCTGTTTTTACGGCTTCCGGCAGCATGGCGTCACGATAGACAAAAGGCTCCACGACATGCACCAGATGGATCACGGCTTCGAACTCCTGAGCCAGGCTGAACGCGTAATCCACCGCTCTTCCCGAGTCTGCTGAAAAATCGCACCCGACCATGATCTGTTTAAAGCCGAATCCTTTGAATTGCTTTTTTACGCTACCCGCTTTTTCGGGTGGCGTAACGACCAGCAGCGGACAGGCGATGGTTCGCAACAGCCTCTCGGTTACCGAACCGAGGAACAGTCGTTTAATCCCGGTTCGTCCATGCGTGGATACGATGGCCAGGTCCGCTTGCTTCTCTTCGGCCAAACGGCAAAGCGTACTTGAAACGGGGCCGGTTTCCACCACAGCCTGCCAATTCAGCACACGGTCCTTCACTAAACTTGAAATCTGATCCATGGCACCCTTCTTCATCTCCTCGACCTGATCCTCCGGGTAAACAAAAGCGGCTCCATGCATGGTAACCAAAGGCAGATCGATCACATGACAGATAAACAGGGTTGACCCGAACGCCTTGGCCATGTCGATGGCCTGAAGAACGGCTGAATTGGAAAAATCGGAAAGGTCTGTGGCGCAGAGGATACGGTTTACTTGGATTTTCATGATTCACCTCCTTATTATCACACCATAGCGACAGCCGGTGGCGCTGTCAAAGCAAATCCCGGCCGAGTGGAAGCGGCACTTCGTCAGTTGATCGATCGTCTATTGATTCTTGCGTTATATCCATGAAGCGGGTATGTAATCGTGTTTTTGACAACGGACTGAAAACAATACCAGACAATATGGATAGACACCCCCTTATCGCCGTCGTCGGGATGGACGGCATCTTTCCCGGCGCTCCAGACCTGGATCGGTTCTGGCAAAACATCGTCGACGGAATCGATCAGTCAGCACCGGTTCCGGAAGACCGTTGGATCGCCCCCTCTCAGGATCGACTCAGCAGCGCCCGGGTGCCGGATCGCACCTACTCCGACCACGCATGTTTGATCAAAGATTTCACCTTCGATTCCGATGCCTTTGCGCTGGATTCGGATCTGACACGAGGGCTGGACCCGTTACATCAGCTTACGCTCACGGCGGGTAAGCGGGCGGTTCAGAATTGTGTGACCGCTCCGGTTGACCACCGCCGCATCGACACTATTCTGGCAGCCATCGCCCTGCCAACGGACGGTGCCTCCGGCTTTTCCCGGAAAATCCTGGGCAAGGCCATTGAACATCGCCTGTTTCCCCACGCGTCGCCATCCCTGACAACCCTGACCCGTATCGAAGCCCTGGCCAGCCGGGTTGACGGACTGCCCGCGGCCCTTTTGGCTTCGGAAATGGGCTTTGGCGGGGACTGTTTTACCTTGGATGCCGCTTGCGCGTCCTCTATCTATGCGGTCGAGCTCGCCTGCCATGCACTGGCGGCAAACCGTGCGGACATGGTCGTGACCGGTGGGGTTTCACGACCCGAATGCCTATACACCCAGACCGGCTTCAGCCAGCTCCAAGCCCTGTCGGTTTCTGGCCGTTGCGCACCATTTGACAGGCAGGCAGACGGCCTGGTGGTGGGTGAAGGCGTGGGCATTCTGGTGTTGAAGCGTCTGACCGACGCCATCGAACACGGCGATACCATCCACGGCGTGATCCACGGGGTGGGGCTGTCCAACGATATGCGCGGCAACCTGCTGGCACCGGAAAGCCACGGCCAGGTCCGCGCCATGCAACAGGCCTATCGGTCGGCCGGCTGGCAGCCGTCTGACGTGGATTACATCGAATGCCACGGCACCGGCACCCGTGCTGGTGACGCCATGGAAATCCAGAGCCTGGTTCAACTCTGGAAAGCCGAATCTTCAGGCGCGGGCACGTGCGCCATCGGTTCGGTAAAGTCCATGATCGGCCACCTGCTGACCGCAGCCGGTGCGGCCGGCATGATAAAAACCCTGCTGGCCATGAAGCACCAGACCCTGCCGACCTCGATCAACTATGAGCAACCCCCCGAAAACAGTCCCTTGAAGGGCAGCCCATTCAAGGTGCAAACCAAAGCAACACCCTGGCACACCCGGGCGGCGAAGATCCCCAGGCGGGCTGCAGTCAGCGCTTTCGGCTTCGGTGGCATCAACGCCCACATTCTCTTTGAAGAGTGGCCGACCCATTCATCGATGGAACGACCCATCGGTTTTCAAAAACGATCAGTCCATGAAAAGCCGGACGTGGAATCTCCTGCCCCGCTGGCCATCGTGGGCATGGATGTAAGGCTGGGATCGCTGACTGATCTGCAATCGTTTACCAAGGCCGTATGTCAAGGTCACAGTGCCATCGTTGACCGGCCCCCCGGCCGCTGGAAAGGGGCGGACGCGACGTTGATCGGTGCCTTGGGCGGCCATGACCCCAAAGGGGCCTACATGGACAGCCTTGAGGTGGGTGTCGGCGAGTTCCAGATCCCGCCCAACGAAATCGACGACATCCTGCCTCAACAGCTGCTGGCCCTTAAAGTGGGTGCCGGCGCCCTGACCGATGCGGGGATCATTCTGCGTGAGTCCCGTGAACGCATGGGTGTGGTGTTCGGGCTTGGATTCGATTTCGAAGCGACAAACTTTCATCTACGCTGGCAGCTTTTTTCGGCGGTCGCCCACTGGAACGCGGTGCATGGTCTCGACCTCGACGAACAGACCTTGCATCAATGGATGGAACGCCTGCGGGACGAATGCGGCCCGCCTCTCACCCCGCCGCGGGTCATGGGGGCTTTGGGAGGTATCGTCGCCAGCCGCATGGCCCGTGAGTTTCGCTTCGGCGGACCCAGTTTCGTAGTCTCGGCCGATGCCGCCTCAGGGATCAAAGCGCTGCAGGTTGCCGTCGACCTGCTTCGGAAAAAGGCCGTCGACGCCATGCTGGTGGGGGCAGTGGACCTGGCCGCTGAAGGGCGCAGCGTGATTCGCATGAACCACTTCCTGCCCCTTTCACCGACCAACGCGATCCGGCCTTTTGATGCCGCAGCCGATGGGACGCTCCCCGGCGATGGTGCGGTGGCACTAGTGCTCAAGCCGCTGGCCCAGGCCCGGATCGACGGCGACCGCGTGTATGCCGTCATCCGCGGCATCGGAAGCGCCGGCGGCGGCGAGCCGGCAACGGGCCGTGTCAGCCAATCGACCTACCGCCGCTCACTGTCCGCGTGCTTTAACCGGACCGATATCTCCCCTGCTTCGGTGTCCTATGTGGAGGCCCACGGCGCCGGTACGCCGGAACGGGACCGCGTGGAGATCGCCGCCCTTTCCAGTTTTTTTTCCGAGCCCGCCCGCAGCGACCCGTCAACAGCCATCGCCCTTGGATCGATCAAACCCATTGCCGGGTTTATCGGCGCCGCCGACGGTTTGGCGTCCCTGGCAAAAACAGCACTTTGCCTGCATCATCGGGTATTACCACCCCTTGCCGGTTTCAGGCAGCCCGAACCATTGGACGGACTGGCAGACAGGGCCAGTCCACTTCACCTACCGGATCGGGCACAGCCCTGGTATCGTGACCGCGAACGCGGACCCCGAACCGCCTGCTGTGCGTCGATCACCATGGACGGCAATTGCAGCCACGTGCTGATGCAGGAAGAGGAGCCCCGTGCACCGGTCATCGAATATACCGGTGCGCCCCCGGCTATCGACACCTGCGCCGGCCTATTCGTGGTCAGTGGAAACGCAACGATGCAATTGATGGAAGGCCTTGCGGGATTGGCGGATTTCTTGTCGCGCAGCCCCGCTCCGGCCTCGGTGGAGGCAGCCGCCGTTGGGTGGATGCATAGGCACCCGCCGCGACCCGGCCATCGCCTGGCCGTCACCATGATCCTGAAACCGGGCGATAACGTTGATGACGTTATCGACGACGCCCGCCGGGCAGTTGCCGCCGGAGAAACCGATGCCCATTCCAGACAGTTATTTTACCGCAGCCGCCCCATTGGGGCCGATGCCCGGGTTGCTTTCGTCTACCCGGGATCGGGCAACCATTACCTGGGCATGGGGCGCGATCTGGGCCTGCGCTTTCCCGGCATCGTCAAGGGGATGGACCGTGAAACCGAACAATTGAAAACCCAGTTCAGGCCCTGGAACCTGATGCCTTGGCGACACGCGTGGCAACCCGGATGGGAGGCCGAAGCCATCCCCCGGCTCAATGCCGATCCGCTGAACATGATTTTCGGGCAGGTGGTTTTCGGTGATCTCATGACCCGCGTGCTCGACCGATTTTCCGTTCGTGCAGATGCAGTCATCGGCTACAGCCTGGGTGAGTCGTGCGCCCTGTTCGCCCAGGGTGTATGGTCGGACCGGGGCGACATGCTGACGCGCATGCAGACGACCGACCTGTTCACAACCCAACTTGCCGGTCGATGCCTGGCCCTTCGACAGGCATGGCAGATTCCGGAGCCCGAGACCGTGGCATGGCGGGTGGCCGTGGTCAACCGACCGGCGGCATCCGTGCGTGAAACCCTCGCGGGCATTCCCCTGGCGCGACTGCTCATCGTCAATTCACCCCATGAATGCGTCATCGGCGGATTGGAACAGGCGGTGGCACAGGCCATCTCCAGCATGGCCTGTCAGGCCGTGTACCTGGACGGGGTGGTCAGCGTGCATTGCGATGCGGCCGGCCCCGTGGCCGAGGCCTACCGACGGCTGCATGTATTTCCGATCCACCCCAAACCAGGCCTCGATGTATACAGCTGCAGTTGGGCCGCCCCCTATGAAGTCACTTCTGAACGAGCCGCTGATTCCATTGTAAAACAGGCAGTTGATGGCTTCGACTTCACCCAGACGATCAAGCGCGCAGCCGCCGATGGGGTCAGTGTGTTCATCGAAACCGGTCCGAGAGGATCGTGCACCCGCATGATCGATCAGATATTAGCGGGTCAACCCCATTTGGCCGTGGCGGCCAATCACGGCAACCAAGACGAGATCGTCTCCCTCTTGCGATGTTTGGCCCGACTGGTCGCCGAGCGGGTGCCCGTGAATCTTAAGGCACTGTATGATCGACTTGAGCCCACCGTGGCATCGGCGTCGATGGTGTCCCGAAAGATCGTTTCTGTCACCGTTGGCGGCACTCTGCTCTGTCCGAAGCTGCCTGAGCCGTTGACCAAAGAGAAACCATCCGATTCGTTGCTCTCCGGACCGGAAAAACCTGAAGTATCCCTTGAGGCGTCCGCCGGTTTTCAACCCACACAGGGATCGCCGCTGACTGCTGAAAGCGGTCCATCCATCCATGGCCCGTGGGCGCAATGGTTTGAAGCGATGGGCCAAAACATGGAAGCCACGGCCAGTGCCCACCAACAGTTTCTCGACTTCTCTCAGGAATTGACCCGAAGCGTTGCCGAGACGGTCGACTTGCAGACCCGCCTGCTGGGGTCGGGCGACCGGTTGACCGCCCCCCCCCCGAAACAGCCAGGCACGCCCGCTGCCCTTTTACAGGTGCCGGCACCGCCGCGCCCCCCCGCCTTTGACCGGGAGATGTGCATGACCTTTGCCGTCGGCAGCGTGGGCCGCGTTCTGGGCCCTGCCTTTGACCGGGTCGACACCTACCGCGTACGGGTGCGCCTGCCCGACGAACCGTTGATGCTGGTGGACCGCATCGTCTCCGTGCAGGGCGAAATGCTCTCCCTGGAGTCGGGCCGAGTGGTCACCGAGCATGACGTCCTGCCCGGTGCCTGGTACCTGGATGGTGATCGCGCACCGGTATGCATCAGTGTGGAGGCTGGTCAGGCGGACCTCTTTCTGAGTTCGTACCTGGGTATCGACCACCGGGTGAAAGGTGAGCGGGCCTACCGTCTGCTGGACGCAGTGGTGGTCTTTCACAGGGGGTTGCCCCGCCCCGGGGAAACCATTCGCTACGAGATTGTCATCGACCGCTTCGTGCGCCAGGGGGAAACCTGGATGTTCTTTTTCCGCTTCGAAGGCGATATCAACGGTGAACCCCTGATCAGCATGCGCGACGGCTGCGCCGGATTTTTCACCGAGGCCGAGGTGGCCCATTCCGGTGGCATCATCCTCACCCAAAGGGAACGCCAGGCCGTCCCCGGCAGACGTCCGATGGACTGGCAGCCACCGGTTCCCATGGCCAGGGAGGTCTATTCGGATGACCAGGTGGACGCCCTGCGACGCGGCGACCTGGCCGGTTGTTTCGGCCGGCAGTTTGCCGGCATCGGCCTTTCGACCGGTTTGCATCTGCCCGGTGGTCGCATGCGTCTGATCCACCGCATCCTAGAACTTGACCCCGAGGGCGGCCGCTATGGTCTGGGCCGGATCCGGGCCGAAGCGGACATCCACCCCGACGACTGGTTCCTCGTCTGCCATTTCGTGGACGACATGGTCATGCCCGGCACCCTCATGTACGAGTGCTGCGCCCACACGCTGCGGGTCTTTCTGCTGCGCATGGGATGGGTGACGGACAAGCCCGGCGTCTGCTACGAACCGGTAGTCGGCAATGCCGCCCGCCTCAAGTGCCGCGGCCCGGTCACCCCGGCCACCCGCCACGTGCACTACGACATCCAGATCAGCGAGATCGGATACGGTCCCGAACCCTACGCCATTGCCGACGCCCACATGTCTGCCGACGGCCATCCCATCGTCTTTTTCAAGGATATGTCCATCAAGATGACCGGGATCGAGCGGGAAGAGATCGAGACCGCCTGGCGTGAAAAAAAAATTCGGACAAGGATGGTCGATCAACCATCGGTACCTGCTTACCCCCTGTACGATCGAGCCTCCATCCTTGCGTTCGCCACGGGGAAACCCTCCGAGGCCTTTGGTGAGCCCTATCGCATCTTCGACGAAAACCGCAAAATCGCCCGGCTTCCGGGGCCGCCCTACTGCTTCATGGACCGGGTGATCCATGCAGAACCGCCCCCTTGGTCGCTCAAGGCCGACGGATGGGTAACCGCCCAGTATGACGTCACCGAGCAGACGTGGTATTTTGCCGCCGACCGCTCCGGGGTCATGCCCTTTTGCGTGTTGCTGGAAATCGCCCTGCAACCCTGCGGGTGGCTGGCGGCCTACGCCGGATCAGCCCTGCGCAGCCAGCGTGACCTGAAGTTTCGCAACCTGGGAGGCAGTGGCGTCCTGCACCGCCAGGTCACACCGGCCACCGGCACCTTGACCATGCGCTGCCGCATGACCAAAGTCAGCGAAGCGGCGGACATGATCATTGAAAATTTCGATTTCGAAGTGCTTGCCGGGGACGAACCGGTCTACGTCGGAGACACCTATTTCGGGTTCTTTTCCGCAGATGCGCTCAACGAGCAAAAGGGCATGGGGCACGCAGACCCTCTGGTCAAGGCCATGATTCCCTATTCCGACGCCACGGACGGTGCCTGTGTCCTGCCCATGGATCCCCCGTTCACACCGGAATCCGCAGCCGATGAACCCGCAGCTATAGATCAGCTGGCACTTCCCGGCAAAGCACTGATGATGATTGACCGCATCGAGGCCAGATTACCGGAAGGCGGGGCACTTGGCTTGGGCTACATTCGCGGTCTGAAACAGGTGGACCCGGACGAATGGTTTTTCAAGGCCCATTTCTACCAGGATCCGGTCTGCCCCGGCTCCTTGGGGTTAGAATCCTTTTTACAACTGATCAAAACTATGGCAATCAAACGGTGGCCGCATCTGGCGTCAACGCATCGGTTCCGCATGGTGGAGGGCAGCCGCCACAACTGGACCTATCGCGGCCAGATCATTCCGAAAAACCAAGTCGTCGCCGTCGAAGCCCTGATCACACGCGTGGGTGAAGAACCCACCCCGACCATTCGGGCCAACGGCCTGCTCAGCGTGGATGGCCTGCCCATATACAAAATGGAAAATTTTGAACTGGCCCTGGTTCCAGCAGCCGGCAACGCGTGACCATGAAATCTAATTACCCAACCGTCGATCCGGACGACTACCGGCCCCTCTACCCGTTTCAGTCTCATTTTCTGGATCGCAACGGATTGCGCTATCACTTTGTCGACCAGGGACAGGGCAATCCGGTGGTCATGGTGCACGGCAACCCCACCTGGTCCTTTTTCTTTCGCCGCATGATCACCGCCCTTGCTTCGAGCCATCGCACCATCGCCCCGGATCACATGGGATGCGGCCTGTCGGACAAACCCGGTGACGGTGAGTATGACTTCCAATTGCAAAGCCGATTGGACGATTTTTCGGCGCTGATGGATCATCTTGAGCTGGATCGGATCACGCTCATGGTCCATGACTGGGGAGGCATGATCGCCATGGCATGGGCCGTGGCCAACCCGCGTCGGGTGGCACGCCTGATCATCACCAATACGGCAGGCTTTTTCCCACCGGGCCGCAAGCGTATCCCCCTGCGGCTGTGGTTGATTCGCAATCTGGGCGCCCTGGCCACGCCGGCCGTCCTTTATGGAAACCTGTTTGCCAGAGGGGCGCTTTACATGGCAACGCAAAACCGGTTGCCCACGAAAGTGAAAAAAGGGCTGCTGGCACCCTATAACTGCCCGAAACATCGGCTGGCCACCTTGCGCTTTGTCCAGGACATACCCCTGGTACTCGGCGATCCTGGATTTTCCATCGTCGACCGGGTGGACCGTAACCTGCACGCACTGGCTCATATCCCCATGCTGATCCTGTGGGGGAGGCACGATTTCGTCTTCGACGTGGACTACTACAACGAGTGGTGCCGACGGTTTCCCAAGGCTGAAAAGCACCTTTTCGACGACGCCGGACACTACCTGCTGGAGGATGTGCCGGAACGGATCATCGGCCTGACAACCCATTTTCTGGCACGGCATCCGATAACAAAAAAATCACAATCGTCAAAACCCAAATGACAAATAAATCACAATAGTCAAATTCAAAACCTCATGATAATGAGATCGCTACACGCCACCTGCTTATGTAACGGCAGAATACATTATTCAACATTCGATGTTCATCGCTGTTTTACTTAACGGGTGTTAGATGATTTCATGTGAGATTTGGATATTGTAGTTTGGGATTGATTTGAGATTTGTTATTTGTAGTTTGTTATTTGCGGTTTATTTGGGTCAGAAATTGATGAATTAAAGCGTTTGGGAACCTATGGAAACGACGCCTGAAAAACCTGCCGCCCTCGTCAACGTGGCCACGCACCTGCGCACCATGGCACGTATCCACCCCTACAAGCGGGCGGTGGTCTGCCCTTGCGGCAGGGACAGCCAAGGCCGGGTGGCATATACACATCTTACCTTCCGCCAGCTGGATATCGAATCGGATTGCCTGGCCCAGGGCCTTGACCAAAGGGGTGTCAGCCGCGGCGTGCGCACCATCCTCATGGTCAGGCCGAGCCTGGACTTCTTCGCCCTGGTATTTGCCCTGTTCAAGGTCGGGGCCGTGCCCGTTGTGGTGGACCCGGGTATGGGCGTCTCCCGCATGTTGAACTGCCTGAAGGAAAGTCAGGCCCAGGCCCTGGTTGGCATCCCCCCGGCCCACGTGCTGCGCACCCTGGCCCCCGGCTATTTCAACAGCGTCAAGACCTTTATTACCGTCGGAAGACGCTGGTTTTGGGGCGGAGCCACCCTGCGTGAGGTGCGCAGCAGGCACTGGGAACCCTACCGCATGGCTGACACCCGAGTCGATGAAATTGCCGCCATCCTCTTTACCACCGGCAGCACCGGTCCGGCCAAGGGCGTTTATTACACCCACGGGGTCTTCGATGCCCAGGTTCGCAGCATCCGTGCCCAGTTCGGCATTACCCCTGAAGAGATCGACCTGCCCACGTTCCCGCTTTTCGCCCTGTTCGACCCGGCATTGGGAATGACGGCCATTATTCCAGACATGGACCCCACCAAACCAGCCCATGTCAATCCGGAGCGAATCATTGAAGCCATCGTCAACCATGGTGTTACCAATATGTTCGCCTCCCCTGCCCTGCTGGATCGCGTCGGCCGCTACGGCAAAGGCAAAGGAATCAAACTGCCCACCTTGAGGCGGGTGATTTCTGCAGGCGCACCGGCAACGCCTGCCAACATCGAACAGTTTTGCGCCATGCTCACCGAGGGCGCTCAGATCTATACCGGGTATGGAGCCACGGAAGCCATGCCGGTCAGCGCTTTCGACAGCGACGCGATCCTGAAGGAAACCCGCAAGCTCAGCGAGCAGGGCTACGGCATGTGCGTCGGAAAGCCCGTAGCCGGCATCGATGTGCGAATCATCCGCATCTCGGATGGTCCGATTGCCCGGTGGACCGACGATCTTCGGCTACCGGACGGAGAAATCGGCGAGATCAGCGTTCGCGGCGATCAGGTGACCCGGAGCTAATACGAGCGGCCCGGGGACGACGCACTGGCCAAGATCATCGACGGCGACACCTTTTGGCACCGCATGGGAGACCTGGGGTGGATCGATAAAAAAGGCCGCATATGGTTCTGCGGCCGTAAAAGCCACCGGGTGGCCAGTTCAAAAAAAACCATGTTCACCATTCCCTGCGAGGCCATATTCAACAACCATCCCCGCGTGTTCCGCAGTGCACTGGTCGGCGTGGGAACCCCGGGACGGCAGCGACCGGTGGTTTGCATCGAACTGGAGCCGGGAGACTCGGGCAAGGATAAAAAAGGTTTGAAAAAAGAACTGCTGGCGCTGGCCAAAGCCAGCCCGATCACGGAAGACATCGAAACGGTCCTGTTTCATCGGGCCTTCCCGGTCGATATCCGCCACAATTCCAAAATTTTCAGGGAGCAGCTGGCCGTCTGGGCGGCAAAGAAAATTTAATATGGACACCACCACCAATCAATCACCAGCGAGCAGTATCCCAAAAAACATTCTGGTTACCGGCGGCGGGGGGTTTTTGGGCTGTGCCATCGTCCGGCAACTGCTGGCCAACGGACACCGGGTAGTCAGCTTCTCGCGGGGCACATACCCGGATCTGGATGTCCTCGATGTCCGTCAGCTGTCCGGAGACATTGCCGATGCCGATGCCGTCGAGGATGCGGTTCGCGGCAGGGATGCCGTTTTCCATGTAGCGGCCAAAGCCGGGGTGTGGGGCGCGCTCGAGGCATATTTCCGGCCCAATGTGATCGGCACGCGAAATGTCATTGCGGCCTGCCGATCCAACCGGGTGCCCATGCTGATATACACCAGCAGTCCCAGCGTGGTGTTCGACGGCGGCAACATGCAGGGGGTGGACGAATCGGTCCCCTATCCGGCCCATTTTCATGCACCCTACCCGCAGACCAAAGCCATGGCCGAACAGGCCGTGCTGGCCGCCGCCGACGATGCTCTAAAAACCGTAGCCCTGCGACCCCATCTGATCTGGGGACCGCAGGACAACCACCTGGTACCGCGCATCATCGCCCGGGCCGCCAGCCTGAGGCGGGTGGGTGACGGAGACAACCGCGTGGACACGATTTACGTCGACAACGCTGCCCGTGCCCACGTGCTGGCCATGGAGGCACTGGAGAAAAACCCAACAGTTTCGGGCAGGGCCTATTTCATCAGTGACGACAACCCCATCGGTCTGTGGGAGATGGTCAACCGCATCCTGGATGCCGGCGGCAAGCCCCCGCTGACCAAAACCATATCACCCAGGGCGGCCTATTGGATCGGCGCGCTCATGGAGTGGGCTTACCGTGCTTTCGGCATTTCCGGGGAACCCCGCATGACCCGCTTCGTCGCCCGGGAACTGGCCACCGCCCACTGGTTCGACATTTCAGCGGCAAAGCGGGATCTGGGTTACACGGCCGACATTTCCATCGAGGAAGGGATGAGGCGGCTCAAAGCCTGGCTGACGGAAAGGTCTTCCCTATCACCTTAAAAAAATGGTAAAGGGAGAAACAACGCGTCAAAACTGAAACCGTTCCTGTACCCGTGAACCAAGGAGTGTGGCTGTGGAACTGACTGATCTATTGCCCCTGGAAAAATGGACCCAGATAGAAAATGAAATTCATCGACACTCGGGGTTGGAGTCGAATGTCTTCAATACCGACGGCATTCGCATCACCGACAATAAAGTCTGGGTCAATCGCCTCTGTCCGGCCATCAAAGCCACGGACAAGGGCCAGTCGTTCATTTGTGCCGTGGCCCACATGAACCTGGCCAACCAGGCCAAGGAGGAAAAGCGGCCGGTGATCGAGGAGTGCGACGCCGGGCTGATGAAGATCGTGGTGCCGATTTTTGTCGACGGCCATTTCATCGGCGCCGTGGGCGCCTGCGGCCTGCTGCCTGCAGACGGCGAGGTCGATTCCTTCCTGGTGAATAAAATGACCGATATCGACGAGGCAGACATCGAGGCGTTGTGCGAGGACCTGGCCGTCATCGAAAAAAATTCAGCCGAGGAAGTGGCCCAATTCATCTGGGAAAAAATAGAAGCAGTCGTTTCAGAAGCCTGATCAGGAGGTGTTCTGATTCGGATATTGAAATTTACGCCCCAACGAATTTTCAATACGGCAATCTTGTCGATCGTGCTGCTGTGTGCAGCCGATACGGTCCCTGCCGCCGGCCTGTCGGGCGGCGCACCGGCCAATGCCGGCTACACAAACACCGATGTCATCCTGCTGGTATCTTACATTCTGCTGGCCTTGGTTTTCTCCTTCCTGTGCAGTGTCGCCGAAGCGGTCCTTTTGAGCATAACCCCCGCCTACATCGCCGGTCTGCGAGAGACAAAGCCCAAACTCGCCGTGTTGCTGAAACAGTTGAAACTGGACAATGTGGACCAGTCCCTGGCCGCCATCTTGACCTTGAACACCATTGCCCATACGGTGGGGGCGATCGGCTCGGGTTCCAAGGCGACGGTGGTGTTCGGAAGCGCCTGGTTCGGCCTGTTTTCCGCTGTGATGACGCTGATGATCCTGTTCCTTTCTGAAATCATCCCCAAAACCATCGGTGCTGTCTACTGGCGATCACTGACCGGAC
Source organism: Desulfosarcina sp. (assembly GCF_041551955.1). Classification (GTDB taxonomy): domain Bacteria; phylum Desulfobacterota; class Desulfobacteria; order Desulfobacterales; family Desulfosarcinaceae; genus Desulfosarcina. Next base: position 21,325 of record NZ_JBFELV010000014.1, read on the forward strand.
TCACGGCCCGATTTGTCCGCGGATTGATTTGGGCATTGTATCCACTGATCTGGCTCTCTGAAACACTGACCCGCCTGATCGCCCGCGGCAAAACCGCCAGTGTGTTCAGCCGCGAAGAATTCATCGCCATGGCCGGCCTTGGGGAACGCGCCGGGAAAATCGACCCGCATGAGTCACGGATCATCCGCAATCTATTTCGCTTCGGCTCGTTGACAGCCAGTGACATCATGACGCCGCGGACGGTGATTACGGGTCTGGATGAGGGCATGAGCATCACCGGCGCCCTGGATGCCAAACCATCCGTTTCCTTCTCGCGCCTGCCGATCTTCCGGACGAACCTGGACCACATCACCGGTTTCATTCTCAGGGACGATTTGCTGCTCGCCAAAGCACAGAACGACGGTGACAGTAAAATCGAAACGCTCAAGCGGACGATCAAAACGGTTCCCGGCAACCTGTCCCTGACAGACCTGCTCGAATTCTTCCTCGACCAGCGCCAGCAGATCGCTCTGGTGGTCGATGAGTATGGGGGGACCCAAGGGCTGGTGACGACCGAGGATGTCGTCGAAACCCTGCTCGGCATGGAGATCGTCGACGAGATGGACACGGTCGAAGACATGCAGGCCATGGCGCGGCGTCAATGGGCCAAGCGGGCCCGGACGCTGGGGCTGGCGGTCAATCCCCTGGGAGAGACGCCGGTGGCCACGAATTCAAACGAAACAAGCCGTTCGAAAACAGCGCCAGACAAACCAGTTGTCTGATGCGCCGCCACCTCCCGGACCTCGTGTTTGAACCGGCCACAACATACGATCAATAACGCCGCGAAAGGGGTCCACCTGGCAAAGCACAGCCCGCCAAACTGATGGACGTACCATGCCCCCTGATTTTCGCGACACGCTTCAATGCACACCCGCCATCGACGGCGACCATCCTCGCGTGACGGTCTTCGCCCACTCCCATGCGGACGGTGCGGCAAAGGCCAGAGACCAGGCGGTCTGCCTGTATTATGCCGTTCGTGACGGCATCCGCTACGATCCCTATCTGATCGACCTGTCCGTGAAAGGAATGCGGGCCAGCACGACGCTGGCGTCCGGACGCGGCTGGTGCGTGCCCAAAGCCGTGCTTCTGGCGGCTTGCTGCCGGGTTCTGGGGATTCCCGCAATGCTCGGTTTTGCCGACGTGCGCAACCACCTGACCACCGCGCGACTGCGAAACCTGATGAAAACGGATGTCTTTTACTGGCACGGCTACACATCCATTTTCATCGATGGGCAATGGGTCAAGGCCACGCCGGCATTCAACATCGAGCTGTGCCAGCGGTTTGATTTAAAACCCCTCGATTTTGACGGTGCCGCCGACTCCATTTACCATCCCTTTGATCAACTGGGGAATGCGCACATGGAGTATGTGCGCTGCAGGGGTGAATTTTCGGACATCCCTCTGGATCGAATCCACAACACCCTCCAGCGACACTACGGCTCGCTATTGTCTTTAACCTCGGTTGATTCTGATGAAGATGAATGATGGGCGAGATTTCCGAAGGCATGCGCATCGACTTCGGCTATGCGGACGGCATTACCCCGGTGTTCGCAGTGCCTGGTAGCAGATAGGGTATATGGATTGGGCTCAGGATACCATATTGCGCATTTCCCCCAAGCGGTCAAAGGGGAGCCTGAAACGAACTGGCCAGCATGGTGGGGTGGATAAGCCCCTCTCCTGGCTCAATCCATTCAATACGGCCCAGGAGTTCTGTTATGCGGCGATCTCCCTTTTTTTCCATCGCCCAGGATGGGAAGCACCGGCCCATTAACTACCATATAATGTATTTCACAACTATCGCAAATTCCATATATGGTATAGCTGTGCTTTTACAACAATTAGGGGCCGGCCGACCCGCAGCCGGCATTCCATTCGATCCACCCCGGTCGCCATACCGATGGATCGATCTGCGGACCGTTGCAGAGATTGGCTGTCAGACGCTCTCCATATCGAACTCTTCAAAGCCATACCAAAAACCGGTATTGCTCAGGTGATCCAGTTCGAATTGGACCGCTTCGATGTGGTTGTCCTCGATTTCCAGAAACCGCGCAAACATGGCACGGTGACCGGATGCCACCTGATCGACCATTTCTTTGTAAAACCGGCTGGTTTCTATCTCCATCGCCAGCGCCTGTGAGAGCATCTGCTGTTGGAGTCCACGGGAATCTTCGCTGATTTTCGATTGAAGGGCGGCAGCCTCTTTGCGGATGGCTGTTTTGTCGGGGACCACCGATGCCAGCACTTCATTGCTGATCTCCCCACGTTTTTGCCACTCGTCGAGCCGGCTTTCCAGATAATCCACATGGCGTTGCTCGTCGTCTGCCAGGGTTTGAAATATTTTTTTTCCGGCAGGTTCATCGGTGCGGGATACCGCCTCGAGGTACAAATCTCTGATCCGGTTCTCGAATTCAAGTGCTGATTTGATGGCTGCTTCCAGTTTCATGGATTCCTCCTTTGGCTGATAAGTGGCTATGGATTGGCAGGTGTATAACCAATAATAGGGGTGCCAGCCCTGAAAAACAATGCTTCACATCGAAATGGTCGCCATCCGATGCGCATCACCGATCATGGGGATGTTTTGCCGATAGCGTCGAGGATGTACTGTGGAAGCGCAAATGCGCTGCGGTGAATGTCGGGAGTGTAGTAGCGGGATGCAATGCCGCTTTGGGAAAATCGCTGCTCAAGGGTCTTTACATCCTGTTGCCTCAGTTCCGGGTTGTCGCTGGCCCAACCGAAAGCCATGATGCCCCCGGCATAGGTGGGAACCGCCGCTGTAAAAAAGTGCCAGTCCTGGAACAAGGCTTCAAAATGCCTGGCCGATGACCGCACCTCATCCAACTGCAGGAAAGCCACCCCGTTTTGGGTAACCAGCACACCACCGGGTGCCAGGCAGGCTTTGCAGGCGGCATAATACGGCCGGCTGAATAGTTTTTCAGCCGGTCCATCGGGGTCGGTGCTGTCGGTCAGGATGACATCGAAGCGCTCATGGGTTTGCTGCAGGAAATGCAGACCGTCATCGATGACAATGTGGGCCCTGGAGTCCTCGAAGGCACCTTTGGAATGGTTCGGCAGATATTGGCGGCACAGATCGATGACCGACTGGTCGATCTCAACCTGGATTACCTGTTGGATGGTTCGGTGACGCAGCACCTCCCTGAGCATGGCACCGTCGCCGCCGCCGATGATCAGCACCCGTCGAACATCACCGTGGGCTAAAACGGGCACGTGCACCATCATCTCGTGGTAGATGAATTCGTCCGCCTCGGTGGTCTGGATGACGCCGTCCAGGGCCAGGACCCGGCCAAATGATCGGTTTTTAAAAATGAGCAGGTGTTGATGATCCGTACGAGCCTCGTAGAGCCGTTCATCGATCGTCAATAAATGATCGTAGCCGTTGCACACGCGCTCCCGGTAGTTGTCGGCCATCAGTTACGCCTCTCATGGGGTCATCGTTGGTCAATCTTTAATCACTTGAAACGCATGGGAATGGTGCAGACGGGAATCGGCACCATCTTATGCCGATTAATCCGGTTGAATTTCCTGAAAATGGCCAGCACCTCACGCTGCCTGGCATCAAGTGACGCTTCGTCACATTTGCCGGCATCGAATGCCATGGCCCACTCCAGTTCATCGTAGGTGGCCCCGATCTGACTCTCGTCGGAGCGGTTGTCGCTCCATAACCCGTCCGTTGGCGGCGCCTGAATAATTTCATCGATTATGCCCATCGCTTTGGCGAGCGCATAGACCTCTGATTTCATCAAGTCGGCAATGGGGGACAGATCCACTCCGCCGTCACCGTATTTGGTATAGAAACCCACCCCGAAATCCTCTACCTTGTTGCCGGTGCCTGCAACAAGCAGGCGGTGGTGGGTGGAAAAGCCATAGAGGGTGAGCATGCGCAGCCGGCTTCGGGTGTTGGCCATGCTCAAGTCGTCCTGTATGGCCTCGGGAAGGGCCCGTTGCAGGGATTGAAACGCCGGGGTCAGATCTACAGTTACACCTTCCACCGTGGGGTATTTCGCCGCAAGCCACTGGATATGCCTGTCGGCCCGGCTCACCTGATCGGCTGCCTGGCATATCGGCATGTTCAGCGCTTTGACTGCAGAGCCTGTCATGGCACACAGCGTCGAGGTCACCGCCGAATCAATGCCGCCGGAAACACCCACCACAAATCCGTTCATGCCAGAATGGTCAAGATACTGGGTGAGCCAATTGACGATATGATCGATGACAGCGAGGTGCTGCATAGGCCTATCCCTTCGTTAAACCGCGATAGCGAGCAAACTGAAAACGATTTTTTATCCTTACGGTGCTGCGCAGCACTGCCGTTACAGGCAGCCGATCCCCCGCTGCGTGGCGCGGGAGGATTCAATTATTCTACCGAAGTCAATCCGGCAGCAGGTCGTAAAAATACATCATCACATCCGAGCGGGTGATGATTCCGATGATACGGCCGTCTTCCACCACGGGCAACCGACCGATATCGTGGCGCACCATTGTCTGTGCCGCCTGGACGGGGCTTTTCCCCGGCTCGATACTGATTACCCGGCTACTCATGAAGGCCTTGACCGGAGCCTGAAGCTGGTCTTCCTTGCGGATCTTTTTGAAGTCCCGCCGCGATATGATGCCCACCAACGCGCCATCGTCCACCACCGGCAGGCCGGTGCAGCCGCGCTGGCGAAGGATTTTGGCCACCTCGGCCATGGATTGGTCCGGTGGAACGGAGAAAACGGGAAAGGACATCACATCGCTGATTTGAATCGACGAGCGCTGATTACCGTTGATGAGATCGACGATCATCTGTTCTGCGATCTCGGGTTTGACACCCTTGAGCATGGCGCTGCCGGCGCCGGGATGGCCGCCGCCGCCCATGCTCTTCATGAGGGTGCCCACGTCGAGCCCTTCGTTGTCACTGCGGCCGATGATCATGCATTTTTGCCGGCCGTTTTTTTCTTCGCTCACAAACAGGCCGAAAGCGGCATCGACGTTGACGATGTCGCGGTACATGCGTACGACCAAGGCCAGGTTGCCCACGTGCCCGTCGATGTGGATACGGCTGATACTGACGGAAAATCCATTTAGTTTCAGCCGGTTGTCTGATTTCAACATCTCGAAGAGGACATCCCTTTGTTTTTCCCCGTATGCAGGCCGCAGGAATTTAGAGACCAAGGAGAGGTCCGCTTTTCTGTCCAGCAGCCAACCGGCGGCATAGGCATCTTCAGCCGTGCAGGAGGAAAAAGACAGGTTGCCGGTATCTTCATACAGACCGGCCAGGAAAAGGGTCGCCTGGATGGGCGAAATCGTTCTGCGCTTGGCTTTGAGTTCACGCACCAACAGGGTGATCGTGGCACCGACAGCCTCCTGGCATTTCCACGACGCATCGATATCCCCGCCGGTATGGTGATCCCACACCAGCACCTCCAGGCCGCTGCGCCTGTTGAGCTTGGCGATGGGTCCCAGCCGAGCCCAGTCTGCCGTGTCCACAACGATCAGGCGAGTCACCTTGCCGGTCTCGATATTCCAGCGGTCCACATAGTCGAAGATGTCCTTGTGGATGGAGATAAAGGCGCGTACATTGGGATTGACGGTTCGGGGAATCGCGGCGACGGCCTCGGGATAGATCAATGTGGCGGCCACCAGAGAGGCAAAGGCATCGAAGTCTGCATTCTTATGGGTGGTGATCATCTGTGTCATGAATCAGTTGTCAGTCAGAGCGATTCCACTCAAGGGAAGCACGGGGGTTTTTATCCGCTGAAGGGGTATCCAATTGCAGCGGCAACCCGCGCTGGGACTTGTATTCCAGTGCCAGCCGGTGCTTCTCGATTTCGGTTTGGCTGTCGATGCTCTTTTTGGCCAGTAGATAGCGAAGGTAGACAATCCAGACGCCAATGCCCGTCACGACTGCCCCCAGGCTAATAAACACCCACTTGAAACGGATAATCGCATCGATGCCGGTGCGTCCGATATAGGTGATCATATTGGGGATGATCCAATATGCGATCACGCCTACAAAGATCAAAAACCCGATGATGAAAATGTTCATCCGGCTGATGCGGACCAGGATTGACTCCAGGCGGGATTCATAACCCGGCTCACAGGCGGCGTTGGCTTCGTCCCCTTGCAGTTCATTGCCGTGGAATATCGCCACGTAGGCTTTGACCACAAAGCCGAAGAGCAGCATGGCACCGACCGGGATGCCGATTGCCGCCACAAACCAGGCCCGAAACGGAAAGGGGCGCTCCCTGGTTTCAAGCCGCACCTGGTAGTTTTCGAAGGGACCGAAGGTCTTTTCGAAATAGTACTTGTTGAATTCGCTAAGGTTCTTGCCGCTGGTCTCATGGATGACGTTGCCATTGGCGTCGATGACCTGCAGCCAGGATTGTCGGCCTGATTTCATGGCAGCCAGGGCGAATATTTCCAGTTCCAGCAGAAACAGCCCGACAATGATGATGATGAAAAGGGTTTTGTTTTTCTGGATTAAATTACCGATACGCGTCGTTTTCACAGCGGGTCACCCTGCAACCCTTTCATCGGCACCGCCAACTGGGCGGATGGCTGAGTTCCTGTTTGCCCAATGCTTGCCATATCCATCAGAGCCCATGGTAGGCGTGTTCGAATTGAACCGCCAATTTAACACAGCGGTGCTTTTATGCACAATCTTTTTCGTGACCGTTCATGGGCTCGGCGTTCATCGCTAGCGGTTGCCCATCTTTTCGTTGAACGGTTAAACCTGGCCCCTCGAATCGCTGAATCGTTGAACCCAGAACCTCTGAACCCAGTA
>NZ_JBFELV010000015.1:0-27986 GCF_041551955.1 Desulfosarcina sp.
GCTGCGGCAACCGTGTCCACATAGAACAGGGGAACCCGGTAGGCATTTTTCAGTCGGCCCAGCTCTTCCAGGGGGTTAAGGGTGCCCGATGGCGTCTCACAGTGAACGGCCGTAATCATACGGGGTTTGAATTCGGCGATGGCAGCTTCGATGCGGGCCATGTCGTTGATGGTTTCGTCATAGCTAAAACCCACGATCTTTACGTCGGCGCCGATGGCTTGGGCCATTTCGCCGATGCCGTAGCCGAACACGCCGGTGGCTACCGCCAGCACCCGGTCACCCGGCACCAGACAGCTTTTCAGAGCGCTCCACAGGGCCAGCATCCCCTCTCCGGACAGGATCACGATATCGTCCCGGGTGCCGAAAATCGCTTTCAGCCGCCGCTGTGTGCGCGTGTAGAGCTCGACAAATTCCATTTCCAGGTCGCCGGAGCCATAGGGTTCCAGGTAGACCCGACGGATAGCCTCGGGCACGACCACCGGCCCGGGGACCATGGGGATGGGATAGGTTTGCATGATGGTTACTCCTCGAAGACACTCAATAGGTTACACCTGGATGCTGCGAATCTGCATCAGTATGGGTTGAATCCGTTTCCGATGCTCCGGCGGTATCATTAGAACAAATACGGGCTGATTGGCGACCAGGCCGTCCGGCGCCGCGCCGAGTCGTCCGGCGGCATAGTTCTGACGATTTTCATCGCATGCCATAAACTGCATGATATCGGCAAAATTGCCCGTGTATCCTTGGGCGTCGATATGCTCCAGGTGTTGAAGAAACACGTCATTGACCGTCAGGATGAACGGGTCCATGTCGGCAAATCCCGTCTTGCCGCAATTTCTAGCGGATACCATGCAGCGGCAGCCAAAGGGGCGTACCGCATAGAGGGGGCAGGCGTGGCCTGCCAGCACCGGGCAGGGGCCTACGTCGGGATTTAGGTGCTCCTCGGGCGGATCGCCATCCCGGGCACAAATATCGGCCATGCGATTAATCGATACCCGGGGCGTAAACCGGTCGGGATGGGGCTGTCGGGAAATGGTTTCCAGATGTCGCATGTTACCTGTTTCTTCGAGATGAGCATGTATCCGGTAGCCTTCCAGCGTAGTCATGGTGAGGTTGGCTGTGCAACAGTGGGAGCAGTATTTTTCACATGCCAGATCAAATTCACCCACCAAATGATCGTAGATGTCGACCATTCGCTCCAGTATGTTGAGTTTGGCGTTCAGATCCATTGAACTGACTTTCCATAAGATAAAGGTGCACGCTGCGCTAATCTCTCTTATACGCCAATCCATCACTTTTTTCCAGCTGCTCCGGCCGTTGGTATTGCCTTGACAACCGTCGGAGGTGTCGGTAGATGTCTGGCGTCTGCTGCATTTTTTCCGGCCGCAAGGCCTGATGGGCGCTACTTATCTGCACAACGGGCCTGTTTTTTTACGTTCAACCATGGAGGATACCATGACCAGCAAGGTCTATTTCATCGATATGCGCGCCACTATCAAAGAGAATTTTCTGGATAAGATCGGCCGCCTCGTGGAAACTGCCGGGTTGTCAACAGTTCTCGACAAACGGAATCTGACGGCAGTGAAAATCCATTTCGGGGAGATGGGCAATGCGGCGTTCATTCGCCCGGTGTACATCCGAAAAGTGGTGGAAATGGTCAAGCAGGCCGGCGCGGTGCCTTTTCTTACCGATGCCAATACCCTTTACGCCGGCACCCGAAGTGACGCTCCCCATCACCTGACTACCGCCATCGCCAACGGATTCGCCTATGCCGTGGTGGGCGCGCCGCTGATTATTGCCGACGGCTTGCGGGGAAAAAATGAAACGAAGGTTCCGATCAATCAGAAGCGCTTCGCGTCGGTTTACATCGGTACGGACGTTGTTGAGGCGGATGCCCTGGTCTCTGTGGCTCATTTCAAAGGCCATGAGCTGTCCGGCTTCGGCGGCACTATCAAGAATGTCGGCATGGGCTGTGCTTCCCGCAAAGGCAAGCTGGCCCAGCACTCCGGTTTGTCTCCCAAAATATCAGGCGAGCAGTGCATCGGCTGCGGCGAGTGCCTGGAGCATTGCTCACAGCAGGCCATCTCCATGCCGGACGAAAAGGCCCAGATCGACCTCGAGGCCTGCATCGGCTGCGGCGAGTGTATCCTCATCTGCCCCAACGAAGCCATCGCGGTGCAATGGAGCCGCTCCATCCCTGTCTTCCTGGAAAATATGGTGGAATACACCATGGGGGTGCTCAAGGGGAAGGCGGACAAATCCCTTTTCATCAATTTTATCACCGATGTGTCGCCGGCATGCGACTGCTACCCGGCTAACGACGCACCGATCGTAAAGAATATCGGCGTCGTGGCATCCACTGATCCCGTGGCCATCGACCAGGCCTCGGTGGACCTGGTGAACGCAGAACCAGCTCTGGCCGGCACCCGGCTGTCCACGAACACCGCTCCCGGTGAAGACAAGTTCAAAGGCATCTACCCCAAGGTGGATTGGGAGATTCAGCTGGACTACGCTGAACGGCTGGGTTTAGGAACGCGGGCGTATGAGCTGGTAAAATTGACGGATTCGTAAAAAGCCCGATATCTGCGTTAAGCCTCACCCTTCGTCACTGCGGAGTACTGTAAGTACACCTCATTCCTCAGGATGGAACATAACGGTTCGCCGTAAGGATTTTGGTCGATTTGCCATTCGCTCGCCCAAGCTCGCTTTCGCGGCCCACAAACCTTGATATCGGGCTTTTTACGAATCCGTCGGAAACGTGATTTTTTGCGAGTTCATCGAGATTGTTGAAGGACAATAATGCTGCGCACCGCTGTTCACATGGCCCTGCACGTCCTGGCGCCGGCCGCCGCTGCCCGCCTTGCATTCCCCGATCGCTGGAAGTGGGCCTGGATGGTAATGGTCTCCACCATGGTCGTTGACCTGGACCACCTGCTGGCCACGCCCGTCTTCGACCCCAGCCGCTGCAGCATCGGCTTTCACCCCTTGCACACCTGGCCCGCCATGGCGGTGATCCTGGTGCTGGCGGCTCTGCCAAAAACCCGGTTGGCGGGTGTGGGCTTGGCCATCCACATGGTGCTGGACGGACTGGATTGTTTGTGGATGGGGTGGGCACGGGGTATCTGAGCGTGGGTTGTCTGCAAGTGTCTGCGGTGCGACCTGACTTGCAGGTAGAAAAGCAAACCGGAGAACAGCCGAATATTGCGCGGCAGAATGTCGAAGGAAGGAATTATTCCTACCCGTATTTTACCAGATTTTGATGCTGCGGCCCTTCAATTCCAGCAGTTCATCCGTGGTGATCCTGAGGCGATCGGCCAAAATACCTGAAAAAACACGATATATAACATACCCGAAGGCCAGCTTGTCATTACCGGTCAGCTGTTCGATGTAGTAGATGTCCGTCGCCAGGCAGACCGTTTCGCCGAAGGCGACGGCCGATGCACTGCGGGGTGCACACTCGATGGCGCCCATTTCGCCGAATACATCGCCCCTTCGCTGAAGCAGGATCACCGGCTTGTTGTCCTTCATCAACCGGACTTTCCCATAGACCAGGAAATAGAGCCAGGTATCGGCGCTGCCCTGCTCGAAAATGGTTTCTCCCGGACTGTACTTCCTGATTTTACTCATGTCCATCAGGTGATGTAGTTCATCATCCTGAAAAGGTTCGAAAATTTCAAACTTCTTGATGTCGTTCAGGACTCTCTGGTTTCCTTTTAAGAAATCGGTTTCCTGCATGGTATTCCTCGCTGGCCCGGCCGTCCTAAAAAATAGTGAAGCGGTGGTGCCTGTTTAACAGCAGATGACGATATTCCAATCATAGTACAAGCAGGCCTGAAGGCAACCTTTATTAGGAGACGTTACGTGTTTTCAGACCGTTGTTCGAGTCGTGCGAACCAAGCTTTGATAACGGCGTTGGTCAAGGTGGCCAGTGGAATGGCGAAGAACAGCCCCCAGAGTCCCCACAACCCGCCGAAAAGAAGCACCGCCACCACAATGGCCACCGGATGAAGGTTCACCACGCCGGACAGCAGCAGCGGTGCCAGAAGATTGCCATCGAGGATCTGGATGATCGCATAGGCGACCATGGCCGAGGCAAACTGACTGGTCCATCCCCACTGGATGAATGCGGCCAGCGCCATGACAAACCCCATGACCGTCACACCGATATAGGGAATAATCACGGACAGTCCCACGAACAGTGAGATCAACAGCGAAAACTGCAGCCCCAAGGCCTTGAACACGGCAAAACTGATCCCCCAGATGATCAGCAGTTCCCATCCTTTACCCCGGATGTAATTGGTCACCTGGACGTTGGCTTCCTGCCACACGGATTCGGTAAGATCCATGTTGTCGGGCAGGAAACGCCGGCCCCAGCCCAGGATCAACGCCTTGTCCTTGAGCAGAAAAAAGACCATGAAGGGCACCAGCACCAAATAGACCACCAGGTGGAGAAGCCCCACGACCGAGGCCAATGACAGGGTCAGGACCCGTTTACCCAGTGTGGATATGCCGGTGTTGAGAAAATCGATAACCTGCCTGACCTGAGTTTCAGAGATCACCTCCGGGTAGCTGGTGGGAAGTTGAAGCAGCCGGTATTGAACCGTTGCCAGCATGCCGGGCAGCTGCTGAACCAGCTGGCTGATCTGTTTGACGGTCAAGGGGATCAGCCACAGGGTCATGACGATCATTCCGGCCATAAAGACTGTGAAGACAATCGATACGGCCGCCAGGCGCGGAAGGCGGGAACGGTGAAGCAGGCTGACCATGCCATCGAGCAGATAGGCGATGATGATGCTGATAAAGACAGGCGCCAGGAGACTGCCCAGAAAATAGACCAGGCCCGCCCCCACCATCAGCATGACGCCAAGGATCACCCGCTGGGGGTCGGAAAAATGTCGTTCCTTCCACGTTCTGAACAGCTCAAACATGGGTCGATTCCCCTGTTGCGTTCAAAAAGAAAGTCGCCCGGTGCCCAAAAAAGACCATCTACTCCCTTAGTATCGGTATTCGTATACCAATCCTAAAGTGTCCAGGCCCTCATTGGGCGAAGCCAGGCCTGCATTGGAGGCATGGGCGAAGGCAAGCATTATACGGTGGTGATAGTTGACGGCATAGCCGATTTCGATGGGAATCCTGAAAAGCACCCGTGAACCCAGCGCCTTCCGGTTGGCCGAATCCGAATGCCGCTGCCCGTCGTGCAGGGCCAGACCCAATCCCGTTGAAAAAAAGAATGACGATTCCGGCTCCCACCGGAGCAGGAAGCCCCCATACATCTTGCTGGTGTCGCCCTGTGTGTTTAGGCTGACCCCTGCCTCGGGATAGGCCGTGGCGGTAAGCAGGTGGAACAGGGGGCGGTTGAAGATCACCTCTATGCAGAGGTCCGGCCCCTCCTCCTTGGATTCACCGCTCCACAGCCCGTCCACATCGTGCGCCAACATCCCGACACGCAACGCCCTGACCGGGCCGGTCGGCGAAGGCGGCTCAAAGGGGTATCCGCCAGCGGCCATCATCGAAAAGATGACCCACGTCCAGATCCCCGTGCACAAGAGCCGGCGTCGGTTGCAGCAGCACCGATGCGGCGCATGGGTAGCTATCATTCCTCCATATCCGGAGGCAGTTCACAGGTTTCCCCCCGCACCGATTTTTTTGCCTCCACAAAATAGGCGGCGGCCAGGGCGGCCGTGCAGCCGTCTGCTGCTGAGAGGACAATCTGGCGGGCGAACTTTTCCCGAAGATCCCCGATTACATAAACGCCGGGGCTGTTGGTTTCACACTTCTCGTTGGTCACCACCATGCCGTCGGCATTCATGCGGGTGCCGGCTGGAACCAGTTGGTTGTTGGGGTTGAAGCCGATGAAGATGAACACCCCATTCACATCCAGTTCCCGGGTATCCGCCGTCACGGTGTCTTTCAGTTCCACGCGCTCCACGCCATCGCTGCCGGCCCTGATATCCGTGACCACGGTGTTCCACAGCATCTCGATGTTGCAGTCGTCGAAAACCCGCTGCTGGAGGATCTTACTGGCCCGCAGTTCATCCCTGCGATGGGCGATGTAAACCTTTTTGCACAGTTTGGCCAAATAAAGGGCCTCTTCCGCGGCGCTGTCGCCGCCACCGACCACCACCACTGTTTTTCCCCTGAAAAAGAATCCGTCGCAGGTGGCGCAATAGGAAACGCCCTTGCCATAAAATTCCCGCTCTCCGGGTATATCGAGCTTTTTAGGGCTGCCACCGGTGGCCAGGATCACCGCGTGGGCCTTCAAGGATTCACCGTTGGCCAGCTTCACGGTGTGATGGTCCAACCCCGGGTCCAGTGCCGTCACCTCCTGGGAAATCATTTCCAAATCATAGGACTGGGCGTGCTGAGTGAATTTCATGGACAGCTCGGCCCCGCTGATGTGGGTGAAGCCCGGGTAATTCTCCACTTCGTCGCTCATGGTTACCTGACCGCCGGTGACACCCTTTTCAACCAGCGCGGTCTTCATCGCGGCGCGCATGGCATATATGGCCGCGGACAATCCGCCCGGGCCGCCGCCGATGATTACCAGGTCATAAAGATCGCTCTGTGCCATGATCAACCTCCCTTTTTCTGTTGGGCCAGGGCTTTTTTCAGTTGGTCTCCCAGCGACCCCATGGTGTCAGCCTCTCCTCCTGCAAATTCCTGCCATCCCTGGTCTTCGGCCCCATCGCCTGTGCCCAGTGAGATTTTTCGCTCCCTGGCATTGACGCTATCGATCGAGACGGTGATGGCGGCCCCTGGCTTGAGGGCGTCGAGCTGGGCCGCTTTTTCGGAGGCGGTTATCTTGGATTTGGGGAGCAGGCCGGTGATGCCGGGCGCCAGGTTGACGAAGATTCCGAAGGCCTCCTTTTTTTCCACTCGTCCCGGTACTGTCGTCCCCGGCTTGAATTTTTCTTGGATGTCGGCCCACGGATCGCCTTCGGCATCCTTGATGCTCAGGGAGATTCGTTTGCGGTCAAGGTCGAATTCCTTGACCATGACCATGATTTCATCACCGGGTGCGACCACTTCTTCCGGGCGCATCACCCGGCGGGTGTAGCTCATTTCGCTGATATGAACCAGACCCTCGATGCCCGGGAAAAGCTCGATGAACGCACCGAAGTTGGCACATCGGGTCACCTTGCCCAGTAATTTATCCCCCACGCGGATCCGGTTCGGGACATCGCTCCAGGGATCACCCATGGCCTGCTTTACCGAAAGAGAGATCTTTTTTGTTCCCGGCTTGTCTCCGTCTTTGATGCCCAGGAGCTTCACCTGGAGCCGGTCCCCCACCTTGACGGCTTGTTCGGGCGTGTCCAGCCGTGACCAGCTCAGTTCGCTGATATGAACGAGTCCTTCCACCCCGGGTGCCAGGGCCACAAAGGCTCCGAAGGGCATGATACGGACGACCGTTCCTTCGAAGACCGCCTCCTCGTCCAGCTGCGCCATGAACGCCTCGCGGCTGGCTTCCATCTCCTTTTGAAGAATGTCGCGACGCGAAATGACAATGTTGCGGCCACGTTCTTCGAATCGTTTGATCATAAAGGGAAACGTCTGTCCCACGTAGACTTCCGGATCTTCCACATAGGCCAGGTCCATCTGGCTGATGGGACAAAAGGCGCGTTGCTTGATTACCTCCACCTGGAATCCGCCCTTGATGACGGCCACCACTTTGCCCTCCACCGGAATCCGCTGTTCCCAGGCCTCCCTGAGCATGGTCGCTCCACCGATACCGGAAATGGCCCTGGACAAGCGGATTTCGCTTTCGTCGGCGGCCACGACGTAAAGGTCAAGTTCGTCTCCTTCGGCCAGCGACAGCTGGCCATCCTCATCCAGCAGTTCGGATTTTTCCACCACCCCGTCCGCCTTGGTGCCCGTATCCACGAACACGCTGTTGGTGCCGATGGAGATGATTCGCCCGTGGATTCTGTCACCCACCCGTATATTGTCATTCATGCCGGCGCTGTATGATTCGAACAGGTCGGCAAAGCTCTCTTCTTCAGGGGTCTCGTTTTCAAAATCGTCGTTCATCGTTGATCTCCCAGTCGATTTAAAGGTGCGGCAACTTCACCAGAAATTGATTCCTTTTGCAAGCCTATTGTCTGTTTGATGGATATTCATGGATCCCGGGCCAAGCCCCGATTAGCCGACGGAGGGCATGGCCTGTAAAAGCTGCTGCCGGGGTTGACAATGGCATGGAGATGGATAAGCTATACTCAACACACGAGGAGGACATGTCATGGCTATTATCAAGTGGGATCCGCTGGGAAACATCGCCACCTTGCAGGACCGCATCAACAGGCTTTTCGAAGACTCGTTTCCCCACCAGGCGCATGACAACGAGGAGGTTCCCCTGTGTGCCTGGACGCCCAGTGTGGATATCTACGAAACCGACGATGGGGTCGTCATCGCCGCCGATCTACCCGGCGTAAACAAGGAAGATGTGGTGGTGGAGGTCAAAGACAACATCATGACCATCAGCGGCGGGCGGTCCGGCGACCTTGAACACTGTGCGACCAACTATTATCGCCGGGAACGCATCTGCGGAAACTTTCACCGCTCCTTCACCCTTCATGCGATGGTCTTGCCGGAGCAGATCAAGGCAAAATTCAAAAACGGCGTGCTGACGGTGGAGATCCCCAAGCCCGTGGAGGAAACGCCCAGGCAGATATCCGTGGACATCGAATGATCTCAGTGGCATCAAGGCCGGAGGGGGTGGAAAGACGGCGGCTACGCGGAGGCAAGGGGGCAGGGTGTGATCAATCTGCGCCTCGTGGCGGTGGACGTCCACCTGCGCGTCCGCAAAGGATGTTCCAAGGTCGACTGTTCTAATCGTTGGTCGCCGGTTCTTGATCCGGGCTGGGCTTGATCCGGTTTTGGCGGGCTTCCCGCCATCGCATCAAGGTGTTAAAACGCTCATGCCCAACAATCGTTCGGACCTTGAGAAAAAAGCGGAAGCGCTCCAGGCCGAGCTCGGAACGGGCCTTGTCAAGCCTGGCATATTGCGTCAGCGCCGCGGCCTCGTTCATGTCCCGGTCTTCGATGATGCTCTGCAGTTCCAGCTGCTCGGTTTCCAGGTCCGCCTTTAAACGGATCATCTGACGCCGGCTCTGCCGATAGCTTTCATCGAGTTCATTGATTTCCTGTTCGTTCAGGTTGAGCCGCTGGACCACGGCAGGCATCTTCCACCACTTGCCGCCCGGCATATTTTCCTGGGCAGCGGCCGATCCGACGGCCAGGACGCTTGTCAAGAGTACCAACAGGATCCTTGATTTGCTCAACATGGGCCTACTCCCTTTTGTGTGTGCCAGCTGGATGTGGGGGCAGGACCGGTCAGCGTCGGCACGATTAAGTCCATGAAGTCTTCCCCACGGTCGGTGGTATCGATGCCAATCAGCCGGCGATACCGGTCGGGAAGGGGATCGTCAATCAGCTGCCCGACCTCTGCCATGAACACCATGTCATCGGTATCCTGCCCTGACTCGGACCCACCGGCAAATCTCGACGGATCGTGGCCGATAGTTGTGGTCCAGATGGCCACCATCAGCCCCATGGCAGCCATTGTCATTGCCACAGCGGCTCGTCGGCGAATCCGCTTTGCCGGACGCGATGAATGTGTATCAATACGTACAGGATGGGATGGCGTCGGTGTGTATCGCTCTGCCAGTGTACCGATCCAGTCAAGGGGCGCCTGCACAGCTGTTATCGCCTGGCGACAGCGTCGGCACGCATCGAGATGGGATCGCCGGATAGTCGAAAGATCGGCGGCATCAACCATAGCCACGATCAACTCCTCGTCCGTGAGATGATGGTCCCTGAGTTGTTTCATGTCAGCATGTCCTTTAAGTGGGACGATGCCGGATGCGCTTTGAATTTGGCAATCGCCCGATACAGGTGCGTCTTCACGGTGCTCTCTCCTTTGTTCAAAATATGAGCAATTTCAGATAGGCTTTGCTGGTCGATAAATCGGAGCCTGAAGACTTCACGCTCCGTGCCGGACATTTTTTTTAGGATGACGGCCACCAGATCCCAAAAGTCCCGACGCCCCAATTGGGAAAAACCGTTGGGGGCAGTGGGGTCGATTCGGTCCAGATCCGATTCCGAGATGTCCGTGTCGGCCAGACCCAAAAACCGTTTCAATCGCTGCTGCCGATAATAATCGCGAATTCGGTTCAAGGCGATGCTGAAAATCCAGCTGCGAAAGCGGTCCGGCGTTTTAAGCTTGTGTAGATGGCGGTAAGCCTTCAAGAAAACATCCTGAGCCAGGTCTTCGGCATCCATGCGCGAGTGAACACGATGGTAGATCATCCGGAAAACGGCCGGCTGGTGAAGATCAGCCAATCGATGAAAGGCAAGCGTGCTGCCGGACGCTGCCGACAGCACCAGCTCTCGCGTTTGACTCCCAGTCGCGTCGGGTGGAACCGGCTTCACAGGTGAATTCATCGAAGATGGCATTGTGTCTCAATATTACCGGCGCAATGGATCCTTGTCCATCTACGACCCTCACTTTGTCCGGGTATGCATGCCTGGCGAGCTAATAATGAACCCTTGACCGCGCGCATGCGGACGGTCCCGCCAATAGTCGGATCAATCCCGATCCCGGTTGTTGTGCTTTAAGCGGTAAATGTGCGCACTGGCTTTATCCTGCCGCAGTTCCAAGCCGGCTTTTTCCCTGCGGGTAAGTGTGCCGTCTGACCAGGCCCGCCGTTTGGTATGCTGGATCCGGTGCTGCTGCCTGACCAGGTGACGGGCTTCGCCGCGCGTGAGTTCACCGTTCTTGACGCCATGCACGATGCGCTTGTCCTGCCTAACCTGCCGATTGGCCACCCGGTCGGCCCATGCCGATTGCGCACCAATCAGAGCCACAACTGCCAATATGCCGGTAACTGCCAATGCTTTCTTCATGTGTCGCCTCCTTTGAAAAATTGGTTTTGCAGGTGGAGACGAACACAGGTATCATTTAGTTTACAAAAAAATAAAAAAAGCCAATGCGGTTCTTCAGAAAACTCAAGCTCTCAACTATTACCAGGCAATCCAGAATCCAGGAAGGTTCATGGGGGAGCTGGATTCCCGCTTTCGCGGGAATGACACCCAAAAAAGACCGGCTTGCGTTTTATAGATAACCGTAAATGCAAATTTTCACCCCCCGGTGACAACAGCGGTTCCCCACACAGCAGGTCAAATTCGATAAAGTGCTCCCCTGGCGTCCAGGTCTTGCAGCACTTCCGCAATGGCCCGGGCCCCGTCGCCGACACGATCCACGCATCTCTCGTGGTCGTCGGACAGTTTGTAGGTCATCGCCGCCTCGAGATCCGTAAAATCCACACCGGTCATGTCCAGGCAGGAGTGACCCCCGATACGGCCGGTCAGGGTTTTAACCATGCGCTGGGCTGGCAGGATGATCGGCATCATCCCGTCAAGGCCGGATTCAAGCCTTTCCCTTCCCGCGAGCAGCCCGAGGATCATCAGCCCGGCCGTGTGCACGCCGCAGGTCAGCGAACTCATCATGCCGCCGTGCATGGCACCGCCAGCGCGAAGCACCATGCGGTTGTGCATACCCAAAGCCTCCATGAAGGTCCACAGGATGCTCTGGGTGCAGCTGTCGTATCGTTTCAGGTAAGTCATGGCCCGGGTTTTCATCCTTTCCGGCCACAGCGGATCATTCGGTACGGCCCATGGCTGGGTTTCTTTCTCCATCTGTGCGGAAATGGTCTGCATACCTCCTCCTTTTTGCAAGATTGTTATGACCATCAGTCCTGATTTGCTAATGTCGCTATCAGTGCGTGCCGTTATTACCGGGCTTTATCGCCTGGATAAATGCGGACACCACATAAACCTGGGCATTTTTTCCGGGCGCCCACTGTTCGATCAGGTCGCGGCTCGAATCCACCAGCGAGATCCCGATCTTTTCGAACCCCGTCGTTTCCAACATCTGCCTAAGCTCGGCCACCAGCGCCGCCCCACCGATGCACGCACAGTGCAGTTGACGGTCTGCGAGCATCGACGCCGGCAGGGGGCGAACCGCCACCACATCAGAGATGGCCAGCCGCCCGCCGGGTTTGAGCACGCGGTACGCCTCCCGGAAAACGGCCTCCTTTTCAGGTGACAGATTGATGACACAGTTGGACATGATCACGTCCACCGTGCCGTCGTCGAGCGGGAGGTGCTCGATGTGCCCGGTGCGAAACCATACGTTGCCGATACCGGCACGTTTTGCGTTGCGCCTGGCTTTGCGGACCATGCCGTCGGTCATGTCTACACCGATGACACGGCCGGTTTCACCCACGGCCCGCGCCGCCAGAAAGCAGTCGAATCCGGCCCCGCTGCCCAGGTCCAACACCGTCTCACCGGATTTGAGGTTGGCGATGGCCTGCGGGTTTCCGCACCCCAATCCCATCGCGGCGGCATCGGGAGCCGATTCAATCTGGGCATTGGAATACCCGATCCTGTTCGCATCGGTTTCCGCACCGGTACAGCAAGAGGTCCCGGCGTCCGCGTTGCAGCAGGCTCCGAATGCATTGGCAATTTTTGCATAATTTTCTCGAACGAGTTGACGGATGGCGTCTGGTTCAGTTTTGGTGTGTTCCATGATCGGCTCCCTGGGTTTTATTATTTGACAACTTTCGAACAATAAGGTTAAATTTTTTTAGCGCGTGAAAAAGGTCCTGAGTTGTTCGATGACATCCGGGTCCACCCAGCAGGCAATGTTCTGTCCTCTGCGTTCCGTGCGAATGATGCCCACCTGCCGAAGCGCTTTGACATGGTGGGATACCGTGGGCTTGCCCACCTCCAGCTCCTTGCCTAGTTCCCCGATGAACATGGTGTCTACGTCAGCGTTTTTGTCATAGATGCCCACCGTGCCCGGACGGCAGCAGGTGGTCAGCAACAGAAAGATCTTCAGTCGGTTCGGGTTGGACAGTGCTTTGAAAATGTCTGCCAGCTGTTCGACCGGCATGGTTTTATTGTTTGACATATTTCGAACTATAAAACTTTAGGGCCGTTTGTCAACTCTTTTTTTATTCGATATTCAAAAACCGTCAAGGGTGATTATATTATAGGTTAAGCTCAATGCTTACTTTCATAGAATCCGTTGACTCTGGCATCTTCAACCAAAGGAGCATTGCCATGAAAGAAAGAAATATCCTACCCAACGAAAAAGAGTGTATCAGCCAGTGCATCATCAAGTTTTGGTCCGGTTCGGATCGACAGGTTGAGAACCGGGACGAGAATTACGAACGATGCCTGACAAACTGTAATGTCTGCAGTTCGGCCTGACCGTACACCGTATAATAACCGACGGTCTGTCTTCCGCCGGAACGAGGTTCCGTAGCGGTTACAGGCGGGAAAAAATAAACAAGCCTCACTGGCAATGGATGGCGCCAGTGGGGTTTTTTGTTTTACCCGGATGGCCGGGTCATCGACCATCAGGTTTCGCCAGTTTGCCGGCCAGCCAGGTGCCGGCAACAGCCATGGATTTCAGGGTCAGGTAGGTTTCGGCGGATTTGCGGAACAAAAGGGTGCACTGGGCTGGAAAATTTTCGTCCCGGACGTTGAAGCGAAGGCGGATCGACACCCGGGGGAGCACGGCCAGCTGTAAGCAAAGGTCAAAACCCGGTGCGCTGTCGATTGTCCTGCCGCCCAATCCCGCACAGGCTGCTTGAAGCGCATCGACCGCCCCGGCGAAGTTGCTTTCGATCAGCTTGTTGGTATTGCCGGTGAAGTAGCCCATGAGCGGGCCGGCCCCGGAAAACTCGCGAAAAGTAATCCACGCATCCGCTGCCGGGGGCCTGATTGGGGCCCGCAATACGTAGTCAAGGAGCAGGCTGCCCACTGCCGGTGTGGGGGGATCGCCGTGCGCGTCCATGATACCGTCGGCCGACACCCGGTGAATGCTTCCGAAAAAAGGAATCATCAGGGCATTGCCGGATCGGTTGGCTCCCAGGATATCCGCATGAGCACCAAGATCGACGCCTGCCAGGCGATCGAGGCGTTGCCTCATGGCGGTTTGAAAATAAAACCGGTCTGATTCAGGCATCATTCGATTCCGTTGAAGCACGGCCTCCGCTGCAACAAGGATCGGTGTCGCCGGACCGGTGCGCCCGAATCTGCTGCCTCAAGGTTTCGTATTCATCCTCCAAGGCCAGCAGGTCAATCATCACCGGCGGCTTGATCGAGTGCGCGGGAAGTCGTGCCTCGGTCTCCTTGATGGCCGCTTCCAGTTCCTTGAGCCGATTTTCCATTTGGTCCAGCGATTTCATGGTGTCTCCTCGACGAGATCAGTTCGAACTCGCACGTCAATAACCGATTCCAGCCGCCATGGCATGGTCTGATTGGGTGCAATGGCAAGGGGTCACCGCGTAGACCATGTTGCATGCGGGGCAGGCCGAAACCATGGTTTCCATTTTAAACGTGCCGTTGCAGTGGCTGCATACAATTTCCAGTGCTGCGGGAACCGGAGCCCGGTCAAATCCCATCATGCGAACCTTGTCCGCCACCTGTTTGCCGTTGTCGAAACATCCACCGCATCCGTCGTGCATCGTGTCACCTCTTTTTTTCCCGGGTTGTCGTTGATGTGAGGGCCTCACGCCCGCCGCCCGGAAAAACCATAGCCAAAAAACTTGCCCCCATGCATTGACCCAGGTCAAAACGGTCGAACCATGAGGAGGGTGGGGCAGCCGGCAGCCTGGCCATTGCCGATTGACATTTCCGGCAGATCGGCCATACTGCACCGCAAGCTAATGTAGATAAGAGCTATACTCAAGAAATATGGAACGCACATCCATGAACGATAGCGATATCCCCGAGCACTTTCAGCGGCAGGGCCAGATGCTGGCCAATCGGGTGAAAAAACGATTCAAGCACCTGCGCAATCGCTTCAGGCGGCAGGGTATCGAGGTCTTCAGACTGTATGACTGGGACATTCCGGAAATTCGCGCCGTCGTGGACTGGTATGGCGGGCACCTGGTGATCGGAGAGTACATGCGGCGCCAGTCGGTGCCCGAATGGCTGCCCCTGATGGGCCGGGCCGTCGCCGGCGCCCTGGACGTGCCGGCGGAAAAAGTTCACCTGAAACAACGCTGGGCCGGCCGCCAGGACGGCCAGCGCTACGAACGTCTTGAGCACACCGACCGGAAAATCGTTCTTACCGAACGGGATCTGAGTTTTTTAGTCAATCCCAACGATTATGTCGACACGGGCCTGTTCGCCGACCACCGGGATACCCGGCAGATGGTCCGGGAACTGGCCGCCGATAAAGATTTTCTCAACTTGTACTGCTACACGGCATCCTTTACCTGCTATGCCGCAAAGGGCGGGGCGCGCTCGACCGTCTCGGTGGATCGGTCGGACAGTGCGATCCAATGGGCTCGTGAGAACTTCTCCCTGAACGAGATCGATCTCGAAACCCACCGGCTGGTCCAGGCCCACGCCTTCGACTTTCTCAAAAAAGCCGCCCGGGAAAATCTGCGCTTCGACCTGGCCGTTGTAGATCCACCCTCCTACTCGACCACCAAGACCCGCAATGTGGCCTTCGACATCGCCAAGGACCATCCCCGGCTTTTAAAAGCGGTGGTCGGCCTGCTACGACCCGGTGCCACGCTCTTCTTCTCCACCAACCATCAGAGCTTCGAGCCCCGCATGGATGGGCTGGCGGTCGCCGATGTAAAAGAGATCACGGCAGGCACCATCCCCGAAGACTACGCCTCCAAGCGTAAGACCATCCACCGCTGCTGGCGGATCACTGTATAGTCGGGGTTAATCCGACGCTCGGGCGCCTCGCCTGGAAGCTTCCAGAAGCAAGCCATGCATTGTTGGCAGACGGGTGTCATCTATGCCGTTCCCTGCGCCAGGAACCTCAGCGCTTCCTCCCTCGATGCAAACATGTTGGCCTCCAAATCCCGACGGCGGAACTCGGCCTCGAACTTGGCCCGGGTGTCGTCGTTGGTGTTGTGGCGGGCGATCCGGCGATAGTGCTTCCGGATGATGGCCTGACCCATCTCCATGTAGGCGTCGAACAGGTTGTCGTCGACGCGAAACCCGTTGTAGTTGATCAGGGCGTTGACCCTCCTGCCGACCTGCAGGCACGTCTCCGCCACGATCTTCCCGATGTTGTCCACGTCCTCCTGGGTCTCGAGTTCCAGACCGTTGAAATTCAGCTGGAGCGTATCGGTTTCCGAGACAAATTGCACGCGGGTGCGCAGCTCCTTGAGCAGGAACTCTCCGTGGATCCCCATGGGCAATTTCTGGAACAGCCGCGAATCCATCTCGGCCACCTGCCCGACCACCGGCGCGAAGTCCATGTGGGCCAGGATATCTTTTTCGACATCGATGCCCGGAGCCACCTCGATTAGCGTGAGTTTACCCGCGATCAGTTTGAACACGCAGCGCTCGGTGATATAAAATACCTCCTGGTCCTGCGCGTCGGCGAACATGGAACAGAAGGTAATCTGGTCGGTGGTGTCGACGAATTTTTTGATTTTGCCTTCTTGGAGAATCCTGACCTTGCCGCCCTCCACCGCTACCTGAAGGCCGCCGGTGGTGAAGGTGCCCAAAAAGAGCACCCGCTTGGTGTTCTGGCTGATGTTGATGAACCCGCCGCAACCGGCCACCCGCGGGCCGAATTTGCTGGCGTTGACATTGCCCTGGCTGTCGCATTGGGCGAATCCCAGACAGGTGAGGTCGAGGCCGCCGCCGTCGTAGAAATCAAACTGGTCCGGCATGCTGATCACGGCTTCTCCGTTGACTGCAGCACCGAAATCCAACCCGCCCAGGGGCATGCCGCCGACGATGCCCGGCTCCACGGTCATGGTCAGGTAGCTCAAGATATGCTCTTCATTGGCCACGGTGGCCACCGCCTCCGGATAGCCGATGCCTAAATTGATGACGTCGTAAGGCCTTAATTCTAAATTGGCGCGCCGGGCCATCAGCTTGCGCTCGTCCAGGTCCAGCGGCCGGGCATGGGAAAGCGGCACCCGCAGCTCGCCGGACAGTTCGGGGCGATGCTGAGTGCCGAAGGTCTGCATGTGGTACTCGGGACGCGAAACCACGACGTAATCCACCATGACACCCGGCACGACCACGTCCCGGGAACGCATGGCATCGGGTTTGGCCACCCGCTCCACCTGGACGATCACGGTGCCGCCGGAGTTCTTGGCGGCCATGGCCATGGCCAGGGCGTCGACGGTGAGAATTTCGCGCTCCATGGTGATGTTGCCGCGGGTGTCGGCGGTGGTGCCGCGGATCAGCACGCAGTCGATGGGAAAGGATTTCATGAAGAGCCACTCTTCCCCGCCCAGTTCGACCACCTCAACGATGTCCTCGACCGCCTTGGGGCTGATCTTGCCCCCCTGGATGCGCGGATCGGCAAAGGTGCCCAGCCCGACCTTGGTGAGGACCCCGGGGCGATGGGCGGCCACGGCGCGGTAGAAGTTGGTCAGGATGCCCTGGGGCAGGTTGTAGGCCTCGAATTCGTCGGCCAAGGCCAGCTTGCCGATCAAGGGCACCAGGCCGTAGTGGCCGGAGATCACGCGTTTGAACATGCCCTGGTGGGCGATGCGGTTGATGCCGCGGGTGGCCGCATCGCCGGGGCCCGACGAGTGGATCAGGGTGAGCTGGTTGGGCCGCTTCTTTTTCAGGTAGCGCTCACTCAAGGCCACACACAGGTCGTCGGGCGTTCCGGCGCCGACGAAACCTTCGATGCCGAGGGTCCACCCGTCCTGAATGAGGCTCATGGCCTCGTCGGCGGTGATCACTTTGTTGCGTTGCATGTTCTCCTCCCTCCCTACCTTTTCAACGATACAGAATTAGCATGCTTGATAAAGGACGATTTAATAATGAACCCGGCTGCGGAAGAATGCGGTCAGGGAATGCATAGATCCCCCCGGGGGGTGGGGGGATCTACAAGATACATTAGTTTATTTGAGAAAATGCAAGGCGTATGCGGCGATATTTTATGTATTGCATAATTACAGCATGCTGCCTGCACTTCACAAGCGCCTGCTATGGGAAAACGCAATTCCGATTCTTTTTCCTTTGCAACCCCGTGGCTGCTTTTTGCGCAACCGGTCCGGTCGAGGCGCTGTTTATTCGGGAATGGTCAGGGAGTTGCTCGCCCAGGCGATGGCATCGGCAGCACCCGGAGCGTCCTGGACCGGGCCGAACATGTCTGCGCCGATGGGTCCGGGTGTTGTGCGGATCACCTGGCTTGGGGCAAAGGGAGTGCCGTCGGCCAGATAAGCAAACATCTGATCCATGGCTTCATGGAAGTAGGGGTTCAGATAGGTGATATCGGTGCTAGCCCCAAAGAAGCCCAAATTGTAAAAGTTCTGAAACATTTCAAGATGGTGGCCATTTTCCACTTCCCAGTAGACCACATCGTCCCTGTTCTCCACTTGGCGGTTCCTGGCGTAATAGGCTCTGGCGCCGTGGTTCGGGGCGACCACCTGGTCTGACCGTCCCTGAATGAGGATCGCGGGTATGCCTTGCAGGTCCCCGCTCATGATGGTTTCTGCCAGTCCGCCCTGGACGCGGTCATAGGCTTCATCGTCATGTTTGTAGGTGTCGAACAGTCCGGCGGCTTCCAGTTCGGATCTGCCGTGAATGGAGAGGGTATAGAAGCAGAGGTCCTTGCTCAAACCGAACATATTGTCTTCCCCGGCCCTAAGGTTAACCGGATCCAGAACGATATTTTCCCCTACATATTGATTCATGATAGCCGCATCTGTCGGATCACCGTTATAGGCAAAGGTCACCTGGCACAGTTCATCGGAAAGCTTGTAACGGCCATAGGAGTTAGAATAGTTGGCTGTGATCCGTGGATAGAAATTCTCTAGATTGGTAATCAGCTCGATACTTTCGATCAGGAAGCCGTTGTCGATCAGCTTTTGGGCTGCTTCTGCAGGCAGGTCGGCAGGGTTGGCTGAAGTCAGCAATCCCAGGGACTGAAGTTCTTCACAGCGGTTATTGTTATTCGTTCCGGTTGCACAGGGCATGTAGACGCCGCCGAGTGCGAAGTAATCGTACAGGCTCCAGCCCACGGATTCCGGCCCCCACGATTGAGACCCCTGGACGATGGTGAAGTCTACCACCCCCATGGCCGTATTCGGTTCGACAGCAACGACACCATCGATCAGGCCTTTGGTGTCCTCTTCGGCGGGCATAATAGCTGCGCGGCCGCCATTCGACCAGCTCGCTGCGACAACCGTGGTGTTGCCGGGGATAAAGTTCTTTTCAGGGAACTGCCGATTAAGGGCATAAAGGGCAAATTCCACCGACTGAAGGGTATAGTAGCCCCAGTCCTTTTCAACGTTCTGTTGGGAATGCGCATGGCTGGAGGCAACTGTGGTCGGCAGTGCGGTATAGCCCGCATCGACCTCGGCAACAAACATCGCATCAGTGCTGTCATCGGCAACAACTGTGTTGTCCACGGCGAGGGTTTTGCCAAGTCCGACTAGATGGATCCCTTCGCCGGTCCCCTTGCTGTTGTAGGCAACTGCACAGCCGTGCCTGAGGCCGTAATCCCCTGCGGAGGCCATTGCCCCATAAAGCCCGCGGGTGCCTGACGGCGGCGCCGCGACTATACAGGGATTGTCAACATCAAAAGATTCGGGAATCTGGACCGATATCAACACGTTGATCCCCTTGGTATTGGTCAGCGCCGTATATTCGGTACCGGCAACCTGACCAGTGGTGGGAACGGGGTCAGAGGCGTCTCCAAGCTGCTCTGTTGAGGTGGGTCCCCACCAAACACCCATACCTCCAAGGGAGGTCGGGTCGACAAAGGCGTTATAGTTGCTGGCGATGTTTTTTGAGCGAACTTCTGCGGCCGTGAAATTATCGGTTGCGGCAGGCTCGGTAATGGTGCCATCAGCATTCAAGTTGCCGCCGGTCAGCAGATCGTCGTTTACGCCGTCATACGTTGTGGCAGTGACAGACGCTGCGTCGGAAATAAAGGATGGCAGGCTATCGTAAGGATTGACCGGGGCCGAGTCGCTGCCGCAGGCCGCCAATAGCGCGCATAAGGCAGCTATAACAAGTAATTGTTTCATCATGGGTTTACCTCCTTGGTTGTGGCTGAGCCTACGATTGTCGAGGAGTAAATCAAGCCTATTGCGCTAATTGTAATCGCAAGGCTCAGCTATGGGTGAGTATCCATCACGAAACGGGACCTTCCCGTTCCGATCACTCCTGTGGGTAAAAACGAATCTTTGAATACCGGTATCGCTATCCGATCCTTGTCTTGGATCAGGTTTCCGGCGTGGTCGACTTGGTGGGCGATGGTCTACTCAGTGACTACGATTTGATCCAATCCCAGCACCTTGAAAAGGGCCGGTAAGCGTATAGCGAAGCAGGTTTCAGCCGGATGAACTTAAACAATAATGCCACCCGCGCGGCGGGATTCCATTTCTATTTAAAACCTGATGGTCCAGTTAAAAGCCGTAAACCGTGTCACTCCCGCACAGGCGGGATTCGATAACTATCTGAATATGATGAATCCCCACCTTGTGCGTAAAGGACAACAAGCAGGGGGCCTCCGAGCCGGAAACCCTTATATTAAAGAACCGCTGGACTGCAACTTCTCACCACCCGCGATCATCTGAAAATGACGCTGGGAATGTAGGTGATGATCGACGGGAACAGGACACAGAACAGAACGCCGATGGCCTGCAGGAAAATGAACGGCAGCACGCCCCTATAGATTTCCATCATCTGGTATCGGCCTTCAGGTGCGGCACCGGCAAAATAGAACAGCGCATAGCCGAAGGGGGGTGTCAAAAAGGAGGTCTGCAGGACGATACAGATCAGCATCGAGAACCATAAGGGGTTGAAGCCAAGTTCCATGCAGACCGGCATGTAAACCGGAAGACAGACGAGCAGGATGGCCACCCAGTCGATGAACATGCCCATGATAAAGACGGCGAAGAGCATGATGAAGAGGATCACCCCCGGCTGGAGGTCCCCGCCGATAAGCAGGTCGGTGATGACGTCCCCCCCGCCGACAAAGAGAAAGGTGGCGCTGAAAAGGTTCCCGAAAAGGACCAGAATCATGACCATGGAAGTGGTCTTGAGTGTCGCCTTGCAGGACTCATAGACGACCTTCCAGTTGAAGCTGCCACGGGCGATGGCCAGGATGGCCGCGCCCAACACACCGACGCCCGCCGCCTCGGAAGGCGTGGCGATGCCACCGAGGATGGTGCCCATGACGGCGAAGATCAGCACCAACGGCGGGACCATGGACTTGACTACCATCCACATCTTGTGCCGCGCGGAGTAGCCGGCCGCCTCCTGTTTGCTGATCGGGGGGCCATAGGCCGGTTTCACCTGGCACATGATAAATACGTAGGACATGTAAAGAAAGGACAGGAGCAGGCCCGGTAGGATGGCGGCAGCAAAAAGGGCACCGACCGAGGTTTCTTTGAGCCCGGTCAAGCCCCCATAGACCACGAGCATGATGCTGGGGGGGATCAGGATGCCGAGCGTGCCGCCCGAACAGATCAGGCCGGCGGACATCTCCTTATTGTACCCTTTTTCGAGGAGTTTGGGGCCGGCAAGAAGAGCCATCCCGACAACCGACGCCCCCACGATACCCGTGGTGGCGGCCAGGATCACACAGACGAAGATGACCGCCAATCCGAGCCCGCCCTTTATGGGGCCCATGACCACGTAGAGGGCTTCGAACAGGGCGTCCGATATTTTAGCGCGATCCAGCAGCTGCGCCATCAGGATGAACAGGGGAACCGCCACGAACACGAAATTGTTCATGGTGCCCCAGGCATTGTTGATAAAAAATCCCAAAAGGCCGTCGACGTTGAACCCGTTTTCGATCAAGCCATAGATCACGGCGGTCCCGGCCAGCGAATACGCCAAAGGGAGCCCGAGCACGATGAATAAAATAAGCGTGGCAAACATGCCGATGGTGAGAAATTCTGGACTCATATCATCCCCTTAGCGAACCGCTTCCTGTTGACTGAAGGTTAGCAGGCGTTTGATCAAGTTGGAGAGAACTTGAAGAAAAAGAAAGGTAAACCCCAGGGCCATCAACAGTTTTACCGGCCAGATCGGCGGCGCCCAGGCCGACGAAAGATCCTCCAGGATCTTGGTGGAAATGATCGCATTGTCCCAGGCCCAGATGCCAAGCAAGGCAACGAGGGGGAGCGTGACGCCGATCGTCAGAACGATGTATAGGATGTCCTGCAATTTTTTAGGGAATCTGCTGCTGAAGATATCGACTCGCACATGTCCGTCGAAATATTCAGTGTAGCCATACCCCATGACAAAATGCACGCCGAAGATGAAGGTCGTGAGCTCCAGGCCCCAGATCGTCGGTGCGTTGAAAAAGTAGCGCCTGACCACTTCGTAGCACATCATCACTACCAGGATCACCATAAGAAGAGACGATACTTCCGCCTGTTTCACGACGATCTTGTCGATTATTTTCGTGAGCCGCTGCATAGCTCCCTCCTCCCTCTGCTTTGCCACTGACATGACCGGATAATGATTTCCTAAAACAAAAACGGCTTAGCGGTAAATTAAACGAAAGGCCGCTTGATGAATTGATTGCATTTTAAAAGCGGGTTGTTGAATATCCGGCTGGATTGCGCCTGTCAAGGCGAATCCAGCCGGTCTCGGTTGGACCATGCTTGCCCTATTCGGGGCGTTTACTATTCGTGCAGTTTTCCTTTGACCACGTCATCCATCGGCCACGGCGTGACTCCGGCCCTGGCGGAACGCCAATCGGCAAAATCTTTCTTCAGGGCTTCCTGGGACTCGAGCAAGCGCTTGCAGTCGGGGCATCTTGCTTTTACCTTTTCCATATAGGCTTGCGTCGTCTTGGCGAAATCGACGATGGCTTTTTCATCCATCATCACGATTTCAGATTTTTCCTTGAAGCGGCGGATCGCTTCGGCGTTCAGGTTGTTGATCCAGCTGTAGCTCCAGAGCTGGGTCTCCTTGGCGGCCGTGTCGAGGATCCATTTCAGATCGTCGCCCAGTTTGTCGTAGGAATCCTTGTTGAAAAAGAAGGCGAATTGGCAGGCGGGCTGATGCACGCCCGGCTGGATGATGTATTGGGTGACTTCGTCAAAACCCATCGGATAGTTGACCGCCGGTGAAGAGAACTCGGCCGCGTCCAGGACGCCGGTCTGAAGTGACAGATAGACCTCACCGCCCGGCGTGGCAACGCCAGAGGCGCCGAGCTCATTCAGGATGTCCAGGTACCAGCCCCAGGTCCGGACCTTCATCCCCTTGAAGTCCTCCATGGTGGAAGCTCTCTTGCTGGAGTTCAGTCCCATTTCCTGCCCAACCTGGCCACCGGGCAGGGCAAAAAGATTGTACGGGGCATAAAGGGCCTGCATCTCTTCCAGGCCACCCCTTTCATAAAGCCAGATATTGTAAAGTTCGGCGTCCAGGCCATAAGGTACAGAGGCGACGGTGATAAATGCCTCGTTCTTGCCCTTCCAGTAACCGGGCCAGTCATGGCCCGCATCAAAGGAGCCTTTGCTGACCGCATCGAAAATTTCCATAGCGGGAACCAGTTCCCCGGCTGAAAAAGCTTTTATGTCCAGGCGGCCGCCGGAAGCCAGACGGACGGTGTCACAGAAATGGACCGCCATGTCATAGAAAAGCAAGCCTTTGGACCAGGGCAGCACCATTTTCCAGCGGTGTTTTTCGGTGCTGGTTTTGACCTTTAGATTTTTGACTTCTTCAATTCTTTTGTCTGCGCCGAATTTTGTTCGGTCTGACTTTGTCTTCTTGTCCTGAGCCAAAGCCATGCCTGTGACGAACAGGAATAGTACCGAAAAAATTGCTGCTGCTTTGAGACATCTTTTCATTTTTCCTCCCCTTTTGTATTAGGTTAGTATATTGCCTATGAAGCGGATCTTCCTGTCACATTTAAAGATATGTTGGCCTGCATCACCCCCTCGATTGATTTCCTTCAGCAGTTTTGTAGTGGAAATACTACACATGTATCCACGTTGATACATTATGGCTTTCCCGACCTATCTCTGGCCGGTGCTTCTGCGAACATTTTGCGAAGGTCTCGTTTCAATGTTTTACCGGCAACGTTCCTGGGGAAATCGTTAATGATTTTTACACCGCAAACCCGCTGAAACTTAGCCCCGACGCGCGAATTGATCCAATCCTTGAGCGCCTGCTCGGAAACAGTTGCCGAAGGAACCACGGTCACTGTGGCAAAGGGCACTTCGCCCCACCGCTCATCCGGAACCCCGAACACCGCCGCCTCGATGACATCGGGGTGCTGAACGACGGTCTCTTCGATGTCCCGGGGATAAACGTTGACGCCGCCCGAAATGATCATGTCCTTGATGCGGTCCACCAGGTACAAGAAACCATCTTCATCGACGTAACCCAGATCGCCGGAGTGGAGCCACCCGTTCACGATTGCTTTTTCTGTTAAATCAGGTCGTTTATAGTATCCGGGCATCAGTATCGGGCCCTTGCCGCAGATTTCACCCACTTGGTTTGACGGGCACTCGGCACCCGATTCGTCAACGATTTTCATGTCGAACAGGGGCAGCGGAATGCCCACGGACGCGGGCTTGTTGTGGTAATCCAGTTTGTCCAAAACGGTCACGAAACCTTCCGTCAAGCCATAGAGCTCGTAAAAGCGCCCGGGAAGCAGCCGGTTCAAGGTCTCTTTATGCTCGAGGTGCAAGGGCGCGCCCAAAGCGAGGATCATTTCCAAAGAAACCAACTTGCCGGGGTCGAAATTGGGTGCATTCAGCATGGCGATAATCTGGGCGGGAACCATCATCACATGGGTGACTTTTTCCCTGTGAATGCACGCGATATAATCAACTGGATCAAATTGCGGCAGCAGGACATAGGTGGCCCCCTGGAAAACCGTGGGCATCAAATCGACGAAAGCGCCGTTGAACACGATGGCGCCGGCGTGAAGCGTCACACTTTCCGGGGCCAGTCGAAAGGCGGTGGCAAAAGAGGTGCCGTAAGCGATGCGAATATCGTGGGTGTGAACAATCCCTTTAGGCAGGCCGGTCGTCCCGCTGCTGTACATGATGTTAAACGTATCGTCGCCGCGGATGACGGGGGCTTCAGGTTCGCTGTCCGGTTCAGCCGCCTTCAAGGAATGATAGTGCTGAAACCCTGCCACCGCGGTTGCATCCACCAGCAGGCAGCAGCCTGGACGAAGCATGGGCAGGTCAGGCTTTATCGTTTCGATAATATTTGCAAATGCTGCATTCGTGATCACCATCTCCGCATCGGCGTCCTTGAGAAGGGATCGGAGTGCACCCTCCATCAGCAGGGTGCTCATGGGTACCACCACGGCACCCACTTTGGCTGCGGCCCAGTAGGTTTCCAGAAGCTCCAGGCAATTCGGCAACACCGTGGCTACCGTGGACCCCTTTTTGATTCCCAGGCTTATCATGGCATGGGCCAACTTGTTGATGTTCTGATTTAGCTGAAAATAGGTCAGGCGCTGATCACCAAACACCACAGCGGTGTGATCCGGTCGATAGCGTGCATGACGCGAGAACAGCATTCCCAGATTCATCGGGGCCTCCCCGGCGGTAAATTAGATTATAGGGTGGACATGGCTGTGATTGAAGTGTTGAAATAAAGTGAGCAAAAGGTATGCCGAACGCTGTTCATTTCCCTAAAATCAGTTTAACAACTTGATATTATATAATATTTTTAGTAGTTAGATTGATTTTAGATTGATTTGTCTTGTCAACGCAGGGCAAGGATTGTACTAAAATTGCTACATTCTTCCTGCTCTCGGTCGTCGGGAGAGACGCTGAACCCGCGTCAATCAGGCATCTTGATGACGGCATGGAAATTGCTCACTACGGTGAAAACAGTAAACTTCACAGGAGGACATCATGCTGGAGATCAACGATTCAGTCGCCGTGGTGACCGGGGGGGGCAGCGGAATTGGCCTTGCGTTTGCCAAATACTGGGTGAAAAAGGGGGGAAAAGTACTCTTGGGGGATGTTTCAAAGCCGGCTTTGGAAACGGCCAAGGCGGCCATCGGCGACCGGGTCGAAATTCTGGTGTGTGATGTGACGGATGAAGCGGACAGCCATCGGCTGGCGACAACGGCCATGAAGGCCTTCGGCAGGATCAACCTGGTGGCGCCGTTCGCCGGAATCATCAAGGACGGCATGATGCTTTCCCCCGACCGCGAATCCGGGAAGGTCAGCGCCAAGATGACCCTCGATCAGTTCCGTTCGGTGGTCGACGTCAATCTGACGGGGGTGTTTCTCACGGTGCGTGAATGCGCCGAACAGATGATCAACAACGGGGACAAAGGCCTGATTTGCCTGATTTCATCCACCGGATCGCTGGGGACCGCCGGCCAGATCAACTACTCGTCGACCAAAGCCGCCGTTTCGGTGATGCCCAAAGTGATCACCGCCGAATTTTTCAGACGGGGGATTGCCGACCGTATCCGCTGCGTGGCGGTGGCCCCGGGGTACGTCGCCACACCGATTCTGGAAGGCATGAACCAGAAGGCGCTCTCGCGCATTTTGGACAATGTGCCCATCGGACGGCTGATCGATCCGGATGAAATCGCATCGCTGGTGTGTGAGCTCTATCGCAATGAAGCCCTTACCGGCGATGTCTATTTTATCCACGGCGGTCTGCGGTTGAGTTCGAAGGGGTAGCGCCGGCCACATATCAGCCTTTGTTCTACCCAGCTCGTTTAGACCGATAACAACAAATGGTAACTACCAAGTATTAAATAACAAGATCCAATTTTCAAATCTCAAATAAATTTCAATATCCAAATCTCAAACAAGATACAATACATCAGGTGTTGACCATCATCGATATCTTCAGTTGTCTTTGGCAACCGGTAAATGAAAATCTACACAGGTATCGCGCGTTGGTATTTCCTTCCTTCAAGATTGCCAGGTCTGGAATTTGTTTTTTTGGTCATTGTGATTTGTTTGTCATTTGAGTTTTGGTTATTGTGATTTGCTAATATGTTTCTGGCCTAAATAAACCCATTAATAGGATCAAGGTGCAAAGGAGAATTGCCATGAGTCGTGTCAGCATGATTGGCGCATACAACACCAAGTTTGGGGCCTTTGTGGAAAAAAACCGCGAAACCGGAGAGGTTCAGGATACCAAGTCCTTTTACGATCTGATCATCGAGGCCGGCAAGGGTGCCATCGATGATGCGGGGCTGCACCCGTCAGACATCGACGGCATCTGGATCGGATCCTGCTCACCGTCCATGTTCGTCAACCAGGAGCACGTGGGGCCCCTGGGGCTGGAAGTCGCCCCGGAATTTCTGCGTTTCGTACCCACCACCCGCACCGAAGGGGCCTGCGCCTCATCCTCCGTGGCCCTTTACAATGCCCTCTTCGGCATCGAGTCTGGCCGTTTCCGCAGGGTCCTGGTCATCGGCGTGGAAAAGATGAGCCTGCTGGCGACTCCCGACGTCACCCATACCCTGGCCTGTTCTTCCTACTGGCCGGAAGAGGGCGCAACCGGAATGACCTTTCCGGGGCTTTTCGCCGAGTACGCCAAAGGCTACATGGCCCACTACGGTTATACCCGGGAAGAATTGCAGAAAATGTTTGCGGCCGTATCGGCGCTCTCCTATCGAAATGGCATCGAAAACCCGCTGGCCCATTTCAGCAAGGGCGGGCCGGCGGATCGACTCAAGCTGTTCAGCCCGGAAGCCATTTTAAATCTGCCGGAATCAGGCAAAGGCAGCAATCCCGTCATCGCTTCGCCATTGCGCCTGCATGACTGCTCCCTGATTTCGGATGGGGCGGCGGCAGTGATTCTGGCGCCCACCGAAGACGCTCGAGCCATCAGCCAGCGGGCGGTGGAAATCGCCGGCATCGGCATGACCACGGAGCGGCTGCCGGAAAGTGTGCGACCGAACATGCACGAACTGATTGCCGGCAAACGGGCCGTCGACCAGTCCTTCAAAGAGGCCGGGATCACCATCGACGACGTCGACCTGGCAGAAGTTCACGACTGCTTCTCTATCA
>NZ_JBFELV010000016.1:0-27725 GCF_041551955.1 Desulfosarcina sp.
GCCGTACGCGTGGATCGAACCATGCCCGATGGTGCGGGTGCGGTGCCGTTAGCTTCCGGGCTGATGGAGAAACGCTGGGCCCAGTCCCTGATGATTGCCGGTGGAACGGCAGCGGTGGTCGTCGGTGCGGATCTGCTTGTGGATGCGGCGGTGAGCGTCATGTCCGCGCTAGGCGTCAACGAAAAGTTTGTGGGGCTCACCGTGGTGGCGTTGGGCACCTCGGTGCCGGAACTGGCCACTTCCGTTGTGGCGGCCTTGAAAAAGGAGATGGACATCTCCTTAGGCAACCTGGTGGGCAGCAACGTGTTCAACCTCCTCAGTGTCGTTGGCGCCACGGCCATGGTCAAACCCATTGCCATATCCGGCGGTTTCATCGGCAGCGGGCTGGTGGTGGACTACCTGGTGATGATCGTCATCAGTGCACTGCCCTGGGTGCTGATGAAACGGGACTTGACAATTACCCGCAAAAAAGGTCTGATCCTGCTTGGATGCTACGTGGCCTATGTGTCTTTCCTGATTATAAAATCCTGAATCCAAGGCGTTCGATGATATCCATAGCCATACCTGATGCACCATCCCCCCTGGTCCTGGTCGTGGATGACGATGACGATATCCGTGATATCCTCTCATACGGCATCGAGGCCTCCGGGTGTCGATGCCTCACCGCCGAGAGTGCAGAGGCGGCCTTGAGGACTTTAAACTCGGAACCCGTGGAGGTGGTCATTTCCGATGTCCAGATGATGGGCATGAGTGGCCTCGACCTGTGCCGCCAGATCAAAGACCACTATGAAGCCGATGTGATCATCATCACCGGCCTGGTAAATAATTTTGCCTATGAGGAGATCATCGCCCAGGGCGCCAGCGACTTTATCGAAAAGCCCATCCGGCTGGCAGAGATCGTGGCCCGCCTCAAGCGGGTGCTGTTTGAACGCCAGACCCGGGAAAAGCTCAAACAGACCGCAGAGGAGCTGCGAAGCAACGCGGTTCACTTCCAGAAAGCCATGGAGGGGTCGGTACAGGCCATCGCACTGGCCGTTGAGATGCGCGATCCGTATACATCGGGCCACCAGAACCGGGTGGCCGATCTGGCCTGCGCCATAGGCCGGGAGATGGGACTATCAACGGATCGGATATATGGCCTGCAGATGGCCAGCGTTATCCACGACCTGGGGAAACTCACCATCCCCGGGGAGATCCTCTGCAAACCGGGAAGGCTCAGCGGCCCCGAGTACGCAATGATCAGGACCCATGTGCAGTCTGGATACGATATCCTGAAAAAAATCGATTTTCCGTGGCCGCTGGCGGATATTGTCCTCCAGCACCACGAACGGATGGACGGTTCGGGCTATCCCAACGGTCTATCCGGGGAAGCGATTATGCTCGAGGCCAGGATCCTCAGCGTTTCGGATGTCTTCGAAACTATCGGGTCCCACCGGCCCTACCGTCCTTCTTTGGGGTTGAAAAAAGCCATGGGGGAACTCACCGGCAACAGCGGTACCCTATACGATTCCCAGGTGGTTTCCGCCTGCCTGGACCTGGTGGAGGGCGAACGCTTTCATTTCAGGAGCGCCAAGTCAGGTTCGGTGTTTGTCACCACGCAGATGCAGTCACTTTGAATATCTGCACCTGGAGATCCTGTTCTTTCCCTTTTTTTTACTCTGAAACAGGCATTGATCTGCTGCAATCA
This sequence comes from Desulfosarcina sp., assembly GCF_041551955.1. GTDB lineage: Bacteria > Desulfobacterota > Desulfobacteria > Desulfobacterales > Desulfosarcinaceae > Desulfosarcina. The sequence continues at coordinate 1,688 of NZ_JBFELV010000016.1, forward strand.
GGAGTTGTTTCTTGTTCCGAGCGTCATCGGGGAACGTCGCCAGTCCAAAGGAGGCTGTGACCCTGAGGTTGATTTGTTCCCCCCGAAGGTAGGCGCTCGAGTTGATCCCCGTCTTTATCGCTTCCACCTTGGCAAGGGCTTCCCCACCGCCCTGATCTGGAAGGATGACGACATATTCGTCGCCACCGTACCGAACGATACGATCCTCCGGGCTAAGATGCAAATGCACAACCTCTGCGACTTCCTTCAACACCTTCGCACCCAGCAAATGTCCGTGCTGGTCCACAACCTCCTTGAAGTTATCCATATCAAAGAAGACCAGGGTCAATTTGTCTTTTGGAGTAGATTCAGGACTCAAGCACCGGTCTAAATACTGGTGCAGAAAGCGCGTGTTTTGAAATCCCGTGACGTCGTCGGTAACGCTTAGTTCCTGTAACAACAGATTCGTTTTTTCAAGCTTGTCCTGGTAGTCTTTCAGCCGCCGTTGGTTTTGTTCCTGCAGGCCGATCAACCTGCGAAGCTCCATCTGTGCCATGGCCTGCCGGGATAAGGCGCGCAGGGCGTTGAGCTGCGAATCGGTGAGTTCGCGTTGGATTTGATCGATTACGCACAGCGTGCCCAACGCTTCACCCGTTGGCGTGATCAGAGGGGCACCGGCATAGAAGCGTATCCCCGGGTCCTTCTTGACAAGCGGATTGTCCGCGAACCGTTCGTCGGCATGGACGTCGCTGACGACGGTAATATCGGGTTGAAGAATGGCATGGGCACAGAACGCGACGTCCCGCGCGGTCTCTGAAATCGCGAGACCCACCTTGGACTTGAACCACTGCCGGGTGCTGTCGATCAAAGACATAGCGGCCATGGGTGTGCCGCAAATCTCGGAAGCCAACAAGGCGATGTCATCGTAGGAGTCTTCCGGCAACGTGTCCAGTATCCGATAGTCAAGCAGTGCTTTGAGACGAGCAGCTTCGTTGTCTGGTAATTCCGCTTTCATGGTAAGAACCTTTGAGGCGACCTAATGGGGGCCCTATTTGATATGGGTACACCCAAACCATCTTGCTATCGCCAGTCGGTGAAACTGTTTCAACATATACAAGAAATTTTGGGTTTTTGAAACGCCTTTCAAGACAAACTCAATGACCCCACGCTTGTCGCTGATGGTGGTGGCGCTCTTTCATCCATGCCGTTTCATGATCGTTTTATGGGTATGTTCAAATTCAGTGCTCTATATTCGGTCATCCGACCGCTGTATTCTGATATCCTCGTGGAAACATAAGAATCAGAGGCACGGTGACGAGAGGGATGAAGGAGATGGCCCACAGCACAGTGGCTACCGAATAGAGATCGGCCAGCCGACCGACCACCGGCGCCACCGCCCCGCCCAGGCCATAGGCCAGTCCCATCATCAGGCTGGAGACCATGGACCGCCCGCCCGGCGCCAACTCTTGGGCGAGTGTCACCCCTAAGGGCAGGGTGGCCAGCACGAAAAAGCCTGCCACCAATACCCCGCCGTAGATCCATGAACCCGACAAGGAAAGCATGGTCAGCAGGGCCGGTGTCATCAGCAGGTGGGAAACCAGGAAGATCGGCCTGGCACCCGCCCGGTCGGCCAGATATCCGGCCATCAGGCCGCTGGCCGTTCCAGCCAGGGTGAACAGGGTAATCATGAGGCCGCCGGAAATCAGGGAGTATCCCCGGCTCACTAATAGGACAGGCATGAAGGTCATGAACGACTGGCCGACCACCGCCCGCAGCACCATCACCAGCCAGATCAGAAATATGGATTTCCACACGGTGCCGAACTGTTTCTTCAGCGTGCCCATCAATCCCAAAGCCGCCATGCCTTCGCTTTTGGGGGAGGGTACCGCCACCCACAGGTAGGCCATTACCGCCAACCCGATGGCCATGGTGAGCGGCATGGCGTCCAGGCCCCAGGCCGCCACGACGGCGGTAATGAAAAAGGGGCCCACAGCGAAAGCCAGCGTGCCGCCGGTGTTGAACACGGACATGGAAAATCCTTTGCGATTTCCGGAATAGAGCGGAATCATGCCGGCCACGGAGGGGTGAAACAGCGAGGACCCCACGGACCCCAAAGCGATGAACAGCATCAGCATCCCGAAGCTGCCGGCGATTCCGGAAAGGGGAATGAATACCACCGCCATGAGCAGGCCGCCCAGGATGATGGCGCGGCCTTGGTAACGGTCCGCCAGGTAACCGGCCACCGGCTGGACGATGAAAGATAGAAACCGGTTGACGCCGGCGATGAGCCCCACCTGGGCCAGGGTCAGATTCAGTTTGGCCATGAAAGCGGGAAACAGGGGCGTGGTGAAGGCGCTGTAGAAATCGCCGGTGAAGTGGACCAGGGTCAGGGCGAAAAGGACTTTCAGATTGTTGTGATTGTTGGGTTTCATGGGGTCGATGGGTTCCGTTGGTTGATCAGTTTGGACATGTTTTTTAGACCGGCAGCCGTCTGGGCCCGCTCTATAAAAGCCGGCATCGTAGGCAACCTCGCCGCCCTGGTCAAGCATCAATTGTTTTTAAGTTCAACCGCCTCAATCCTCCACGATCCCCCGCGCTCATTGAAAACTAACCCGGTGCTAACACGTTCCTAACAATCGGCGCCTAAATTGCGCACGATAGCAATCGCAACCGTTCTAGTAAATATGGGTGGCCTAACCGAATGCGAACCCAATGCTGAGATTAATCATGCATCCACTTCATCTGCTAATTCTCCTGCTGTTGCTCTCCTCCGTGGGATACTACATCGGCCGCAAAAAGGCCTTTGCCGTTGCCGGAGGCACTAAGGGCCTGCATCGACTGCACTCCAGGCCGGTGTACTATGGATCACTGACAGCGATGTGGTGCGGCATCCCGTCCGTCGTGGTGTATACTGCCTGGTTGGCTTTCGAACCGTCGATTATTACCGGGTTGGTGCTCAACGGCCTTCCGGAAGCAATTCGATCACTGCCAGACGGCCGGTTGAACCTGCTTCTGAACGACATTCGCAACCTGGTGGACGGAAACATCGTTTCCGCGGCATTCGATCCGCTGATACGGCAGGCCGCTGACCGGTATTCCCACTTGAAACAGATTTCGTTCACCAGCCTTGCCATCGCGTCTATTTCACTGAGCCTGTTGGCCTTGATTTTCATTCGATCCAGGATCAAACCACGCCTGCGCGCACGCAATCAGGTCGAGCGCATCGTGCGCTATTTGCTGGTTGCCTGTTCCATGATCGCCATATTGACCACCATCGGCATCGTCCTGTCGGTGTTGTATGAAGCCATCCGCTTTTTTCAAACCGTGCCGGTGACCGATTTTCTTTTCGGGTTGAAATGGAGCCCGCAGATGGCCATTCGCGCCGACCAGGTCGGTTCTTCAGGCGCATTCGGGGCAATTCCGGTGCTCGCCGGCACGGTGATGATATCCCTGATTTCCATGGCGGTAGCGGCCCCCATCGGCCTGATGTCCGCCATATACCTGTCTGAATACGCCAACCGGCGCCTCCGAGACATGGTCAAGCCGGTCATGGAAATTCTCGCCGGTATTCCAACCGTGGTTTATGGCTTCTTCGCCGCCCTGACCGTGGCGCCCTTCTTCCGCGACACCGGTGATCTTTTCGGTCTGGCGATTTCTTCGGAAAGCGCCATGGCCGCCGGTCTGGTCATGGGTGTGATGATCATTCCCTTCGTCTCCTCCCTTTCCGACGATGTGATCAATGCGGTCCCCCAGTCTCTCAGGGACGGCGCTCTGGCGCTTGGGGCCACACGATCCGAAACCGTGCGGCAGGTGGTCATTCCGGCTGCTTTTCCCGGGATCGTCGGCAGCCTGTTGCTGGCCGTGTCGAGAGCCATCGGCGAGACCATGATCGTTGTGATGGCCGCCGGGTTGTCGGCCAACCTGACGGCCAACCCATTTCAGGCGGTCACCACGGTGACGGTTCAAATCGTGACCCTGCTGGTGGGCGATCAGGAGTTCGACAGCCCGAAGACCCTGGCGGCCTTTGCCCTGGGGTTGCTGCTGTTTCTGATTACCCTGGCGCTGAACGTCCTTGCCCTGGTTGTGGTCCGTAAATATCGGGAGCAATATGAATAGAATGCCTCAGCCAATCGTATCTTCCGTCGGCTCGGCCCAAAGCCGGACCATCGACATCGTCAACCGCGGTCTGAAACGTCGCTACCGGGCCGAACGCCGGTTCAAGTTATACGGCATCACCGCGATCGTTCTCAGTCTTGTATTTCTCGCGCTGCTGTTCACCACCATTGTGGGCAACGGCTACAGTGCCTTTCATCAGACGGAAATCAAACTCGATGTCTATTTCGACCCGGCGGAATTTAAAGACCGGCTGGCCGCCGACGCCAACTATCTGGCCATCGTCAAGGACTCATTGCGCGAACTGTTTCCAGACGTCTCGGGGCGACGGGACACACGTTCCCTGAATGGACTGGTGAGCACCGGGGCGGCTTTCCTGGTGCGCGACATGCTGCTGAAGGATCGCGGCCTGATCGGCAAGCGCATCCCGGTTTGGGTGCCCGCCGATGATGACGTGGACATGCTCGTCAAAGGGCACATTGATCGTCGCCAGCCGGAGAGTGATCGCCGCTTGAAGGACAAGCAATTAGCCTGGATCGATCAGCTCACTGCGGACGGCCGGGTGCGCAAGGCCTTCAATTTCAGCTTTTTCAACAATGGGGATTCCCGTGAACCCGAACTGGCGGGAATCCTCGGGGCCCTGATGGGCAGCTTCTACACCCTGGTGGTTACCTTGCTGCTCTCTTTTCCCACTGGCGTGGCCGCCGCCGTTTACCTGGAGGAGTTCGCCCCCAAGAACCGATGGACCGACCTCATCGAGGTCAACATCAACAACCTGGCTGCCGTCCCGTCGATCGTCTTCGGACTGCTTGGCCTGGCCGTTTTCCTCAATTTTTTCGGCTTGCCGCGTTCGGCACCCCTCGTCGGGGGGCTGGTGCTGTCCCTGATGACTCTGCCGACCATTATTATCGCCAGCCGGGCTTCGCTCCAATCGGTTCCGCCCTCCATCCGCGAAGCGGCATTGGGGGTCGGTGCCTCCAAGAATCAAATGGTGTTTCATCACGTTTTTCCGCTGGCGCTTCCGGGTATGCTGACCGGCACGATCATCGGGATGGCACGGGCGCTGGGAGAGTCCGCCCCGCTGCTGATGATCGGCATGGTGGCCTTCATCGTCGACATCCCGGGAGGACTCACCGACCCGTCTACGGTGCTGCCGGTGCAGATCTACTTGTGGGCCGACAGCCCCGAACGAGCTTTTGTCGAGCGCACCTCTGCAGCCACCATGGTGCTGTTGGCCTTTTTGATCACCATGAATGCACTGGCCGTTGTACTTCGTAAACGTTTCGAGAAGCGGTGGTGATCCCAAAATATTTGACAAACAGTTAAACCCAACGTTGTTGAAGTGGCGCCTCTATCGTTGTGGGCAGCGACTGCCTGACCTGGCAAAAAAGATTTGAAATTAAGGGGAAAAGGAGAAGTTGATGAAAAAGGTATTGACCATCTTGAGTGCAGCGGCATGGTTGATCAGCGTGAACGCCATTGACGCGTTGTCGGCACGGGACTACATCAGCATTGTGGGGTCATCGACCGTGTACCCCTTCGCCACCGTGATAGCCGAACAATTCGGCAAAACCACCAAGTTCAAGACGCCGACCATCGAATCGACCGGTTCCGGCGGTGGGCTCAAGCTCTTCTGCGCCGGCGTGGGCGTCGAACACCCGGACATCACCAACGCTTCGCGTGCGATCAAATCTTCCGAGTGCAAAACCTGTTTCGAGAATGGCGTGAAGGAGATTATCGAGGTCAAGGTCGGCTACGACGGCATCGTCGTGGCCAACGCCAAATCGGCGCCGGTGATGAAGCTGACACGCAAGGATCTGTTCCTGGCCCTGGCCAAGGATGTGCCGGATCCCAAAGGTGGCGAAAACCTGATCCCCAACCCCTACCAGACCTGGAAGGATGTCAACTCGTCCCTGCCCGACCAGAAAATTACGGTGTTGGGGCCACCGCCGACCTCCGGCACCCGCGACGCGTTCGTGGAACTGGCCATGGAGGCCGGTGCCAAGGAATTCGGCTTCATTAAAGCCATGAAAAAATCGGATAAAAAAGGATATAAGGACGTCTGCCACACCGTACGGGAAGACGGCGCCTATGTGGAAGCCGGCGAGAACGACAACTTGATCGTTCAGAAGCTGGAGAAGGACCCCAACGCGCTGGGTATATTCGGGTTCAGCTTTTTGGATCAGAATGCCGATAAAATCAGGGGCTCGTTTGTGGATGGCGTGGAACCCACGTTTGACAATATTGCCGATGGTCAATACCCTGTCTCCAGGCCGTTGTTCTTCTACGTCAAGAAGGCCCACATCGGTGCGATTCCGGGCATCCAGGAGTACCTCAACGCCTTCAGCACCGAAAAAGCCTGGGGACCGGACGGGTACCTTTCCGAAAAGGGCCTGATCCCCATGCCCGAAACGGAACGTATGAAGTATGCCAAGGACATTAAAACGTTGACCCCGATGGAGTGCAAGTAAGGCAAGACGGCGGGCGGAGCGGATGGTTTAGCCGCCCGCCCGCCGGTTCCATCGAACCTATAGCTTGCCAGCTTCTGATAAAATTTACTTTAGACGTTAACCCCACGCTGTCGATTTAACCACAAGCGATCCCGCGGAATCCATGGAGCCGTTCGCAGGTGACAGCAGACAGGAAAGCAATGAGCGATTCGGATAAATTCGATCCGACGAATCCCAACACCCGGCAAACCGTCGGCAATCCCCTCAGCCAAAATCCGCGCATGACCTGCCGCGACGTCGATGTCTTTTATGCGGACAAACAGGCCATATTCAATGTCTCCCTGGACATCGGCAAAAATGAAGTCATCGCCCTGATCGGCCCCTCGGGGTGCGGCAAATCCACTTTTCTGCGCTGCCTGAATCGCATGAACGACACCATCGACATCTGCCGGGTGAGCGGTGAGATCAAGCTGGATGATATGGACATCTACGATCCGGCGATCGATGTGGTGCCCTTGAGAGCCCAGGTGGGAATGGTCTTCCAGAAACCCAATCCCTTCCCCAAGTCGATCTACGACAATATCGCCTACGGCCCCAAGATTCACGGCATTGCCACCAACCGCACCGACACCGATGAAATCGTCGAAATGTCCCTGCGCAAAGCCGGCCTGTGGGATGAGGTCAAAGACCGGCTGGATCAGCCTGGCACCGGCCTTTCCGGCGGCCAACAGCAGCGGCTGTGCATTGCTCGGACCATTGCGGTGAATCCTGAGGTCATTTTGATGGACGAGCCCTGTTCCGCCTTGGATCCCATTGCAACGTCGATCATTGAGGATCTGATCCACGAGTTGAGGACCCAGTATACCATAGCCATCGTCACTCATTCGATGCAGCAGGCCTCGCGAGTCAGTCAGCGCACCGCCTATTTTCACCTCGGCCTCCTTATCGAAGTGGGTCCCACGGATCAGGTTTTCACTCGACCGCTTCACAAATTGACCCAGGATTACATTACCGGCCGATTTGGTTGATTGAGCGGCGATCCGACAGAAACGCCCGGCGCATCGTGCGTTTATATCAACGATTAACATGGGAGAACACTGACGGTGAAGCACTTTCGGAGAGGACTCGATAAAGTCAAGAAAATGATCCTGAGCCTGGGCGCCCTTGTGGAACAGCGGGTGCACCGTATCAGGACGGCCGTCGAGGAACGGGACGTGACCCTGGCAAAAGAGATCTGGCATCTCGACCACGAGATCGATGAAATGGAGGTGGAGATCGAGGAGGAGTGCCTCAAGATCATCGCCCTGCACCAGCCGGTGGCTTCAGACCTTCGTTTCCTGATTGCCGTGATCAAGATCAACAATGAACTCGAGCGCATCGGAGACCAGGTGGTCAATATCGCCCAACGCGTGGAGCGGATTGCCAAGCGCCCGGTTGCCCCCTATCATTTCGACTATTCGGTGATGGCCGAAAAGGCTGAAACCATGCTGCGTATGAGCCTGGACAGCCTGGTCAATCAGGATCTCGATATGGCCCTCAAGGTGCTCACCCTGGATGACGAGGTGGACGCGATCAAGGATGAGGCGTATGATCGCATCAAGCAGGCCATGGCCGACGGTGTGACGGAAGATATCGGCTACATGATCAACCTGTTGCTTATTTCCCGGCACATCGAGCGACTGGCCGACCACGCCACCAACATCGCCGAAGAGGTGGTCTACATGATTGAAGGTGAAATCGTCCGTCATGGCATGGTAGAATAAAACCGGAGAACGGACGGCCGGGAAAGGATGATCGAAAAGCGGACCGGTCGACACCCTGAGGTTGGAAAAAAATGACAAAAGAGAAAATACTGGTGGTGGATGACGAAGAGGATATTCTCGAACTGGTCCGCTACAACCTGATCCGCGAGGGGTATACGGTGGCCTGTGCTGCCGCGGGTGAAGAAGCCCTCAAATCGGCCGCCTCGGACCCGGTCGACCTGATCGTTCTGGATTTGATGCTGCCGGGCATCGATGGCCTGGAAGTGGCCCGTCGGCTCAAGCTAAACCCCGGAACCAAGGACACACCCATCGTCATGCTTTCTGCCAAGGGTGAGGAGGCGGACATCGTCACCGGCCTGGAGCTGGGTGCCGATGACTACGTGACCAAACCCTTCTCCCCCCGTATCCTCGTCGCCCGCATCAAAGCGGTCATCCGTCGCAGGAGCGGGGCCGTAGCGCAGGAGAGCAACATTCTGAACGTCCGCGAGCTGGTCATTCACCGGGGTCGCCGCCACGTGACTGCCGGTGGCCGCTCGCTGGAATTGACTTACACGGAGTTTCAGGTGCTCTACTTTCTGGCCCGTCGCCCGGGCTGGGTGTTTACCCGTTCCCAGATCGTGGATGCCGTGCGCGGCGATGACTACCCGGTCACCGACCGCAGCGTGGATGTACAGATCGTAGGCCTTAGAAAAAAGCTCGGGCGGCTGGGAACATATATCGAGACTGTCCGCGGTGTCGGCTACCGCTTCATAGAAAACTGATCCAGCCAAACCCGCCTGTCCGCGGAGAAAGACCGCTCGGCTGCGTCGGGTGACGATTGATACCGATGAAAAAAAAGAAGCACCTGATGTATAAGCTGTTTCCGTCTTATTTGCTGATCACCCTGGCTTCGCTGCTGGCGGTCAGCTGGTATGCCTTGAGCTTTACCCGCCAGTTTTTCCTGGAGCGCACCCAGGCCGACCTGGAAGTCAGCGGGATGCTCCTTCGAGCGCAGGTGGTCCGCCTGCTCTTTCCGCTCGACGAAAGGGCGGTAGACTCGCTTTGCAAGGATGCCGCCGGCCGGACCGACACGCGGGTAACCGTGGTGCTGCCCGACGGCCGGGTGGTCGGCGATTCTGAAGAAGCGCCGGCCAACATGGACAATCACCGGGACCGGGACGAGATCCGCGATGCGTATCAGGGCAAGATCGGCATGAGCATTCGCTACAGCGACACCATATCCCAGACCATGATGTATGTGGCCCTTCCCCTCTACACGAATCAGCAGTTGGCCGGCGTGTTGCGGATGTCCCTGGCCTTGACCGCCATCGACGATCGCATCGGCACCATCCGTTGGCGCATTGCCGCCGGTGTGCTGTTGGTGGCCCTGCTGGCGTCGGGCGTTAGCTGGCTGGTTTCCCGGCGGATCATCCAGCCGCTGGAAAAGATGCGCGACGGCGCGCGGCGGTTTGCCGACGGAGACCTTTTCCACCGCCTGCCCCTGTCCGACATCCGCGAGTTCTCAGGGCTGGCGGAGACCATGAACCATATGGCCCAACAGCTTCAGCAGCGGATCGATGAGACCAACAGCCAGCGGAGCAAAACCCAGGCGGTGTTGTCCAGCATGCGCGAGGGGGTCATCGCCACGGACCTGGAGCAGCGGGTGATCAACATCAACCCGACCGCTGCAAACATGTTCGGGACCCCCATGGCATCGGCATACGGTCGCAGCGTTTTGGAAATCGTCCGCAACCACGAGTTCCAAGAACTGATGGACCGCAGCCTTTCCACCGGGGAGAGCGTGGCGTCGGATATCGTTTATCACCAAAATGGCGAGCAGATCTTCAATATTCATTGCACGCCCCTGCTGGATGCCGCGCAAAAGTGCATGGGCGGGCTGGCCGTGATCAGCGATGTGACCCAGCTGCGGCGGTTGGAGAACATGCGCCGTGATTTCGCCGCCTCTGTTTCCCACGAGATCAAGACACCGTTGACCGCCATCAAAGGCTTTGTGGAAACCCTGTACAGCATCGACTTGGATGATCGGGAAGAGAACCGGCGGTTTCTGAAGATTATCGAAAAACATCTCAACCGCCTGGCCGCCATCATCGATGACCTGATGCAACTTTCACGGATCGAAGATGACCGTGAAGTTCAGCAGATCGGCAAGGAGATTTGCCGCCTTCAGGATGTGCTTGCCACCGCCGTCGGGCTTTGCCGGCAAGTCGTCGACGAAAAGGGGCTCGCAGTACGGCTGACCTGCGAGCCGGATCTCAGCGGCCGTTTCGACGCGACCCTGCTGGAACAGGCTGCCGTTAACCTGCTGGACAATGCCGCGAAATACAGCCCTGAGAAAAGCACCATCCTGATTGAGGCGATGACGGTGAACGGGGAGATCCAGATCCGCTTCAAGGATCAGGGCGTGGGCATCGCCAAAAAACACCTCCCCCGTCTGTTCGAACGGTTCTACCGGGTGGACAAGGCGCGCAGCCGCAAGCTCGGCGGAACCGGCCTGGGCCTGGCCATCGTCAAGCACATCGCCCAGGCCCACGGCGGCAGGGTGACCGTGGAGAGCGAACTGGGAAAGGGCAGCACGTTCACCGTGCATCTGCCGGTAAAGCAGCTATCGTAATCATTTTCGGAGCATAAATGTTTCATGCTCTATCGAGGTCGTCAAATTTTTCTGTAGGCCCCACGAAAAGCTCGATATGATTGATATGATCTCAATTTATCACGCTTTGACAGGATTTATTTCTCAATCTATTGGTAATCAGTCAGAAGTCGAGATACGCCATTGAAAGCACAACCTCAATGGGAACAAATCGTCCTCCACCTTGATACAGGTAAACAACAAAAACCCATTTATAAAATCGCTAATCTTTTACCGGTAGCACGTGAATCGCCTTGATGATCAACTCAATTTCGTCTCCGGGTTTGATTCGGAGGTGCTCGACAGATTCGGTGGATAGAACTGAGGCCATCTCATGCGGGATAGTGATGTCGAATTTGACGAGTGACATAATATCACCGCTTTTAACGCTTTTCACTTTGGCTCGGATTCGATTGCGAGCTCCATATTTCATTGGCTTCCTCCTTTGGTTGGGTCACGATTAATCACAAATTAATCACCTTGTCGGCCAGTTGCATGGCAGTGACGATGTCCAGCATGTTGGTCGTCACACCGACCTGCTTTCTCTCTAATAGACCAAAGTGGGTCAGACAAGTCCCGCATACCAGGATCGTCAGTCCGGCTTTTTCAAGTTCTCGCAAGTCTTCGAGTGCATCAGAATGGTCGATCGTCAATTTCACGCCGTTGTTAACGAACACCAACCGCCACAGCTCGCTGCCCATTTCCTTCAGCGTGTGCAGGAAATTGATCATCAGTTTGAGGCCCAATACATCGTCGCCGGTACCCATGCGGTCAGTGGCACACATGACCATGATTTTCTTTGAACCGGCCTCCAACTCGGAGGAAGCAACGGGTGGGTTTCCAGATGCAGGACTGCGCTTTCCGATGACGGCGTAATTCTCACCCTCTTTTTCAAGGGTTGTCTGAAATCCCTGAAACTCCAAAAACCGTTGAACGTTTTGCTGAGCGGCTGCATTGTCCACCACCACCTTTAGGTGGTTGGGTGCTTCCGCTTCAAGCATGGCCCTGGTCTGGAGCACGGGCGCCGGACAGGAGAGTCCGCGGGCATCGATTTCTTGCATGGGAAAACCTCCTGAGCAATTACCCTTCAAGGTTGATTTCTTTAGGCCTTGTCGCTAGTGGGGCCCCTGTTTTCCAACCAGCGCTGACATTCATCCTGGGGATCGAAAAAGGGAATAAAAGACTTTCCACCCACGCTGGAGGGTGATCAGGCGAAACCCGCAGCCCAGACCCTATTTGCACCCGTTTTGGAGCCTCCAATTCAACCCCAAAACAGACGCACCAGGCGCAACAGGGCGCCACCGACGACAGACTGTCGTTTGTTGAGAAATGCGTGGTTGACCCGGTCGACCAATTCGGGTCGTTTCTCCAGAACCAGCCGTGCCGCCATCTCCGCTGCCTGGGCCGTCAGCCCGGAACACTGCTGGAAATGGGCTTTCTTGTCGTTCCTGACCTTTTTGGAAAGCACCCGGCAGCATGTGGCGCCGTTGGCCGCCTTGAAGGCGTCGTGCAACTGGCGAGAAACCTCCCGCATTGCTTTACACTGGCAATGGGGATGCTGCTGCCCTAACAGCAGTCCCGATGATAGCACTGCCCCGCTGAGCGCACCGCACAGGCACCCGCTTTCACCCATGGCTGCAGAAAACGGAGCCGCCATAGCCGTTGCCTGGGCATCGCTCAATCCTCCGCGCAGTCCATGATTCATGGCCGAGACCACCGCCTCAGTGCAAAGCAATTGTCTGGTTTCATAGAGGTTGCGGGCGCGATCCCTGATACGACCGATCAGCGCTTCAGCTGAAGCATTAAAATTTTCTTTTGGAGTATCCAATTGAGATTCGCTCAATATGTAAATAACTGAGTGGATGACCGAAAATGGTGGCTGGTGATTCAGATATGGGCCGCAAGATCCTGTTTCCGAAATGACATCACTCGACCTTTTCCAACGGATATTTTGCCCCTTTCCAGGCAAATACACCGCCCGAATAGCGATAGACATTTTTGTAGCCCAGCTTAACCGCCCATGCGGCACCGTTGTGGCTGCGGGTGCATTTGACGAAACCGCAATAGATGACGATGGCCTTTACTTTGTCGGTGCCCAGCATCCGGATAAAATCCTCTTGGGTCTTGCCGTCGGTCTCCTTAGTGTCCCACACGCTCATATCCGGGATGGGAAATAGAAACTGAACCGCCCCCGGTAGATGCATCTTTTTGTAGCTGTCCGCATAGGGCATGGTATCTATGATCACCATTTCCTTGCCGCTGTCGATCCATCTTTTAAGCTCTTCCGTGGTAACCAGATCGTAGCCGCCCCGTTGGACCTCTCTTACCAGCTTTACCGCACCGGTTTCTTTTTCGACTTCCTTTTCGAATTTGTCATCGAACAGGGCCATCGCGGGACAGGACAGGCCAAAAATCATCAAACTTACCATGGTCAGTTTCAACGTCCAATTACCCATACGCATCATTCGTTCTCCTCTTGTTTAATATTCATCGATAATTTTCTGATCGACACGCGTTAACCCTTTATCCGCCGACGGAATCGTTTTCCTTGGCTGCGCACAGCGGTATCGACGCCATCCATATAGAAAAATGACTGCCGCCAGCATGACCATATCCCGGTATAGGGCCAGCCGGAGTCCATGGAATGCCTCGGCTTCCGGCTCCTCAGATCCGAAACAGCCACAGTCCACATCCAGCCCCATCCGGATGCCGTAACCCAGGATCGCAATAAACAGCAGCAGCAAACCGGCAATCACGGTCAGACTGCCCCGGATGTCTAAAAGCAGCCCGACACCGGCAACGACCTCCAAGGCAGGCAGAATTAAGGCCACGGGCATGAGCAGCATATCGGGAACGAGCCCGTATGCCTCGATGAGAACGGCAAAGATTTGGGGTGCCAGGAGTTTGGCGGCACCGGAATAGATAAAAATTCCGCCAAGCTCCCAACGTACGATCTGGTATACCCAGCTGCTCAAACGCATGATCTGATTTCTGCCAAACATCAACTAAACAGCCTTTTGGTGATTGTGAATTGATAGTGGGTCAGCGAATCGAGTCGATTCCCGGCTTTCCGAAAATGGCAGCCATCGTAACGATCGTTTTGAAATCAAATCATTAGCCCACAACAGCTATTCGCAGCGCCGGAACCGTGGCTAGGTCGGATTAACTAAATTGACTAAATAAATAAGTCAAAATGTTAATACCTATACGAACACCCTGAAACATAGATTTTTTATATTTGGAGGATCAGGGCCGGAATTAAGCATTTATGCGCCGTCAATTATCAGAACCTGTTGGTTTTCCAGATTGTTGCCAACCGGCTATTCAAATAATGAAAAAAAACTAATTGGCGCTGCCCCATCAACATCAGTCTCCGATAATGGGCTAAGTGGTTGATCATGATCCCTTTTGCCAAGAAAATGATGGCCAATATGATCGCCACCGAATCCCTGGCAGGCGGGACGACTTCTGCATGAACTGACTCAAGACATTTCGGCCGGCGTTTTTGGCTGAGGCTGGGCTTTTGATGCGAGAAGATTCCTTGATAGGGCAGGGTGCAGGATGGAATCCCGGATCATAAAAATTCATCTCACTGAAAAAACACAACTCTCCCTAAACCTTTTCTTAACGCCACTTATTGGTCGCCTGATAACAGCCTGATTACTGAATACTATAATAGCGGTTGGATTATAGGATATCATGAACACCTAATCAGCGAGCCCTTGTCATTTCCTGTCCATCTGATGTAGAAAGAGAAACGGTTTGCTTCGTATAGTCGATTCATTCCAGTCACCCCATTTTCAGGAGCGAAGGCATGATACCAGCGGATTTATTTCCCCCACGCATTCAACTGGCCAACACCCCCACTCCCCTGCAGAAAATGGAGCGGCTCAGTCGAAAAGCTGGGGTGGAGATCTTTTTCAAGCGAGACGACTATACCGGCAGCGAATTGTCCGGCAACAAGATCCGCAAACTGGAATTTCTGTTGGCCGATGCCCTTGCCAAGGGGGCCGATACAGTGATCACCTGCGGCGGTGCCCAGTCCAACCACTGCCGCGCCACGGCCCTGGCGGCGGTGCGGTGCGGCCTCTCCTCCCGGCTGATTTTACGCACCGTCGATCCGGCCAAGCCACCACCACTATCCGGCAACATCCTGCTGGATTGCCTGGCGGGATCTGAAATTGTCTGGGTTACGCCGGAGCAGTATCGGGCGCGCGACGAGATATTCGAACGGGAGGCCCAACGATTGCGCAGCCAGGGGCGCAAGCCCTTCATCATCCCTGAAGGCGGATCGTCGGCTTTGGGTGCCTGGGGCTATGTGGCCGGAATGGACGAACTGGTAGCGGACCTCACGCGTCTGGATGACGGCCAGGTGAAGCCCACCACCGTGATCTGTGCCGCCGGTTCCGGCGGCACCACCGCTGGTCTGGCCTTGGGTGCCTTGCTGTCGGGCGCTCCTATTCGGGTGGTGGGGGTCAACGTCTGTGACGACCGGGACTACTTCGTGGCCATCATCGACAGCATCTGTCGTCAATTCAACGAAACTTGGCCGTCGGTGCTCGCTGGCGGGATACCAGCCTATGATATCATAGACGGTTATGTGGGGCGGGGGTACGCGCTGTCACGCCCCGAAGAACTGGCCATGCTCCGGGACCTGGTCCGGTTGGAGGGCGTGGTGCTGGATCCGGTTTATACCGGTAAGGCCTATTTCGGTATGACTGCTGAGCTCTCCGTCAATCCGCAGGTTTTCGGTGAGCGCATCGTTTTTGTTCACACGGGCGGGCAGTTCGGTCTTTTTCCCGTTGCGGACCAGTTTGCCATGCTTGTCTAAGCCGTATCATCCCTTGAAGATATCAACTGTCAGACTCCGGGGTTTGTCGGACGGCGACGTCCTGGGCCGGGGGCTGGTCCACCTGGAAAGGGATGTTGGCCGTGCCGACATGCCCCTTTTCGTCGAGAACATAGACGTACAGGCGGTATTCACCATTTCTTTCCGGTGCCATCAGGTTCAGCTCCGGAAGGCGCCCATCCACGATATTGCCCAGCGCACCGGGTCTGGGCTCGAACGACCCGCCGACACCAAGAACGGTGGGCTCCTCCATCAACTCCCAGACATAACGCAACCCGTCGTTTTCGGGGTCGGCGGCTGCCACCTGGGCCACAAAGGGTTCCCCCGGGGTCAGCCTCACGCCGCCGGCGGCCACAAAGCCGTTGATGGTCATTCCATCCACCTTGGGTGCCTGGTTGGCCGGCCAATTACCCGACCAGTTGAAGTGCATCGCATCCACGGTTGGGCACGACGCTTTCGGCAGATCGATTCCGGGAACATTTTCGATGAACATGCTGTACCAAGTGGGGGTTCGTTCCTGTTTCTGGCCCCAGACAAAGACATAGGAACCTAGACATCTATCCCGGTTGGCCAGGATATTTTGCCCGTACCGCTGAAGGTGGAAATCGGCCTTTTGGGCGCTGGTGGGTTCGATGGGACGTCCCCAGTCGGTTCGATCGGCTTCCCAGTGGCCGTCGACACCCCATTCGGTGATGATGTAAGGGCCTTCATAAGTGGTGGCTTCGATCATCTCCCGAACGCTGGACAGGGCGCCATAGGCGTTGATGCCCACGGCGTCAAGGTCCGGGGCAAATTGGGCGATGTTGTTCAGCGTGCTGGCACTATAGGTGATTACGGAGACCACTGGATGGTGCGGGTCCTTGCTTTTGATCAGGCGTGCCATTTCATTGACGAACTGCCAGGCTTCCGGCGTGTTGGCTCCCCTCAGGTTGATTTCGTTGCCCAGCGCCCACATCAACAGCGCCGGATGATCCTTGTACCGGTCCAGGCTCTGTTGAATCTCAGCTCTTATCAGTGATTTGTAGTCCGGGTCGAGATAATCGGCGCGATCATGGGACAGCCATGTGCCTAGCATGACGGTCATCCCGCAACCCATGGCGCGATCCAGCAGATCGCCGGCATTTCGGGATGACCATGTGCGCACGGAGTTGGCGCCGGCCTCGGCCGCCATGTCCAGGTGCCGTCGTCCGCCGACGCCTTTGATGAAATAGGGCTCGCCGCCGCGGTATAGCTGGCAGCTGCCGCCCTGAAGGTCAATCGTGACGGGAATCGGTGCAGTCGTGGTCAAAGGGGTTTCCGCGTCGATGTGGATGGGCATGGCTGGTGGCGGATCGTTTAACCCACCCGTCTCCGAAGCGAAACATGGGGTGACGATTCCAACGGTGATAAAAGTGGCCATACCAACTATCCGACCGATGCGATGATGGATTCCGCTCAGATGCTTGACGATCGCCATCGAAAATTCCTCCAGTTCGGTTTCACTCCGAATCATCAGGGACATCCGTTTGCCCGGCCTGTCGTTATACCGGCGCGAACGGCCCTTCGTGGTCTATATCGTCCGTTTGCCGCGAAACTTTAGTACACCAGCGTAACATTTAGGTTATAAAATTTGACCAGCTTGATTCCTTTCTTCCGTGCGACTTTTAGGCGGCCAAATTCCGGTGCAGGTGATATTGAACAATTTCCATCGCCCCTTGAAGGCTAAGAAATCTCAAGGGAAGTAATATCGATAGTATTTTGCGAGCCATGGGAACCGTCAGCAACGGCGTTTTTTATAAAACGCAATTTCATTCGAAGCATAAAGTGCAGTGCCAAAAACACATAGGTCATATGCCGATGCCATGCGGGCCAGGAACGGTGTTCATAGCAATCCATGCCGACCTGACTTTTGCCTTCCTGAAAGCACTTCTCGATCGGCCAGCGCATGGTGGAGGCCTTAACCAGCTCGAAAAGAGAGATTTTGTTGGGTGCATTGGAGATGGCGTATTGGATCCCTCCTTCGGTGTCCTTTCGAAAAAAGAGCCATTGCCGATTGCCTATCGGCAATCCGTCGCGAGACAAATAGACGCGAATGCAGGCCACTTTTGCGATGATCGGCCCCTTGGCACCCTCGGCAACAACCACCGGCTTGAAGGACAAACGGCCAGACGTGGCGATTTCCGATACGCGTTTCGGCTTGGGTTGCCCGGGCAATATTTGGGTTTGGCTGGGACGACGGCCACGGCCCTTATAGGGCGGCAGACCGATCCTTGGCTTTTTGGTAAAAACCTGGGTATCGGACTTGATGGCGGCAAAGTAAGAGAGATCCCTGGGCAGGGCGTCTAAAAAATCGACATCGCCGCCAAAAGCCACATCGGCGCCAAACCACTTGGCCGGGAAACAACCGGTTGCCCTGACTTCATCGATTAATTTAAGGGCGATCTGCTGTTTGGTCTTAAAAACCAGATCGTCGGGAACCCGGTTAAACCTGCGCCTCTCTTCCTGCTCTTTGGAAAACCAGCTTTTGGGCATATACAACCGGCAGTTGAGCAGACCGTACCCCTTATCGCTGGAATAGCCGACAAAGACACCGGCCTGGCAGTTTTCAACCTTTCCGACGGCGTCGCAATACTGTCGGGCCACGCCGACCGATTCCTTGCCCTTTTTGACAAAATCACCGGAATCGACGGTGATCATCCCATCGGGAGCTGCGATCAGCGGCGCCAGCATGTTCTGATGGATCCGCTGCATGGACATATGATCCCAACGAAAGTTCTTCATGAACATCTGCATGGAACGGACCGATTTTTTGTCGAGGAACTCAAGCGCGATCGGTTCCACGGATTTGGCCTCGGCATGGCTCATGAGCCCGGCTAAATAGGCCAATCCCAGACGGTGATGTTCGATGCGGCCATAAGCGTCATGAAAGCATCGATGAAAGCTGACCAGCTCATTGGCCATCGTCTTGATATCGTCCTGATCGAGACCCAAATCGGCGGTCAGTTGCGGATGCCATCGGCAGTGTTCTAAATGCATGACCAGCTTCTCCACTTTGGTTTGAGTTGGTGGAGGGCGATCAATAATAGGGGCAGGCTGTTGTCGGCAATCGATCACGCGTCTGAAGTCAGGGTCTAAAACATAAAGGTAAATCTCCTTTGGGTTGCCATGATAGCGGTATCCCTTGCCTTGTTTCGTACTGCCGTGAGTATGTCCAATATGCTGCCAGTTAGACGCTTTATAGCAGGTGCCTTTAAAGTAACGGCCATCGATGAAAGTCTCCAGCAGCAGGAGTTGATGGTTGAAATGGTGCAGCCAATCCGCGGACAACCGTGCAATATTCCGGGCCATCACATGCGAGGCCAGATTGGGGATCTGAACCCAGGGCATGATCAAAAAACGGCTGTTGGCGGCGAACTGATGCAGATGGCGCTTGCGTTGCCTCGATGACCAACCGACAAAACGATCTCTTGCGGCCAGTTTCAGTGCCGGAGCGCTCCACGATAGGGCCGCTACCGGTCGATCTTTAAAAAAAGCAAGGTACTTGAGTCGATGTCCCAGAAGTCGTTGATAACCCAGGTAATGATGCCGGCTGATCCATTGATCCCATAAAGGCTCCCATTTTGACCCACTGATCGGTGCGACGGTAGCCGGACAATAATCGCTTAGCACACCGGCAATCGCATCTGTGTTGACGACAGCTGGAACCTGCGGCAAAATAGCACTTGGTTTTTGGGATGGTTGCATAGTAGACATGGTGTTGTCGTTGACAGGGCGCAGGCCTGCGGCAACGGTAAAAGCCCTTTTCAAATCGACGGATGCACAACGCGCAAAGCCGAAACCCCGATCAATCGCCTTGTTATCCGGAAGCATACACACCTTTTAATTAACTGTCTACAAAATATTTCGCTGTAGTGCTAGGAATCTGCGGTGTTGACAGAAGGTATGGTTTTCGGTTTGCTTAGGGGGGCTTCAAGACTGTCGTGTGGCTTTTTGTTGCCTTATGACCCTTAAAGGTACTAAAATCTCTTTTGAAGGTCCATCGCGGCCGACTCGTATGGGCGGTACGTGAAACGAGGACCATGCCCTCGAACAGTTCCTTTCGCATGGCTTCCGGGATTCGGTTTCAGGTCCACAAAGGACCGCCAACCGACTGGACGCCCGGAAGGGGTGGAGTAGTTGTAAGATGAGAAATTCCAGCATTGTCATTGCCATTGCGATCGCTATTCTGGCCGTCAGCATCTGGGCGCTTGCCAACCGACCGGAGCAGGAGCCACCCTGGCCGGACCAAATTCAGGGGTTTTCGTTTTCACCCTTTCAAAGCGGGCAGAGCCCGTTGGAGAAGAAATACCCATCGGAAAAGGAACTCGAGGCCGACCTGAAGTTGTTGCAGGGGAAAAGCTATGCCATCCGAACCTACACGGTAGAAGATGTTCTGGCAAAAATTCCCGAGCTGGCTGGGAAATATGGTATCAATGTCGCCTCCGGCGTCTGGATCGATGACGATGAGGAGCAGAACCAGGCCTACATGAAGATATTCCTGGAGGAGGTTGCCAAAAACCCCAATGTCGTGCGGGCCGTCGTAGGCAATGAGGTGCTGCTGCGCAAGGAACTAACCGTGGAGCAGATGGCCGGGTACCTGGACCAGGCACGCAAGGCTCTGAAGGTGCCGGTCAGTACGGCCGAGCCTTGGCATGTCTGGGTCAAGTACCATGAACTGGCCAACCATGTGGATTACCTGGCGGTTCACATGCTGCCCTATTGGGAAGGGGTTCACATCGATCAAGCCGTAGATTACATCATCGATAAGATGAACCTGTTGAAGTCTCTTTTTCCGCATAAGCCCATCGTCATCGCCGAAGTGGGGTGGCCTAGTAACGGCCGTACCGTGCGGTCGGCCGTCGCATCAACGGCTAACCAGGCAGCTTTTTTGAGACGGTTTCTTTATCGGGCCCAGCAAGAGGAGTATATCTATTACGTAATGGAGGCCTTTGATCAGCCGTGGAAGCGCCACACCGAAGGTGCGGTGGGCGCCTACTGGGGCGTCTACAATGATACTCGCCAGGAGAAATTCCCCTTCACCCAACCTATCGTTCCCATCGCCAACTGGTACCTTCTGGCCGGAGTGTCGGTGCTGATCGCCCTGATCACTTTCGCCATCCTGCTGATCGACAGCCAGACCCTGGGCAACCGGGGGCGGGGGTTTCTGGCAGTGCTGGTCTTCTCCACCGCTTCAATGGCGGTGTGGGTCGTCTATGACTACATCCATCAGTACCTGACCGTGGGAACGGTCATCGTGGGCCTGGTGATGATCAGTGGCATGGTCGGGGTCATTGTCGTGCTGCTCACCGAAGCCCACGAGTGGGCAGAGGCACGCTGGATCATCCGGTCGCGGAGGCCTTTTCAACCAGTGGCCATCGATGATGGCCAACTGCCCATGGTATCCATTCATTTGCCGGCCTGCAACGAGCCGCCGTCCATGGTCATGGATACCCTGGATGCGCTGGCAGCACTGGATTATCCGGATTTCGAGGTGCTGGTGGTGGACAACAATACCAGTGACCCACAAGTTTGGAAGCCAGTGGAGGCCCATTGCCGTAAACTGGGTTCACGATTTCGGTTTTTTCATGTGAACCCGTTGTCCGGTTTCAAGGCCGGGGCCCTGAATTTGGCCCTGTCCCGCACCAGCGCGGCCGCTCAGATCATTGCCGTGATCGACAGCGACTACATCGTAAGCCCAACCTGGTTGCGCGAACTCGTACCCCAATTCAAGGAGCCCAAGATCGGCATCGTCCAGGCACCGCAGGATTATCGGGATGGCACCGAAAATGCCTTCAAGGCCATGTGCTATGCTGAATACCGGGGTTTCTTTTTCATCGGCATGGTCACACGCAACGAGCGCAACGCCATCATCCAACACGGGACCATGACTCTGATCCGCCGTACGGTTCTTGAAAGTATCGACGGGTGGAGCGAATGGTGCATTACCGAGGATGCCGAACTGGGGCTGCGGATCTTCGAAAGGGGCTACGAGGCGCTCTATATCTCCCGAACCTACGGCCGTGGGCTGATGCCTGATACCTTTACCGACTACAAGAAGCAGCGCCACCGCTGGGCCTACGGTGCCATGCAGATCCTGCGCCGGCACCTCTTTTTACTGCTGTTCAAAAAAGGCAGTGGGCTTCGTCACGGGCAGCGCTACCATTTCATCGCCGGGTGGCTACCCTGGTTGGCCGACGGTGTGAACCTCTTCTTTAATTTGGGGGCGCTGCTGTGGTCATTTGCCATGATTGTCGATCCCCTGAAATTTGATCCGCCGCTGGTGATCTTCTCGATTCTGCCGCTTGTCCTGTTTGCCTTCAAATTGGGTAAGATGTTCTACCTTTATCGAACGCGGGTGAATGCCACCCTGACCCAGACGCTGGCTGCGTCGGCGGCCGGCCTGGCGCTCTCCCACACGATTGCCAAGGCGATGGTTTCCGGACTCATTACCCGTGACAAACCTTTTTTCAGGACCCCCAAAATGGCCGGGGCCTCTCTGCTGACCCAGGCCCTGACGGCTTCTATGGAGGAGATCCTGTTGCTGGCCGCCCTCCTTAGCGCAGCATCGGCCATCGCATTGGGCCAGAAAATGGACACGCTCGACATGACCCTGTGGGTAACCGTGCTGGTGGTCCAGTCTCTGCCATACGCCGCCACCCTGTTCGTGGCCCTGGTCAGCGGATTTCCCCGTTTGTCGAGCCGGCTGGTGGATTGGAGGCTCCGGCAGAAGGCGTCTTGAGGTCACTATCCCTATTCTTTCCGTAAAAGCAGCCCCTGGCTACCAACCAAGGAGACAATGTCATGCTCAAACCGGGCAAGGACTACCAGACACTGTGCGACACTTTCCGATGGGAGACCCCTGATTACTATAATATCGGTGTGGACATCTGCGACAAGTGGGCCAATCAACCCGACCGCCTGGCACTGATCTATGAAGACGATGCGGGTCGGACACGACGATATACCTTCCTCGAATTGAAGCGCCGATCCAACCGGCTGGCCAACGGCCTGAAGGCCATGGGCATCGGGATTGGAGACCGGGTGGGCATCCTTTTGCCCCAGCGGCCGGAGACCGCTGTCAGCCATATCGGCCTCTACAAGCTCGGGGCCATCGCCATCCCGCTGTTCACCCTGTTCGGAACCGATGCCCTGGCCTACCGTCTCGAAGACAGCCAGGCCAAGGGAGTAATTACCGATGCGGCCAACCTGCCAAAAATACTTTCCATTCGAGACAGGTTGCCGCAGCTGCGGGTCATCATCGTCACCGACGGAGATGGGCCCGAAGGCGTTACCGCTTTTCAGGATCTGCTGTCCCGGGGCAGCGAGGCTTTCACGCCGGTGCAGACACGGGCTGACGACCCGGCCCTGATCATTTACACCTCGGGGACCACTGGTCCACCCAAGGGGGCCCTTCACGCCCACCGGGTGCTTCTCGGCCACCTGCCCGGGGTTGAATTCCCGCACAACTTCTTTCCATGCGAGGGTGACCGGTTCTGGACGCCGGCCGACTGGGCCTGGATCGGGGGGCTCATCGATGTGCTTTTCCCCAGCTGGCACCACGGCATTGCCGTCGTTGCCCACCGTGCCAGAAAATTCGACCCGGAGGAGGCTTTTCACCTGCTTGCCAAACACCGCATCCGCAACGCCTTCATGCCGCCCACAGCACTAAAGCTCATGCGCCAGGTTCCGGATCCGTCCGTGCGCCACGATTTTAAAATGAGAACCATCGGCAGCGGGGGCGAGACATTGGGAGAGGGCCTGCTGGAGTGGGGCCGACGGGTTATGGGCGTGACCATCAACGAGTTTTACGGTCAAACCGAATGCAACCTGGTGGTGGGCAATTGCTCTGAGGTGATGCCCATTCGACCCGGGTCCATGGGCCGGGCTATTCCCGGACACACCGTGGCGGTGGTGGATGAGGACGGTCATCCGCTGCCGGCGGGTACTGCGGGTGAAATTGCCGTGCGCAGCCCCGATCCGGTGATGTTTCTCGAGTACTGGAAGAATCCGGATGCCACCCGGAAAAAAATTGTCAATGACTGGAGCCTCACCGGGGACCTGGCCCGCATGGACGACGACGGATACCTATGGTTCTTGGGCCGCAAGGACGATCTGATCACCAGTTCCGGTTACCGCATCGGACCGGCGGAAATCGAAGACTGTATCATGAAGCATCCGGCCGTGGGCATGGTGGCCGTCATCGGTCGACCGGATCCGGTGCGCACTGAGATCATCAAGGCATTCATTGTGCTCCGGGAACCCGGCAACGCATCGGCGGAAACGGCCCGTGACATCCAGCAGTTCGTCAAGGAGCGGCTGGCTGCCCACGAGTATCCCCGGGAGATCGAATTCACCGGCAGCCTGCCCATGACCGCCACCGGGAAGATCATGCGCCGGGAACTTAAAAATAGGGAGCCAACCTGAAAGGGGGTTATTGATGCCGACGGTGTTTCACACCCGGGATCTCAAATTCGAAGCCAAGAAATCCAGTCTGCCTGAATTTGCCTGGCAGACCAGTCCACGGCTGGCCAAGCTGGCGGAAGCCCGGCAGCTTGATTTCGACATCCGCTCTCTGGCTCCTGACCGGTTCTCTTTTCCCTATCACTTCCACCGGGCGGCCGAGGAGTTGTTCCTGATCCTCTCCGGCGAAGCAACCCTGCGCACGCCGCAAGGATTTCAAACGGTCGCCGCCGGGGATCTCGTGTTTTTCGAGCAGGGCGACACCGGCGCCCATCAGCTGTACAATCACAGCGACGTCCCCTGTGTCTATCTGGACATTCGAACCACGGTGGGCATCGACGTCTGTGAGTATCCCGATTCGGGCAAGATTGCGATTTTGCCCATGCTGGAGGTGTTCGAGAGTCGTTCCCGGGTTCGCTATTTTCATGGTGAGGAGAAAGTGAAGGAAAAATGGCCCGAGGAGATATTGCGGAAACTGACAGAAGGATGACCATCGTTATCGTTTTTTTATGGCATTGTTTTCGAATTCAATCAGACAGGATGCAAAAAAGAATTCAAGAATTCAAGGATTCAAGGATTCAAGGATTCAAGGATTCAAGGATTCAAGGATTCAAGGATTCAAGGGGTCGAGGGGTCGAGGGGGCAAGCGGACTTCTCAGGACATGGAAAACGTTTCTAATCCGGCAACCCCCAATGCAGGCGACTCATTGGTATGCACAAAATCGACGACAGACATATCCCTGACCCCTCGACCCCTTGGACCCTCGAACCCTATCTTTAACCATGGAGGTGGTAATGCAACCCAAAACCAAGGACAACATCTACAAAGCGTTCATCGGTGAAGCCAAGGCCTACTTTCGGCTGTTGGCCTATGCGGAAAAGGCAGACCAGGAGGATGTGCCCCAGGTCGCCCTTCTGTTTAGGGCCATCGCCGAGGCGGAGCGGGTGCATGCCACCCGGCAGATGGACCTGCTGAAAGATCTGATCGTCAACGATACGGATACGAACCTGGAAAAATCCTTCCAGAGAGAAAAATCGGTCAGTGAGAATGCATACCCGGATTTTTTAAAAACGGCCGAGGAAGAGGGGGAAACGGTGGCGGCATTGGCATTCAGCCATGCCCGGGATGCGGAGGGCTTTCATGCCAAGCTGTATGAGCGGGCCATCATGAATGTGATCAAGGATACGGTTAAGGAGTACCATGTCTGCCAGGTGTGCGGCTTCGTGACCGACAAGAAAATCCCCAAGAAGTGCCCGATCTGCGGTGCGCCCGAAGAGAAGTTCAAAACGATCGATGGCTGAACTGCGATAGCGAGCGCATTCCTCGCCGCCTACCACGGGGAGGGTTCAATTTAAGCGTAATCAACAACAGGAGGAAAATCGATGAAAGTGGTCGCATTCAACGGCAGTCCCAGAAAAGACGGCAACACCTCCATTTTGATCCGGACCGTGCTGGCGGCCATCGAAGGCCAGGGCATCGAGACGGAAACCGTTCAAGTCGGCGGCAAACCCATCCGCGGCTGTATTGCCTGCTACAAGTGCTTCGAGAACAAGGACCGGCACTGCGCCGTGGACAAGGACATGCTCAACGACTGCGTGGACCGGATGCTGGCGGCCGACGGCATCATCTTGGGCTCACCGACCTATTTTGCCTGCATGAGCCCGGAAATCAAGGCCCTGATCGACCGCGCGGGCATGGTGTCGATCGCCAATGGTGCCATGCTGCGGCGCAAGGTCGGGGCCGCCGTCGTGGCGGTTCGCCGGGCCGGGGCGGTAC
>NZ_JBFELV010000017.1:0-27679 GCF_041551955.1 Desulfosarcina sp.
ACGCCGGCAGGCCGGGGCCGGTCTGTATCAGGGCGTCGGGGTCCGAGATAAGCCTGGTCTGTATGGGTGTCGACAGCTGCCCGGACAATTGAATCCTCTCCTTGGCCTCGAGGAGTCGTTTACCGACCGAAGCGGATTCTGGCGCGGCAGCTATTCGGGACTCTAATACCTTGCCGGCCCGGATAGCCTCCGGCCGGTAATGGATTTCATCCCTTTCCTGGGCCAATTGGGGATAGATGGCGCTGCGGACCTGCTGCACCATGAAGGGCAGCGTGATGGCCAAGAGCGCAACCACCGTGCCAACTCCCCACAGCTTGACCACTGTTTTAAACCAGCCGTCGGGAAGATATTTCAACAGCGCGGCCACCGCCAGCAGGTGAAGCCACACGTGACGTGGTGCACCCGGCTCGTGGAATGTCAGCACCAGGGTCACCAGGGCCAGCAGACCGGTTGCCCGGCTGCGGATTTGATAGGCACTGACGGCGATGATCAAGACCAGGAAAAAGTCCAGCAGGGTCCAGCGCTGCAGCCAGGCCCCGGGGGGAACATCCACACCGGCGGCGGAAAACAGGGTCCAGCCTGGAGGCAGGTGAAGCAAACCGCGCAGGCTTTTAAAATCGTGGTCCCAGCCGATGGCCGGCACGATCGACGACGTGCGTGCCAGGCGGCTGTCCGCCTCCAGCGACAGCTGTCCGCGGCGCAACTGAACCCCGGGTGAGGGCCGCTCCCCTTGAAGGGTGATCAGCTGGTCCTGCCCATCCACGGCCACCCGGCCCAATTCCATGGGTGCCTCCATAGCCAGGTGCCAGGTTTGGCTCAAGGTGCCGCCCATGCGGTCATGGATCGTAAACCCAGATCCGTCAAAATCCAGCCACCAGGTGCGCACCAGGTCCAACTGGTCCGGCGCCGGATCCGGATCGCCCCTGCGCAGGACCTCGAAGGACAGGGCTGCACCGGGTTTGAGCTGATAGGCGGGAAACCCTTTCCATTCGTCGGGCATCCGGGTCCGCGACGGTTCAAGCGTCGGTGCCCCCAGTACCTTGACCATGCGCAGCCTGTTGAAGGCTTTGAAGGACCATACTTCATCGCCATAAAGACCCTCTCCCGTGGAAAGGGTCTTCACCGGACCTTCCAGACGGACCGTCACCCGGACATCCCAGCGGCCAGGGCGGGCTTGAACCAGCAGGTCACCCGTACCGGTCAGGCGGGCAGGCAGCGGGCTGTCGATCTTCATCGCCGTGGCGCCGTCGGGCAGCAGGGAGGCCAGCCGGATCTCGCGGTGCCGGCCGGAGACTTCGAGCAGGACCCGGGTGATCAGCCGCATGGGGATGTCATCTTCGATCAGCCGGAACAGGGTGGCCGTCATGGTGTCCTCCCGCCGGGCGGCCCCTCCCTTGCCGTGGAGCCGGAGGTGGCCGTCGGCACCACGGTCGGGATCGACGATTTCCCGGCCGTCGACGGTCAAATACAAAATGCCCGTGGAAACCGGAACCTGAAGTACTTCCGGTAGTGCGTTCCAGACAAAAGCGCCTTTGACAGGGTACTCCCCGGGTTCCAGCCAAATGCACGGCCGGCCGTTGCGGCCCACCACGGGGAGGGCCTTGCTGCCGTCGGTGACCGATTCGGGCCAATGGGTCTCGTTCCCCGGAAGGGTCACCCAGGAGGGGGCATATACGGTCACCTGCTGTTCGAACAGACCGCCCAGCATCCCCACATCCACGGTCAACCGCGACGGCCACCAGCAGCGGCGACTGGTCCCGTCGTCAAAGTGAGCCGGGCATTGCTGCTCCGCCTTGTCGTGGAGCACCCATGTCCGCCAGGGTTCCAGAGATGCAGGAATGTCCACTGCATTTTCCGGCGCTGCAGCCACCCTTCCAGTGATAACCAGGCATAAGAAAAACAGGACAACGAGGACCCATCCTGGGCGGTTCATGACACCTCCTGCGTGATAGTGGGTAGGGTTCAAAGGTTCAGGGTTACCATGTTTACTTCTTGTCCAACAAGGCGGCATGGGCCGCCGCCAGCCTGGCGATGGGCACCCGGAAAGGGGAGCAGGAAACATAGGTCAGTCCCAGTTCATGGCACAGGGCGATCGATTTGGGATCCCCGCCGTGCTCGCCGCAGATGCCGCACTCCAGATCCGGCTTCGTGGCCCGGCCCCTTTTCACGGCCATATCGATGAGCGCTCCAACACCGTCCCGATCCAGCGTGGCAAAGGGATTGGCGGGAAGGATGCCGGATTCCATGTATTCGATGAGAAACCCGGTTTCAGCGTCGTCCCGAGAGATGCCGAAGGTGGTCTGGGTCAGGTCATTGGTGCCGAAAGAAAAGAATTCCGCATGCTCGGCGATGCGGTCGGCGGTGATGGCGGCGCGGGGCAGCTCGATCATGGTGCCGAACTTGTAGGCGACCTCCATCCCATGTTCGGTCATGACGGCCCTGGCCTCGGCCTCCAGCACCGAGCGCTGGCGGACCAGCTCGTTGACGTGGCTGGTGAGCGGGATCATCACTTCAGGGTGTACGTCGATGCCCTCTTTCACCACCATGCAGGCCGCTTCGAAGATGGCCCTTACCTGCATGGTGGTCAGTTCCGGAATGTAGATGCCCAGTCGAACCCCTCGCAGGCCCAGCATGGGGTTGGCTTCCCGCAGGCTCTGGGCCCGTTTGCGCAGCTGCTCTTTCTGGCGGATTTCTGCCAGCAGGGTGTCGATGGCGGCCATGTCCGTTGCGTGCTTAAGCCGGATTTTCAGGTCGGCCAACTCGGATACCAGCTCCACCAGGTCCGGCAGAAATTCATGCAGGGGCGGATCGATCAGACGGATGATCACCGGCCGTCCCCGCATGACCCGGAACAGGCCTGCAAAATCCTGTCTCTGAAACGGCAGCAGGGCGGCCAGGGCCTCTTTGCGCTCAACGGGGTAGTCGGTCAAAATCATCCGCTGGAAGTGGGGCAGGCGGTCGGTTTCAAAGAACATGTGCTCGGACCGGCACAGGCCGATGCCCTGGGCGCCATACTCCAGCGCCCGGCTGGCGTCCCGCGGATAGTCGGCGTTGGCCCACACCCCCAGGGTCCTGAATGTATCGGCCCAGGAGAGCAGTTTAATCAGCCAGGGGTCTTTGATGTCCGGTACCATGGTCTCCAACTTGCCCTCATAAACCACGCCGGTCGTTCCATCGATGGAGATCCACTGGCCTTCGTGGATGGTCTGGCTGCCGATGGTCATCAGCCGGTTGGCCAGGTCGATGGTGATCGCCGAGGCGCCCACCACTGCCGGTTTCCCAAACTGTCTGGCCACCAGGGCCGCGTGGCTGGTGCGCCCGCCGCGGCTGGTGAGAATCCCCTGGGCGGCCAACATGCCGTGGACGTCGTCGGGTTTGGTCTCCGGGCGGGCCATGATCACCGACTTTGCATCGTTTTTGGCCCAGGCTTCGGCCATGTCGGCATCGAAGGCCACCTGTCCCACGGCCGCTCCCGGTGAAACGTTGAGTCCCCGGGCCAGAAGCTTGGCCCCGGAGGTGGCTTTGGGGTCGAATTGCGGGTGGAGAAAGAAGTCAACCTGTTCCGGTTTGATCCGCAGTACCGCCGTCTGTCGATCGATCAGTCCATCATCGGCCATCTCCACGGCAATGCGCACCGCTGCCTGGGCCGTCCGTTTGCCGTCACGGGTCTGGAGCATCCACAGCTTGCCTTTTTCGATGGTAAACTCCATGTCCTGCATGTCCCGGTAGTGTTTCTCCAGCAGCTCGGCGATGCGTTCGAATTCGTTGAAGGCTGCGGGCATCTCCTCCTTCAACAGGTAAAGGTCACGGGTCTGGCGGATGCCGGCCACTACATCCTCGCCCTGGGCATTGGTCAGGTAGTCTCCCTCCAGATGGTTTTCCCCGGTTGAACCGTTGCGAGTCATGGCCACCCCGGTGGCGCAGTCGGCGCCCATATTGCCGAATACCATGGTGACGATGCTGACAGCCGTGCCCAGGTGGTGATCGATGCCGGCGGCCGTGCGATAATCCACCGCCCGCTTGCCGTTCCAGCTTTTGAACACCGCCTCGGTTGCCATTTTGAGCTGTTTGAACGGATCCTCCGGAAAATCGTGGGTGGTGTGGCGGCGGTACAAGGCTTTGAACTGCAGCACCACCTGCTGCCAGTCGTCAGCCGACAGTTCGGTATCCTTTTCCACGCCGGCAGCCTTGCGGGCGGCCGTGATGACCGCTTCGAACGGTTCGTCGTCGATCCCCATGACGACACTGCCGAACATCTGGATCAGACGCCGATAGGCATCGTAAACGAATCGTGGATCATCGGTGAGACGGATCATGGCCGCCACTGTCTGGCTGTTGAGGCCGATGTTGAGAACCGTATCCATCATTCCGGGCATGGAAAACTTGGCACCGGACCGGCAGGAGACCAACAGGGGGTTCTCGTCACCGCCAAAGCGCTTTCCCGTTTTGAGTTCAACCGTTTCAAGTGCTGACAAAACTTGGTCCCACATGCCCTTGGGAAAGGTCCCGCCGGTTTTAAGGAAGGCATTGCAGGCTTCGGTGGACACAGTGAAGCCGTGGGGAACAGGCAACCCTATGCGAACCATTTCAGCCAGATTGGCCCCTTTGCCGCCCAGCAGTCCACGAACGGCATCCCCACTCTCGCCCACATGATTTTTTACGGCATCCAGTTCCTCAAAGCCAAACACCCATTTTTTGGTTTTCATTCCCACCTCCATGGATTGCTGATAGGTCAAGCTGTTTTCCGGTTGACATAGACATGGCGACCGGCAACACCTGTCGATACAAGCGGTTCTCAACCACCGCGGCTGGGAGTCAATAAATGACGGCAACGATTCTTTTTAACAGTGAGCGACGAAGAGATGGTAGCAATCCACCGTTGTTAAGCGGATCACGTCATGAGTTGGAATTAATTTTAACTGGTTGGTTGGAAATTTGCAATTTTATTCCAAGGGCCAAAAAAGGAAACGGTTAATCGGGATGAAGCCGATTAACCGTTAAGGAGGAGAACAGATGAAAATTATTAGGTTGACTTATGACATAAGCAAACATCTTGCCAATTCCGGTTGCAAGAGCTGAAAAATATCAGAATAGCGTTAAAATACAATAATTTTAAATACCTGTAGTATCCGCTGCTGCGGATTCCGCCGGTATCATTGAGAGAGCAAGTGCCGGATCATGAGGCGAAAGTTCAAAATAATAAACCCTTTTCAAGCATGTCAGGGTATAACCTACCTATATGAATAGATGAAACGATTTTTTCTGAAAAGTTCAAGATTTTGAACCCGGGTCTGGGAATCCTGTAGTTTATTAATAACATATTAAAATATATGGATTATTGTGCGTCTCATTTTTTGAACCACACCGTTTGACGCCATGACCCATTCACTGGAACTGTTCGGCCTGGCATGGAAACGATCTGGGGCGGGCGGCGGGGAACCGGCTGGTGTTTATCATTTAAACCGGTTTTCCTGCCTTGACAAACGGCAAATCGCGCCCATAGTTGTTCATCGTCGATCGTCGAACTAATTATAACCATTGATAAAAACTTGATGAAGAAGCATGCAGGAGAGCCAATGGAAGCCAAGCAGGAAACCCATCCGTTTAAAACCGAAGTGCAGCAGATTCTCAACCTGATTATCAACTCCCTCTATTCCAACAAGGACATTTTTCTGCGGGAATTGATATCCAATGCATCGGATGCCATCGACAAGGTGCGATACAAGGCCGAAACCGAACCGGGCATCCTGGGTGAAGACAACGAATTCAAGATTCAGCTGAAACCCGATGCCATCAAGCAGACCTTCGAAATTTCGGACAACGGCATCGGCATGACCTATGATGAAGTCATGGACAATATCGGCACCATCGCCAAGAGCGGCACCGCTAGTTTTTTGGAGGCGCTGGAGCATGCCAAAGGGCAGGAGACACTGATACCGGAATTGATCGGGCAGTTCGGCGTGGGGTTTTACAGCGCCTTCATGGTGGCCGATAAAATCACCCTGGTGACCCGGTCTGCCGGTGCGGATGCGAACAAGGCCGTCAAATGGGTCTCATCCGGAGACGGATCCTACACCATTGAAGAGACCGAGAAAGCCTCCCGGGGGACCACCATCACCCTGGCGCTGAAAAAAAAGCAGACGGACGAGAAGGATTTTACCGACCAGTGGACCATCCGCAGCATTGTCAAGCAGCATTCCGATTTCGTGGGCTACCCGATCACCATGGAGGTCGAGCGCGACGAACCGCTGCCCGATGAAGAGGTGATCAAGGACAAGGACGGCAAACCCATCGGCGCCACCACCCGCAGGGTGATGCGTGAAGAGACGCTTAATTCCATGAAGGCCATCTGGGCCCGCAATTCCAGCGAGGTCAAGGACGAAGAATACGAAGAGTTCTACAAGCATTTGAGCCACGATTGGAACCCGCCCATGGAGCGGCTCCATCTCAAGTTCGAAGGGACCACCGAATACGATACCCTGCTCTATATTCCATCCAAAGCCCCCTTCGACCTGTTCACACCGGAACGCCGCCACGGCATCCACCTTTATTCCAAGCGAGTGTTCATCATGGACGACTGCAAGGAACTGATGCCGGAATATTTTCGATTCGTCAAAGGCGTGGTGGATGCATCCGACCTGAACCTGAACGTCAGCCGCGAAATCCTGCAGCAGGACCGGCTGGTGCTGAATATCCGCAAGAATTTAGTCAAAAAACTGTTCGATCTGTTGGGCAAAATGGATGTGGAGAAATACAACCAGTTTTACGATGAGTTCGGCGCCGTGCTGAAGGAGGGGATTCACACCGACCCGGCCAGCAAGGACAAAATCACCACCCTGATCCGTTTCAAGACCACTAAATCCGAAGACACCTGGGTATCGCTGGATGATTACGTGAAAAATATGAAGGCCGACCAGAAGGAGATTTTTTACATCACCGGCGACAAGCTTTCTGCCCTGGTCAACAGCCCCCATCTTGAACGGCTGAAAGAGAAGGATTTTGAAGTGCTGTTGATGACCGACCCGGTAGATGAGTGGGTGGTGCAGTCTTTGACCGAGTATGACGGCAAGCCGTTGAAAAGCGCCGAAAAAGGCGACCTGGATCTGGACACGGTGGATGAGGCCAAAAAGGAAGCATACCATGCGCTGTTCGGTTTTATCAAAGGACACCTGGAGAACAAAATCAAAGAGGTCAAACCCTCATCGCGACTCAAAGATTCGGTATCCTGCCTCTCCGGTGACACCTGGGACATGAGTGCCTATATGGAAAAACTGCTCAAGGCATCCGGGCAAAAACCAAACGAAGTCAAGCGAGTCCTTGAACTGAACATGGATCACCCGGTGGTGGAAAAGATCAAGACCCTTTTCGAGAACGACCGTGACAATCCCGAATTGAAAGACTACAGTCAGCTATTGCTCGACATGGCCGTGGTCAGCGAAGGCGGAAAACTCGACAACCCCGCTCACTTTTCTAAGATGGTGGGGGAACTGATGTCACGGGCAATGGGGTAACCAAAAAAACAAAACCAGGCTGCCCGCTAAGGGCAGCCTGGCCGTCTGATTGCCAACCTTTTCTATCGATTACGTGGCATATTTGAAAGAGAGCTTCACCCGGGAGCGAAAAGCGGTGACCTTGCCCCCTTCCACTTTCATGTCCAGCTTCGTAATTTCCGCCACCCGCAGATCCTTTAATGACTTGGAAGCGGTTTCGACTGCATTTTTCGCCGCTTCCTCCCAGGAAGCGGTGCTGGTTCCTACCAGTTCAATGACTTTGTAGACACTCTCGCTCATGATTTCCCCCTTTTTGGTTTCCGGTTAGTAAAGATAAAAACCCGCTGAAGCGACACGACGATTTCAACGGATGATCCCATATCCGTAAGAATAATAAAGGCAGCAGCAGCCCAACAGGCAGCACGATTCGTTGGCGACGGAACATTCGCCATCGATGCGCAGGCACAATGAATCAGGAAGGAAACGTACGAGTATAACTTAATATGGGTATGCCGGCCGGTCAAGGAAATTTACTGTTGCGCAGTTGCCGCCGCATTGAAATGTGCATCGAAAACCGGTAATATTGCTTATCGGCCGTCGACAGCATGGTTCAGGCAGCCGTCATCGCGTCAGCATAGGCAAAGGACCCATAACAACCCATGAAGCAGGTGAAGTGGCTTTTCCATCCCATATTGGTGTTTATCTTCTCCGTCACCGCCCTGGTGGTTTCGCTTTTTCTTTACATTTACTGGTATATTGAAGTCAGCAGCGGCCTTCGGTCGGCCATGGTGCGCTTCAACGTCGAGCAGGATCAGGTGTTTGCCGCCGACACATGGGTGGTGATTCTCGTCCTTAGCATACTGATTGGCACAATATTGCTTGGCATCTTCATCATTTTCGTATTCAGCCAGAAAACCACGCAATTGTACCGGATGCAGAACAATTTTATCAACAACTTCACCCATGAACTTAAAACGCCGGTGACTTCCCTTCAGCTGTATCTGCAGACCTTTTCAAGATACGAACTGTCGCGGGAGGATCAGCTAAAATACATCCAGTATATGCTCATCGACGTGGACCATCTGACCCAAAACATCAACCGTATGCTGAACCTGGCCAAGCTGGAAAGCAAGAGCTATATGGGCGAGTTCGTCGTATGCGACCTGGTCAAGACGGTGAACCAGTTCCTCGAAGAAAACGCCCACCTGTTCAAAGCGTGCCGGATTGCCGTCCACGGCCCGGACGCCACGACCGTGTACCAGCGGATCAACCGACATCTGTTCGAGATGCTATTGATGAACATCCTGACCAATGCCGTCAAATACAATACTGAAAAAATGCCGCGAGTTGACATCTCCATCCAACCCGCGCGCCGACGGACGCACATCCGGTTTACAGACAACGGCATTGGTTTCGACCGAAAAGAGATGAAAAAGATTTTCCGCAAGTTTTACCAGATCGGCCGATCGGACGATATGACGGCCAAGGGAAGCGGGTTGGGTCTGCACCTGGTGCAAAACATCGCCCGTCTCCACAAGGGAAAGGTGCTGGCCGAAAGCCAGGGGCGGGGAAAAGGATCGACGTTCACCCTGATTTTGCCGGCCCTGGAATAGGGCTCATCCACAAACGGCATCTTTCGGCCCAGGCCAGCGTTCTCGTATTTTTTGAATCCTCGACGTAGCGATGCTACGCCTGCGGTTTAAAAAGTGCTGCGGCCTTGGTCTGAACCAAAAGCCACCATTGGCGAATAGGCACTGAATAAACGTTAATACCCTGCAATATAAGCTAGATGGATGATACAGGAGCAGCCGTTATGGAAACCCATAAAAAGCGTATTCTCATCATCGAAGATGATCGGCATATCGCCGAAGGCATTCAATTGAACCTGACCCTTCAGGGGTACGAGGTGGCAATCGCTTATGACGGCGTGGCCGGCCTGAATCAATGGAAGGCGATTGGACCTGATTTAGTGATTCTGGACATCATGCTGCCGGGCATAGACGGTCTCTCCATTCTTCAGAGCATTCGGCTGGAAGATGAGCGGCTGCCCATCCTGATTCTCTCGGCCAAGGGAGATCCGGATGACCGCATCAAGGGGCTTGCCTTCGGGGTGGACGATTACCTGGCCAAACCCTTTAACCTGGAGGAACTGCTTCTTCGCGTCGAACGTCTGCTCAAACGCGGCGGCTGGAATCAGGAAAACGGTGGTTTGGCCCACCCATCCTATGACACCTATGCGTTTGGCGACAATCGCATTGATTTTAACACCCATACCGCGCGCTGCCGCCTGGGCGAGATCTCCTTGACTGAACAGGAATCCAAGGTCCTCAAATTGTTTATCGCCAATCGTGGCAAGCCGCTTTCTAGGGAAAAACTGTTGCAGATCGGTTGGGGGTATTCCCGGAAAACCACTACTCGCACGGTGGACAACTTCATCGTCCGGTTCCGCAAATATTTTGAACCCGATCCCAGAAACCCAGTCTATTTTAAGAGTCTTCGATCCATCGGCTATCTTTTCGATTGCGATCCCGATTGACCTGCCAGTCAAACCGGCACGATTTAACCGCAGGCTTAATTGGTTTGGTTCGCTTATCCGGATCGATCGCAATAACGGTCAGATCATTGACCCGGCAGCCCTTCACGCCGCCTTGGATATTAAGAACTTTTTTTCTTAGTGGAAAAAAAGTTTCCTATTTTAATGGTTCATTAATTACACAATATTGTGGTCGCTTCCATTGTAGAAGGCGACAACTATCTGAAATAAATATTGGTTGTCATTGATTTGAGAATGTAGCGCGATTCTTGCATGATAAATAATACCAGACTATTGCGCACGTCCTTCTCTCACTTGCCGCGAACGGCGCCTTTTCAATGATATCGGGGGAGGATCATCCTAACTCCACTGCAATCTGAGGCTAACTGAAACCAGATGAAAACAACGGCGCTACAAGACAACGGCGGAAGGCGCTCCGGGGTAGACCGGCGGCAGTTTACCTACGCCGTTCATATACCTGAACGCCGCAGCGGAAAAGACCGGCGCGTCAGTTGGGAACGTCGACGGCCTCGACAAGATACCCGTTTGGTTCATCCAACGGCGCCTTCCTGAGATATTCTTAGTCCTGTAACGCCGCCAAGTGGTTCAATCTGAAGAGACCTGTCCCCTCGACCATCTTTTTTAAGGCGATGAATTCATCCATGGGCATTTCGCCCGTGCCGATATTGACCATCGGAACCGCTTTCACCGCAAGCCTTGAATCGACGCTGGCGTGCCTGCCGGCTACTTTGTCGCGAAGGGATTCGAAGTCTGTTCGAGTCATTTCCACCATGCCGTATCGCTCCGGCCGAACCAGCGGTGTCGGACGCACCGGCACGATATCCGTCTGCCGCCCATCGACCATCGCTTTCAAAGCGATATATTCGGATTGCTCCATCTGCCCCGTCCCGATGTTCACCATCTCTGCCGACGTCGGCTTGACTGCCACTACCGCCATGATCACAAATGCCAAGGTTAATTTTTTCATGGTGTGCTCCTTTTGGGTTTGTTAAAACATGAATATGACGTAAAGTTCATTTTTCAAGTCAACGTTAGGGCCGGCCGTTGGTTTTGTCAAGTTAAAAAATGAACTTTAATTCATATTTTTGGTGTGTGCTGAACTGCGGCTGGGCGGGTTTGGCGGGACACTGCCAGTCCGACGGTTGAATTAAAAAAGCCCGAGGCACACGAGGATCGTGTTGCCGCAGGCCTTAATCCGTAGGACTGAATCGGTATCGCGGCGCAAGCCGCGATACCAAGGATCTGCACTTACGGGCAGATGAAGGTAAAACCGCTGTTGGTCTTGGTAGCCGTGTTACTGGCCACCAGTTTGTTCAGATCGCAAAACTCGTTGGTCGCCATCGCCCCGGTTCCTATATCCACCATGCCGTTATTGGCTATGGATTCAGTCGCATTCCGCTGGACCTCACCGGTTGCCATCGCCTGGCGGATGGCATCCACATCTTTCTGGTTGAATTCAGCAACGCGTATGTCCCGTTGGACTTCCGTGGTTACTGTACCAGACGGCTGATAGTTGCCGCTGACCATCTGCCTCAGGGTTTCGAACTCCGCCTGATCCATTCTACCCAACCCGATATCCACGCTTCCCGCCATGGCCACACCTGCCGTCATCATCGTTGCCAGTATCACAGCCATTATTTTAAATGATGTTATCATCGTAACCCTCCATTTGGTTAACACGATCAGTTGAACGACTTTGCTCTCATTTAAAAGATCAGTCCGATCTGCGTTATGTCAACATGAACATAAACATTTTTTCGCTTTTATTGACCGCGTGACTGGAATTGGATATGAAATAACGCAAAAAAAAAAGAGAGGGGTCGGAATGAGAGAAATCGAACAAAAGACCAGAATACCCCAGCAAAAACGGAGTATCGAAACCAAACATCGCCTTCTTGTGGCGGCAAAAGATCAGTTTGCGAAAAACGGTTTCCACGGCACCAATGCCAAGGAAATTGCCGCCTCGGCCGGCGTCTCCGTGGGCAGCTTCTATTCCTATTTCAAGGACAAGAAAGAGCTGTTCATGGAGATTTTCAGGCAACACATCGAAGAAAAGATTGTACGGATCTTGGGCGAACACCAGTTCGATCCCAATCACCGCAAAGAGGGAGTCTATCGTCTGATCAAAGCCATGTTGGAAGCACACGAGCCCTATCCCCAATTCCACCGGGAAGTGCTGGCCATGCGCTACGCCGACCCTGAAGTCGAAGCCGTGTTTAATGAAATGGATCAGCAAAGCCTGGGGCACGTCGAGCGATTCATCGAACAATTTCGTGACAATTTGAGAATAACGGACATTAAGACTGCCGCGCATGTCGTATCCGCCGCCGTAGAAGAGATCATCTGCTCGATCACTATCTTCGGTGACCGTCAGGATGCCGATCGGCTCATTGACGGCCTGGCGGATATGATTCACCGCTACCTGTTCGACTAAACGGCGGTGGCGGCCAGCAGTGCACCGGACACCGCCATCACAATGGCGATCATCCGTGGCAGGGTTACCGGCTCCTTCAGGAAAACAGCGGCCAGAACAAAGGTGAAAATAGTGGAGAGTTGATTCAGGATGGCCGCCACGGAAACCAGCGTATACTTAAATCCTGCCAGCCATGCCAGCATGGCCAGATAATTGCCCACAATGGATGCCGGCAGAACGATTTTCCACGCCGAGGAGGGTAACAGCGCCCCTAAGATCACCCGTCTTTCGGGATGGATCACCGCAACGACGATCAGGCCGGCCACGCCGGCGAGGAGCCTGACGAAGCTTGCCCACAAGACGCTGGTCTCCTCCAGCAGCGGTTTTACCATGACGACGCTTCCCGCAATCATAACCACTGCCAGGATGCCGAAGACAAGCCCTGTCCAAAAATCATCCCGCGACATGACTGACGAAGAACCGGAACAGGCATCCGCACCGATGGCTGCAATTACCAGGAGAGCGCCTATTATTCCTTTGAGCCCAATGGCTTCGTTTAGAAAAAGCGTGGACATGAGGATAATGCAAGGCAGGTAAAGGCAGTCCACCACGGCCCATCGGCTGGCACCGAGTCGCTTGAGGGCCATGAAAAAAAAAGTGTCGGCCAAGGTGATGCCCAAAATGCCTGAAATGCAGAAAAGCAGCCAGTCCGTGGAGGGTCGGACCGGGAACAGCGGTTCGCCGGCAAACCAGAGGGTCGGCACCAGCAACACCAGCGT
The DNA here is from genome assembly GCF_041551955.1 of Desulfosarcina sp. Lineage (GTDB taxonomy): Bacteria > Desulfobacterota > Desulfobacteria > Desulfobacterales > Desulfosarcinaceae > Desulfosarcina. The sequence goes on from NZ_JBFELV010000017.1 coordinate 13,237, forward strand.
GACCACACCCTTGAACAAGTTCAAGGCCATGGGGGAGAAGGTGTCACCGCTTTTTTTGAACATGATGACGGCGGCCGCCCAGAATAAAGCGGCTCCCGTCGAGCAGAGTATGCCGATCACCTGCATTGAAGGACCTGTCGGTGAATGGGAGGAGGATCAGTGCTTGAGCAGAAACAGATCCACATGTCGTGGATCTAAATTGCCTGCTTCCACAGGCGCCAGTTCACGTTCAATCTCATCAAAGAGCGCCTCGAATACGTTGCCCAGGCGATCCGAAAGCGCCTCGGGAGACTGGCCCGATGCCATCGCGGCCCAATGGAGGAACGCGGCCTTATTCTCGTTGCCGATGATGCGTTGACCCGCCTGGTCCGTCCAAAGCCCAGTATAGAATGCCTTGAAGGATGAAAGCGAGACGGCGATGGTCGAGGTGACCGGATCGACCGGTGGCGCTTTTATCGACGCCCTGACCCACAGGGTGAGCAAAAGGTTCTTGAAGGTCAGACGCCGGATCCCCGCATCCGCTGCGATGGTAACCGCCATCTGCTCGAGCAGCTGATCCAGAGCAATCACCTGGTCCAAGCCCCGAGCGGTCCCTTCGATCTCTTCCCGGGTCAGAAAATCGCGGTACATCGAACCGGCTGTGGATGGATCGTAAAACTGTGGTCGATCGATCAGCAATCCGCCCAGTAACCCCAGCCACCACTCGTCCCAGAAGGTGAGGTCCACCGGCTGTGATTGGCACCAGCTATCGCTGCGCCAGCGCGTGGCCTGCCATTTGAGCTGCAAGGCGCTACCGAAGCCTTCCCTGAAAATATCTGCCAGCAAATGGCGTTGTAAAAATGCGGATGCCATGGATTCCTGTTTGCTGGCCGTGCTTGGGGTCATGCGTTCAAGCCCGATGCTCAGGTACCCGCTGACCTTGGAAACCACCGATTTCAATTGGTCGCGGTTGCGAATGACCGCCTGGTCAGCCGATATGACCTGGTTGCACAGGCTGGCCAGTTCTCCCTGCAGCTGCTGGATCACGTGAACGTCCCGAATCCCCTTCAATGCACGAACGAAGAGATTGTCTCCATCGAGGAACGTGGCGGCAAACTGGGGGACCGGAAAACGGGGGTCATCCGGGGATGGCGGCCGAAGGGCTTTTTTCCCCCTGGCCGATAGATCGCCGGGCCGCAATGGCTGATAGACGCCGACCGCCTCGTGAAAGGGCAAAAACCCCTTTTCGGCCAGACGCACGTTGCGCAGCCGGAACAGCTCCTCCTCGATCTCGACGGGGATCAGGCTCACCGATTCCAACAACAGGCCCTGATAGCGGGGATGATCAAACGCGGAAATACGGCGCAGCAACAGGCGCAACATCTCATCGCGCCGGGTCTTGGCGGCGCTGCTCTCGGGCGTGGCCGTGGGATAGTCCACGAAGCGTACGTAGAAGGTGTCGTCATCCGAAAAAAAACCATCCTCCAAATCCGATGAAAACTGATCGGATTCCCTGACCCGCAGCTCGATATTTCTGAACAGATACAATTCCAGGAACTCCAGCCGTTCATCGAAACACCATTTGACCAGCCGGTCCGGATCCGCACGAAGCAGCAACTGCAGCCAGGTGGTGGCCAGCGGGTAGTTCAGCTGATCTTTTTTCCAGACCTCCATATCCAGCATAAATTCCCACTGACGGTTGGAGGCCAGGCCAACCAGGGGAAGGGCGTTGTCCAGACCGAGGTCATGGATCAAAAAATGCAGATCCTCTTCCGGAAACGAGTGGACCAAGGCTGCCGGCTGCGGGTGGTCGAGAATAGCGGCCATCGCCTGTTCGGCCGGCATTGACAGCATGTGCTGCCGTGTCTCGGCCAGCTGCCGGATTCGATCGGAATGGCTGAGGGTGGGCATTTTCGTCTGTGTCACGGGACGTCTCTCCTTCTGTATGAAAGCACGGCCCTACCATAATCAGAAAATTTATAAAAACAAGGATTTTAGCTGGGATTAGTCACGGCCTTGGTCAGTTATCCGCCAGATCAGAAGCAGGCCGGGAAGGGCAATCAAGGTGCAGAATATGAAAAACCCCTGCCATCCCATGTGCGCGGCCATAAAGCCGGTGGGGGCCGAGGCGAGCACCCGAGGGATGCCCATCAAACTGGTCAACAGAGCATACTGGGTGGCTGTGAACCGCTTGTCTGTAATGCTGGCCATGTATGCCGCATAGGCGGATGTGCCCATTCCCCCGCTCAGGTTTTCGAAAGCGATAACCGCTGACAGCGCCGTCAAGCTTGGACCGATAACCGCCAGCAGGACAAATCCGGCGGTGGAGAAGGCCTGAAGGATACCGAAAATCCATAGACTGCGAAGGATACCCAGCCGGATCATGGCGATACCACCGAAAATCGTGCCGCCGACCGTGGCCCAGAAACCGAACAGCTTGACCACGGCACCGATCTGGGTCTTTGAGAAACCCAAGTCCAGGTAAAATGGCGTGGTCATGGCCGCAGCCATCGTGTCACCAATTTTGTACATCAGGATAAAAGCCAGAATCCACCAGGCATTTGCCCGGCTGAAATACTCCATCAGCGGATCCACCACGGCGGCCTTGAGCGTGACGGGAAATGACGCGACGTGGGGCTCAGGTGTCAGTAATGTCGTGATTACCCCCGGCAGCACGCACAAGGCCATGATCAGGTACACCCTGGAAAAGGGCATGTGGTCCGCCAGGATCAGCCCGCCGCCGGACGCCAGCAGCATGCCGACCCGATAGCCGTTGATGTAAAGCGATGAGCCCAAACCCAGTTCACGGTCGGGCAGGTCCTCCCGGCGATAGGCATCCACCACGATGTCCTGGGATGCGCTGAAAAAGGCCACGGCCAGAGCGGCTGCGGCCAGCAGTTCGGGGTGGGCGACCGGGTTGCAGAAACCCAGCCAGACCAAGGCCGCCATCAGAGACAACTGAGATGCCAGCAGCCATCCCCGCCGCCTGCCCATCAGCGGCAGGGTGTAGCGGTCGAACAGGGGCGCCCAGCAAAATTTCAAGGCGTAGGGCAAGCCGACCAGGGTCATCAATCCGATGGTGGTCAGGTCCACGCCCGACTCGGTCATCCACGCCTGGAGCACGGACAGGGTGAGCAGCAATGGCAGCCCGCAGGTAAAGCCCATCACCAGGGCTACCAGCATGCGGCGGTTGAATAGACTGGAAGCAAGCGATTGAGGATTCATGGAGGCCCGCCGATTCCGGTGTCATGTAAAAAGGCGGCAGAGAAGCTCTCTGTCGCCTTTGATTTAGTTCAAAACGTTGCGCGTATTCAACCCTATTCCTGGGAGTGCTTTATGTGGCTGATAAAGCTCAGAATAATATTGAACCCCAAGCATCCAATGATCAGGTAATAGAGAAACGCCAGATCCTTGTGTTCGATCTTCAAATTTATTATTCCAATAACTGCTCTGGTGTGACGATGGGACCGAATTTTGTCTTCAGGGCAATCAGTCCGTCACGCTGCTCCCGAAGGACGTCGAAGAGCAGCGCGGGAATGTTTTCCTCCTTGCCGTAGGCCGTTGTCTGAAGGTCGTTTCTGGCCAGGATGTTGTCCACATAAAGGGAGAACTGTCGGTCGTAGAGATCCTTGGGATAGGGCTTATCGATCAGGGTTTCAAAAAGCGCCTTCAAGTCTTCATAGCGCGGTATGAACCCGATGGGTGTTTCGATGGCGTCCACATCGCCGTGGGTCCGGCGCTCCAGCCATCCCAGCCAGGCCTTGACGTCCTTTTTCTCCCCCAGCAGTTTTTTGCCGCTGCCGCCACGGGCCTCGTGGGTCAGAAAATAGTTCAGCCCAGCCAGAATCGGCCTTTTATTGTCGTCAATGGCGGGGCTTCCGAAAAAGTCGAACTGAGCCTTCATGTAGTCCCCCAATGCTCCTGGAATGAAGGGCGCATTGGCCCACGGCGCCCGCTTGACACCGGTGGCACCCACTTCCGTGGCTGTGGCTGCCGAGACGATGCAGGCACCGATCACCACGCCGTGGTTGGAATTTTTTGCTGCCCACACGGGCGGCATGGTGTCACTGTCCCGGCCGCTGTAGGTAATCACCCTAGTTTCCACCCCCTCCGGCGCTTCGGCTTGGGCCGAGTAGTTGGCCAGAACCGATGAGGAGATGGTGCATCGTGCGTTGGGATGGGAGATGGGGATCTCTTTGCCGCCGGCATCCGTCAGCCCTTTTCTCCAGGGTCCTTGAAAGTTTCGCCCCCGGGTGGGTTGGCCCTCGCCGTTGCCGGTCCAGTGAGGAACGCCGTTTTCATCGATGAGCACGTTGGACCAGATCACTTCGGAGCCGGGTTTTCTCAACAGGTCCATCAGCATCGGGTCGCCCTCACCGTTCACATCTTCCACAATGCCGAAGATGCCGCATTCCGGGTTGATGGAGCGCACACTGCCGCCGTCGTCGATCCACATCTGGGCCAGATCGTCGCCCACAAAATGGTTGCCGGCCATTGCCGTGGTGGTTTTGCCGCAGCCAGATGGTGCGGCACCGGCGACCCAGGTCACCCGTCCCCCGGGACCTTCGATTCCGGTGATGAACATGTGCTCGGCCAGTTCTCTGCCGTTGCCTTCATAGACTGCCTTGTCCACCGAAAAGCGGTGGTTGCCCTTTTTCAGCAGCAGGGTATTGCCTGCGTAGGTGCAGTTGAACGCATAGGTGGTCCGGTTGCTCCGGTCCATGAATACCCTTGCATTGGGCAGATCTTCAGGGCGGTTGAGGCCCTCGCTGTGGATGTTGGTGTAAAAATGGCCCAACCGCTCAACTTCCTGTTCAAAATCCGCAAAAGCGTTGCGGTAGAGGATTTCGGCACTGTGGCAGACGTATGCGGAACTGGTGATTTCGATTGCGGGGTTGGAGGCTGCCGCGCCCACGGGACCGCGAATGTACAGCCCCACCACCATGGTGACACCGCTCATGATGCCGGCCATCTTTTCGCGAACTTCGACGATGGCATCATCCCTTAATTTCTTGCTGGCCAGGCTGCTGATCTTCTCATCTGAATTGGCGATGTAAAAGGTCCGGTCGATGATGCGGCCCTGCTCCTCTTTGAGATCGAAATGGATGGTATGCCCGTCCATGGCCAGAACCGCCTCTTCACCCTTGTTTAGGGCAAGCTGCCGGATAAACTGCCTGTCCGCTTCGGATCCGGTGTTGACGAAAACCCGGGCGGGATCGCACATGGCGATGGCGTTGGCAATTTTAATCAGGATGTCCGGGCGGCTCAACGTCCGCATGCGCGACAGTTGATCCGCGTCCAGCCGTTTTTCAAACAGGGCCTGAGCCTGTTCGATGTTTTGGATTCCCCCCAACTCCTGGGCAATGTCGATTCCCTCATTTTTTTTCAACATGGAAGTTACCCCTTTTCGACAGTATTCAAATATCACCCCGTTGACCTTGGCAGCCGATAATTTCCGGCTCCGGCATGTGCCGGTCGATCCATTTCATCACCTTGTCAAACTCATCCCGAACCCCCTGCAGCGCCTTGCCTCGGTGGCTGACCCGGCTTTTTTCGGCCATGGTCAATTGGGCGAAGGTTTTGTTCAACGGCGGATAGAAGAAAACCGGATCGTAGCCGAACCCGCTGGTGCCGGCCGGCGTATGCGTGATGATGCCTTCGCAGCGGCCTTCATAGGTCAGCGCCGGTCCGGCAGGCACGGCGATGGAGATCACGCATTCAAACGCCGCCGATCGGTTGGTCTCGTTTCCCAGTTCGACCAGCAGCTTTTCTCCGCGCTCGGCATCGGTGGCATCGGGGCCGGCCCAACGGGCGCTGTGGACACCCGGTGCACCGTTCAGCGCCTCTACCATCAGCCCCGAGTCGTCGGAGAGCGCCGGATAGCCCAGGATCCTGGCAGTAAAGCTGGCTTTTTTGTAGGCGTTCTCATCAAAGGTGTCGCCGTCTTCAACCACTTCCGGGATCGGACCGAAATCATCCAGGTCTTTAATGGTAACCGGAAAGGCGTTGAGCAGATCCCGGATTTCAGCGGTCTTGCCCCTGTTGCGGGTCGCAATGACAAGTATCCTATTTCTCTTCATAATTCCTTTTTCCTGGGGGGAAGAAACTTAGCTGAAGTAACATAAAACCGGGTAAACTTCCAGCAATAATAGATCTATTCAAAAAGTGGCCATAATTTTGATGCGACCCTATGACAACTCGCCAATCGATGATTAGTTTATCGTTGTAATCACCGGAGTCAACCCATCCGTTTCCGAAGGTGGTGCCCGCTTACAGACTATCGGGTGGCCCGGAAATACCCAAACAATCATGCACCCCTACCTTGGAGGTGCCCTGTCCATCGAGGAGGTTGCACCATGTCCGAAAAGAAATCAGATGCTCGAAAATCAGAAAGAAAAAAGCAGAAGCACAGCAGTGATCGGTCCGTTGCCGACAACTGCGGCTGTTTTCATGTGGTCGATGCCTGTGGTTGCCGGGTGGTCGACCCCTGCGGCTGTTATGTCAGTCAGTGCTGTTGCTGAGCGGCGGTTTTCGTTAATCACGGTTCAAGAAAAAATCGCGGGGGTCTGTCTATTGGACAGGCCCCCGTTTTCATGGAATCAGGCTTACAGATAGTCCACCCAGGACCAGTGAATCCATCCATTCTCCGCGTTTCGGGTCAGATAACGCTGACCGAAGGCAAATTCGATAGCTGCCCGAATTCGTGCCGGCGGGTGATCCAGTTCACCAGAAAGGCGCTGGATCAGTTTCATTGTGGGGGTTTCATCCGCATCGTCTGATGTCTCCGCCGGCCAGTTGCCCTTTTCTTCAATCAGCCGCTTCATCATCATATCGTAAATCACCACCGTGTGCTCCAATCGGACCAGGGGCCAGATCGTTTCGTCGGTGGCCCGCCCGTCTTCTCGGATTCGGGCGAGTTCTCCCAGCCACCGGTCGAACTGCCGCTCACCATCGATCACGACGGCGTCCATGGTTTCCGACCGAACGCCGGCCGTACGAATGACGGCGCGATTGGCATGGTACCGCCGCCAATCGTCGGACTCGATCTGCAGATCGTATTCATCGACACGCTCGCGAACGTCGGTGCCTGGGAAGGGGGCCAGAATGTGGAAGCCGTGGCTGACGCCCATGTCCTTGAGACGCTCACCGAATGCCAGGGTCTGCGCCAGGGTCGTCTCAGTTTCACCCGGCAGTCCCAGGATGAATGACGCGTGGGGATCGATGCCGCAATCCCGGCACAGCTGCATCGCATGCACGACCTGCTCCAGGGTGATCCCCTTTTTAATTCGCCTGAGCATATCGGGACTGCCGGACTCCACCCCGAAGCTGATCGTGGTGCATCCGGCCTGGTGCATCTTTTCCAAAATCCTGCGCGAGACCGTGTCCACCCGGGCAAAGGAGGTCCACTTGACCTTCAGCCCGCGGTTCAATATTTCGTTGCATACCGCCAGGCAGTGGTCCGGGTTGGCCGTGAACAGGTCGTCGGCCAGATTGATCTGGTGAAATTCCATGGCGCACAGTGCCTGCATTTCGTCCACCACGCGCACGGGATCGCGATAGCGGACCCGTGCGCCCACCATCTTGCGCCCCACGCAGAAAATGCACTTGAACGGACATCCGCGGCTGGTGGTCATGCTGACCGGCATGCCCAGCGCCCGGTATCGACCCAACGGGATCAGGTGACGGGCCGGCGGGGCCAGTTCGTCCAGCTCCGCCAGTGGCACTGCGGCAGTCTTGACGATCCGGTTGCCGTCGCGAAAAACGATCCCTGCGGTTTTTTCCCAAGGCGCATCGGTCCCTAAGGCGTGGGCCAGGGCCACAAGGGTGTTTTCTCCCTCACCGCACACCACCACATCCACCTGGTCGCATGACTGCAGAATTTCTGTTGCACAGAAGGTGGCGTGGGGACCTCCGATTACCGTGGTGAGGGATGGATTCAGCGCTTTGACCGCGTCCAGCACACCAAGGGCATGGTCGACGGTCATGGTCACTGCTGTGGCACCGACCAGATCCGGTTTGAAATCCTTCAGCACAGATGCCAGATAACCCTTGTCATAGGGAAACACGACGCAATCCAGGAGCCTGACCGGGTTCCCGGCCCGCTCCAATGCCCCGGCCAGGAAAGCCAGGCCCAGGGGTGGAGACGGGGTTTCGGAAATCGGGTAAAAGGGGTTGATCAGCAGAACGCGCAAAGTCGACGGTCCTTATTGGATAAAAGGCATGGCTCAGGGTGGTGGGATGAAGTCAGTCAGAATCACCTGGTACAATTCTTCGCCGATGGCAAGGCCCATATCGATGAATTGGGGCCCATAGCGACGTCCGGTTCGGGAGCGGAAGGTTCCGCGGATTTTCTTCAGCAGGGCCATGCCTTTGGGGAAGTGATCCACAAAAACCTCCAACGGCGGGTTCACGAATCCGACCATGTCCCAGAGCGTATGGTTGAAGTTGTCCGGTCCCCAGCGGAACTTGTCCGCATCGTACAGGCAGTCGGAAATGATACGAGCCTGACGGGCCGGCAGTCGTTCCAGACGGGAAAAGGCTTCGTGGTTGCGAATGGCCGTGCATACATGGGTGATCTCTTCGGGCACAAGCGGATACGTCCTCAGGATATCGCGCGCCGTCTCGGCCCCTTTTTCGGCGTGTGATTTCTCTTTGCGACAGATATCGTGCAACAAACCGGCGCACTGAGCCAGCAGCAGGTTCCGCTGAACCCGGTCTTCCGCATGGCCGGCCAAGCGGCTTTCGATAATGACTAGGGTGCCGGCATCGATGGCCACCTTTTCCACGTGCCCCATACCGTGGCCGAAATCGTCGTCGAGGCATCCGGCCATGTCTTCTCGGAGCCTGAGGATAGCGACATCGGAGTGGTAGAACCGCCGTGAACCATTGGTCTCGGAAGGATGGGCACGATAAAAATCAGGCCGGGGATAGCGGGCCGCGATCTTGCGGGCGATCTTTCGAATCTCCAGATAAACAGCGTCCATTGGCAGGCATCCTCACCAGGATGCAGACGTTAAATGGTTGTGGTCAGCGCCAGGCAGTTATCAAACCGGCTTGTCGGTTGGCCTTTCTGCAAGGAACCACCGGTGCAATCCAGTCCCTGTGCCTTTTATCGCGACCCAGAAAATAAGCGCCGGTTTCACGAAGGCTGTGAAACCGGCGGCGGATGCTCATCGTTGCGTTGACGGTAACGACCCATACCGTTAGGCAGGTGTTGCCATCCTCTTGCCATTGGCAGTCCTGCTGAATGCCGGCTGGCTATCCATCCATGGACAGGCCGAAAGGGGTCCCGCAGACTTTCCACTTGCCATCCTCTTTGACCAGGTCCAGGGTCGCTTCGAATTCATAAGTCTGGCCCAAACGAAAAAGCGACGCCACATAAGCGAAGACCGGATGGATGCAGGTACGGTTTTTCCCCTTCAGATGAATCCTGGCGGATTCGGGGTCCTGAGCCAGGGTTTGGGTTTTCACATGGATGATGGCCTGTTTGACCATCCCGGTGCCGAATCCGCGGGCATTCGCCTCATCGGTCATGGTTTGAAGGTAGGCGGTGACGACCGGTTCATCCGCCGTACCGGCCAGTTCATTGCACATATACTTTTCCATGCCGGCATCCAGTAGAAAATAAGCCTTGGAAAATTCGATCGCCGTTCCCGTGGCCGTTTGTTTGCCATCTGCAAAAACAAACGCCACCTGAAGACACACGGCCAGAACCACTACCAGTATCCATGCTGAATTGCTGCTGCGGTTTTCCATGCTCAACGCCTCCTTGCAGGATCATCCCGGCACGATGCACACGCGTCGCCAGGGTTGGGTTGCCGTATACGGAAGTTAAGGAATTGGCTGAAAAGGTCAGGCATGGCAGATACCATGGATCGTTGCATTAAACAAGTCATATGTGTCTCCGGGCCGATGTATAAAGGCCCTTGACAGCTTTTTCGACTAATAGTATACAACTGGTAAAACTTTAAGTGTGCTTACTATAGTAGCAGGCGTATAACATGCCGGTTTTCTGCGTTGAAACATTCATGCCGTCCCGACCCGGCGAATCCATTGCCATTGAACCGGTGTGCAGCAGCATGCCCCCAATGACCCGGGCGGCCCAGGCGGCGATCGGTTGGCCTGCCTTCGATTTCACCATCATTACCCGATCCCTCCCGGCGGTCTTATCCGGCTGCCACGCCGCCCCTATGAACCAGAGAATCGTTGGCCGTCGGTTGAAACAGACCGGTTTTCATCCCGGGCCCCTTGTTTTTAACGGAAAATCAGGCTATCTGAATGCCCCTGAACATGATTCAGTTCATTCATGGCATTTTTCCTGTCGCCTTTCTGGAAACCGGATTGAAAAAGGGGGAGACCGATGACCACGCACGAAACCATTGAATTTGACGTACTCTTTGTTGGCGGCGGACCCGCCAATCTGGCCGGCGCCATCCGCCTGATGCAATTGGCAGCGGAAAAGGGACAGGAGCTGGAAGTCGCCCTCATCGACAAGGGTGCCGCCATCGGCTCCCATGCCATCAGCGGGGCGGTGATGAATCCGGCGGCCATCGCCGAGCTTTTTCCGGATTATCTGGAGCAGGGATTCCCCGTGGAGCAGACCGTGCGCGGCGACGGTTTCTTTTTTCTCACACCGCAGCGCAGTTTTAAAATGCCGCTGGTGCCTCGCCAGATGCACAACACCGGTTTTCCCATCGTCAGTCTCTCCCGGGTGTGCCGTTGGCTGGGGGAAAAGGCCGAGGCATTGGGCATCAATATATTTCCCGGCTTCGACGGCAAAGAGATTCTTATGGCCGACGACGGCATCACGGTGACGGGGGTTCGTACCGGCGACAAAGGGCTGGACAAAGACGGTCGGCCCAAACCCAATTTTGAGCCGGGCATCGACCTGCTGGCCAGGGTCACCGTGCTGGGAGAGGGCGCCCGGGGCAGCCTGATGAAAGCGTTGGCCGACAAACTGCCCATTCGTTCGGGCCGTCTGCCCGAGGTGTTTGAAACGGGGATCAAGGAAGTGATCCACCTGCCGGAAAACCATTTTTTTAACGGCAGCGCCTTCAACGACATTCATACGATGGGCTACCCCTTGGATCTGGACACCCCGGGCGGTGGGTTTGTCTATGAAATGGCCAAAAACCGTATCGCCCTGGGTTTTCTGGTTGCCCTGGGTTACGAGAACCCGTCGCTGGACCTCTACGACACGTTCATGCGCTTCAAGGGGCACCCGATGATCCGCAGCATCATCCGGGGCGGCAAGGTGGTGGAGCAGGGGGCTCGCGCCGTTTCCACCGGCGGCTGGTTTTCCATGCCGAACCTGGCCGTGGACGGCGCCCTGTTCACCGGAAACGGTGCAGCCATGCACAGCACACCGGCCATCAAAGGCATCCACCTGGCCATGAAGTCGGGAATGCTGGCCGCCGAGACCATCATGGACGCTCTTGCGGCCGGCGATACCCGACGTCACACCCTGGACGACTACCGCCGGCGGATCGAGGCCAGCTGGGCCGGTGCGGAGCTTCGGGAGGGCCGCAACTTCGCCCAGGCCCTGGCCAAGAAAGGACCCGTCAAATGGCTCCATCTGGCCGCCCAGTATATTTCCAAGGGCAAGGGGCTGGTCGATCGCCTCCCCGCCGTGGATGACGCCTCCACCCTGACTCCCTTGAAAGACCATGCAGCTGCTGCCGGACCTGCCGACGCGCCGTCCAAGCCGGCCGCGGAAGATCCGGCCATGGTGGACAAGCTCACCGGCGTCTACCTTTCCGGCACCCTGCACCGGGAGGACCAACCCAGCCATGTCCTCATTCACGACCAGCGGGTGTGCGTGGAGAAATGTTATCCCACCTATGGCAGCCCCTGCACCCGTTTTTGCCCGGGGGATGTCTATGAACTGGAAACCGGCAAAGACGGCAGCGGCATCAAAGGCATCAAGTTGAACTTTACCAACTGCCTGCATTGCAAGACATGCGACATCAAGGATCCCTTCCACAACGTCACCTGGACCTGTCCGGAGGGTGGGGAAGGGCCCAACTATAAACAGGCCTGACCGGTTCAAGGAGAATTCTGACCATGGATAGAAACAGTCGTTATGATATCATCATCGTCGGTGGCGGCATTATGGGCTCCACCACCGCCTATTACCTGACCCGCAAGAATCCGGGACTTAACGTGGCCGTCATCGAACGGGATTTGGCTTACACGCGGGCCTCCACCACCCTGTCCATGGTCAACGCCAGAATTCAGTTCAGCCTGAAGCAGAACGTCCAGATTTCACAGTACGCCTTCGATGTGCTGGAACGCTTCGAAGACGACATGACGCTGGCCGGCAACCGTCCCCGCATCGCCTACCACCGCGAGGGCAACCTTTTTCTTCATCAAGCACCCGCGGCCGCCGATGCCCAAGCGGCCATGGCGATGCAGCAGGCGTTGGGATGTCAGGTCGAGTGGTGGTCACCGGACGAGATCAAGGCCCATTATCCCCTGTATGCGACCGAGGGGTTCGCTGACGGCACCTTCGGCGCCCAAGACGGTCATTTCGACGCCTATGCCGTGCTCATGGGCTACAAGGCCAACGCCAGGGCCCAGGGGGCCGTCTACATCGAGGACGAGGTGACCGAACTGGCGGTCGACAACCGGCAGATCAGCGGCGTCAAGACCGCCTCCGGCGCCACCTATGCATCTGAGGTCGTGGTCAACTGCGCCGGTGCCTGGTGCACCGAATTGGCCGGAACTGCTGGGGTGGACCTGCCCGTGAACCCGGTCAAGCGCCAGTGCTTCTGCCTGGACCCGGCCGTCAAACCCGACGGTCCACTGCCCTTGACGGTCCTTCCATCCGGACTCTACTTCAGAACGGAAACCGGGGGAATGGTGCTGCTGGGAAAATCCATGGACGACGACCCGGTGGGGTTCAATTTCACCTGGGATCAGAACCGGTTCATGGATCTTCTGTGGCCGGAACTGGCTGAATTCGTACCGGCTTTCGAGCGACTGAAGCTGGTGCGGGGCTGGGCGGGCCTGTATGCGGTCAACACCCTGGACGACAATGCCATCCTCGGCGAATGGCCTGAAATCAAAGGATTTTACCTGGCCAACGGCTTCTCCGGACACGGCCTCCAGCAAGGCCCGGCCGTGGGCCGCTACATGAGTGAATTGATCATCGGTGACACCCCGACGCTGGATCTGTCGATCTTCAGCCCCCAGCGCATACTCGATGGCAAACCACTGGCAGAGGGGGGGATCGTCTAGTGGATACCCCGATTCCCGGCAATATCGTTCGGGACAAAATCCGTGAAAGCAGGCTGGCCTGCGTGGGACTGGCCTCCATCCGTGAGCTCAACCGGCTGGTGGGGGAAATCGAAGGGGCCTCCGGGCAGCGGTTTATCCGCATGGAGATGGGCATCCCTGGGATGGCCCCGCCGGAGATTGCCGTGGAGGGAGAGATAGCTGCCCTGAAAAATGGTGTGGGCGCCATCTACCCGCCTTTTGACGGCATCCCCAGCCTGAAGACCGAAATCTCCCGTTTTGTGAAGCAGTTTTTGGACGTCGACGTGCAGCCGGCCCACTGCCTGCCCACCGTGGGCGCCATGCAGGGATGCTTTCTTTCCATGATGATGGCCGGCCGCCGGATCCAGGGCAGGAACGGCATCCTGTTTATCGACCCGGGATTTCCCGTGAACAAGAAGCAGGCCCAGGTGCTGGGGTTGCCCAGGGAGAGTTTCGACGTTTACGATTTCCGAGGGGACCGGCTGCGTGACAAGCTGGAGTCCTACCTGTCGTCGGGTCGGATCGGCGCCCTGATGTATTCCAACCCCAACAACCCGGCCTGGATCTGCTTCACGGAGAAAGAGCTGGGCATTATCGGCGAGCTGTGCACGGCCTACGATGTCATCGCCTTGGAGGACCTGGCCTACTTCGGCATGGATTTCAGGCAGGACACCTCCCGGCCGGGGGTGCCGCCCTTCATCCCCACGGTGGCCCGCTATACGGACAACTACATTTTGCTCGTCTCCAGCTCCAAATCTTTTAGCCTGGCCGGTCAGCGCATCGGCATGACAGCCATTTCCGATCGTCTGTTCGAATCCACCGGCGACGGCTTGGTGCAATGGTTCGGCACCGACCGGTTCGGCTACGCCTATATTTTTGGCGGCATGTATTCCCTGAGCGCCGGTGTGTGTCACAGCACCCAGTATGGCCTGGCCAAACTGCTGGAGGCGGTCAACGACGGTAGGTACGACTTTGTCGCGGCGGTGAGAGAATATGGCCAGCGCGCCCGGACGATGAAGCGCCTGTTCACCGAGAACGGCTTTTCGCTGGTCTATGACATGGATGAGGATCAGCCGTTGGCCGATGGCTTTTACTTCACTGTCGCCTATCCCGGTTTCAGCGGGGTCGAGCTGGTGGAGGAGCTGCTCTACTACGGCATCAGTGCCATATCCCTTGAAACCACCGGCAGCAGACGTACCGAAGGCAT
>NZ_JBFELV010000018.1:0-27423 GCF_041551955.1 Desulfosarcina sp.
GAGCCAAACCCATGCAAACCGACCGGGGTAAGTGGATAACGGACATCATTTCCCATTTCGTGGCGTCATCGCATGAAAATACGCTAGGCACGCCGACCGGTGAAAAGGCTTTCGATCCGCCGCTGGTCGGCTTTTCCACCGGCGGCGACCCCTTGTACGACGAATACGTGTCACACATCGGTGATTTTTACCTGCGGCCCATCGACATTTTTAACCGGGCGTTTCCGTCAAGTACGATCGGTTCTCCTGACGCATTGACGATCATCAGCTGGGTGCTCCCGTCCACTCCGTGCACCCGCAGTTGCCAAGATGTCGAGACGAAGCGGTCGTCGGAGCGATGGGTTTACCTCAGACATCATGGCGAACATTTCAACGAAGCGCTGCGCCGGCATGTCGTCGAAAAATTGACCGAAGCCGGCATCCAGGCGGTGGCCCCGGTGTTGGCGCCATTCTGGAGTAAGTCGAGCCAGGGACCCTACGCCCCATGCTCCAACTGGTCGGAACGACATGCGGCATATGCGGCCGGCCTGGGCACCTTCGGGTTGTGCGACGGACTGATCACCCCGGTCGGCAAAGCCATGCGGACCGGTTCGGTGGTCGCGCGGGTGCCCATCGCCCCAAGCCCGCGTCCGTACACGGATCGTCACGCCTACTGCCTTTTTTATTCCCATGGCACCTGTGGCAAGTGCATGGCCCGATGCCCGGTCAAAGCCATCAGCAACGCCGGCCATGACAAAAAAAAATGCAAGCAGTACACCAACGTCACGATGAACGCATTTGTCCGCAAGGCCTATGATATCAACACCTACGCCTGCGGCCTCTGTCAGGCCGGTGTCCCGTGCACGGACCATATCCCGAACCCGGACGAGGGATAGCCCTATTCCTTTTTGCGACTGAGGGTCAAGTTGACGACCGCCAGCATTGAGGTGCCCACGATGAGCAGAAAGGAGACGGCGTTGATGACGGGCGTGGAACCGTCGCGCACCTGAAGATAGAGGGTGATCGGCAGGGTGGATTGCGACCCCACCAGAAAAAGCGTGGTGTTGAAATTTTCGAAAGACATCAGAAAGGCCACAGCAAAGGCACCGATGATGGCCGGACGAAGGAACTTGAGCGTGATGTGCCAGATCACCTGCAGCCGGGTGGCGCCGAGGTTCAGGGCCGCCTCCTCCAGGCTGTGGTCGAATTTTTTGAGCCGGGCTGACACCACCAGCGTCACCAGCGTCGATATAAAAGCAAACTGGCCCAGCACCACCAGCCAGAATCCCGGTCTGAAAAGGGGCACGTCCAGATTGAAAGTGTCTTCGAAGAACATCCCCAGGGTGTTGGCGAACAGGAGGATGGAGATGCCCAGAATCACGCCGGGAATCACCAGAGGGGCCAGCATGAGAAAGTAAAGCGCCTGCTTGAAGCGAAAATTCTCCTGCTCGAAGAGAAAGGCTCCACAGGTGCCGACAAGGGTCGAGAAGATCGACACCCAGAAGGCAACCCTGAAGCTCACCGCAATGGCAGATAGATTGAGCGAGTCGTGAAAGATACCCACCCGCTCCGGCAAATCCGCGGTAAACCACTCGAGGGTGAACCCTTTCCAGGGAAGCGCCGGGAACTGGGAGTCGTTGAAGGCCAACACGCAGACCATGAACAGCGGTGCGAAAAGGAACACGAAAAACAGGGCGACGTAAAGTTTGAATCCCAGTGTGTAGGGTCGGGTGTTGGGCAGCGAGCGGATCATTGAACCACCTGGCTGAGTTTCTGGCGGGTGAGTTTGAGTCCGATCCAGACGATCGTGGAAGAGAGGATCAACAGAAGGAAGCCGAAGGCCGCACCCTGATTCCAGTTGAAGCTGGCGATAAACTGGTTGTAGATCTGTTCGGTGAACCACAAGGAGTTTTTGCCCCCGATCAGGTTGGGGGTGAGATAGTTGCCCAAGGTGAGCATGAAGACCACGATACCACCGGAAACGATGCCGGGCATAGCATGGGGGATGATGATCCGCGTAACAATCGAAAAAACATTTCCCCCCAGATCATAGGCCGCTTCGATGAGGCTGTCGTCCAGACTTTCCAGCACCGAGATCAACGGCACCACCATAAAAAGCATGGAGGTGTAAACCAGGCCCATGACCATGGTGATGTCATTGTAGAGCATTTCTACGGGTCGCTGAAGCAGCCCGGCTCGAAGCAGGAAGTGGTTGATCACGCCGCTTTCGCGCAGCAGGATCATCCATCCGTAGACCCTTACCAGCTCGCTGACCCAAAAGGGCATGAGCAGCAGCAGGCTGAGAAAACCGCTGAAGCGCGGCGAAACCACCTTGGTGATGTAAAACGCCACCGGCAGGGACACGGAAAAAGTGATTGCGGTGGTCAGGATGGCGTAGACGGCGGTGCGCGCGAACGTGCGCCAGTAAACCGGCTCGTCGAAAAAATTCAGGTAGTTGATCAGGCTCCACACCATGGTTCCGGCATCGTCTTCGATCCGGAAGGACATCAGCAGCAAGTCGATGTGGGGCAGGACGATAAGCAGAAACAGCCACATGAGCACAGGCGTGACGAAGATCAGGAAGGGCAGCGAGATACGGGATCGGGCGGCGTTCATGATACCCTGAAGCAGCTGGCGGAGCGGGCATTCCAGCCGATGTCGACACGGTCACCGACGTTCAGGTGATCGTATTGTCGGTTCTGGGGAAGGGCGATCATCAGCTCCGCCTCACTGTCCACCGGCGTCGCCAGCAACCGGCTGTTGGCCCCGTCGAAAAGGATCGACTTGATGGTCACGGTCAGCCGGTTGAAATCGTCCTGATCGGTTTCCGGGGCAATGATGATGGCCTCTGGACGAATAAAAAACGATACGGCGGTACCCGGTTTCAGATCCGATTCGGCACCGGCGGAGAAGGTCTGGCCGTCGGCGGTCTTGATCGTGCACAAATCCTCCCGCTGATCGGCCACGGTCCCGTCCCAGGCGTTGTTGTCTCCCACGAAGCGTGCCACGAAGGGTGTCTTCGGATCGGCATAGAGCATGCGGGGTGTGTCCACCTGTTCGAACCGACCATTGTTCATCACGGCTACGTGGTCGGACATGACCAAGGCCTCCGACTGGTCGTGGGTGATGTAGATGAAGGTCGTCCCCACCTGGGCCTGCAA
This sequence comes from Desulfosarcina sp., assembly GCF_041551955.1. GTDB lineage: Bacteria > Desulfobacterota > Desulfobacteria > Desulfobacterales > Desulfosarcinaceae > Desulfosarcina. Next base: position 3,141 of record NZ_JBFELV010000018.1, read on the forward strand.
CTTCTTCAGTTCCACTTTCATCTGTTCGCGAAGCTTAAGATCCAGCGCCCCCAGGGGTTCGTCCAGCAGCAGCACGGCAGGATCCAGGACCAGGCAGCGGGCAATGGCCACCCGCTGTTTCTGGCCGCCGGACAGCTGGTCGATCTTTTTGCTGCCGAAGCCCGGCAGCCCCACCCGTTCCAGGATGTCCGCCACCTTCCTATCGACATCGGGCTTTTTCTCCTTACGCCGTTGGAGGCCGAAGGCGACATTCTGGGCCACGTTCATCATTGGAAACAGGGCCAGGTGTTGAAAGATCAGGTTCACCGGCCGGCGGTTGGGCGGCAGGTTGGCCATGTCGCTGCCGCGGATGAGAATCCGCCCCCCGGTGGGTTCGATAAATCCGGCGATCATTCTCAGCAGCGTGGTTTTCCCGCATCCCGACGGGCCTAAGATTGAGAAAAAGCGTCCCTGCTCCACCGCAAAGGAGACTTCGTTCACGGCGGTAAAATCGCCGAACATTTTGGATACCTTTTCAACCGACAGGTCTAATGCCATATTGATCGCATTTCGTTTCTGCGCCGTGTCCGTCCAGAAAGGGTCGGTTACGGTTCAGGCCTAAACCGCAGCCTTTCCGCAACCGGAGGCGTATCCGTTGCTGCATCGAGGTCTCATCCGTGTTCGTCCAGAGGAGGTAGGTTGAGGCTCAGATCAAGGCCGCACGGTTATTGAAACCACAGGCGTAGCCCGGCGACGTCGCGGACCTCAATAACCACAGAACGCAGATCCGGGCCTCAAAATGCCACCTCTGGATGGACGCGTGCTAGTTGGCGGCCTTGACTTTGTCTAGTATCAACCCTTCAATCGATTCCAGCTTGGCGGGAACCGGCGGGTACCACTTGATGTTGTCAATATCGGCCTGGGAAAAACTACGCTGGAAATTGGCTTTGACCTCCGCATCGTAATACTCGATGGCCCCGGCGGACGCGGTGCCGTATTTTTCCTTATTGGTGAACATCGCTGCGTTCTCCGGCTTCATCATGAAATTGATCCATTGATAAGCCGCCTCGACGTTTTTGGCCTTGGCCGGAATGGTGAAGGTGTCGATCCAGCCCAGGGCGCCGCTTTTTGGAGCCACGAAATCGATATCCGGATTTTCGACATGCATTTTCCATCCGCCGTTGTCCCAGGCCATGGCAACGAACACCTCTTCCGAACGCATGGACTGCAACAAGGCGTCTCCGTTGGTCCAGTAATTTTTTACCAGCCCCTTGCCCTCGATCAGTTTTTCACCGACCCTTTCCATCAACTTTTCATAGCTTGTCGGGTTGGCGTAAAGCACAAAGGGATCCTGCTGCATGGAAAAGGCGATGCCGATCAGCGTGGGGCGTTTGAGCCGATAGCTGACCCTGCCGCTGTAGGCGGGGTTGAGCAGGTCTTTGTAATCTGATGCATCGGGCGCATATTTTCGGTTCACGATCAGCCCGGAGGTGCCGTAAACATGGGGAACGGCATAGCTCTTGTCACCGACCATGGTGTTTTTCTTCACCGCCTCCAGCATGGAGGGAACGATCAGGGCGGTGTCTACCTTCGTAAAATCGATCGGCTGGTAAAGTTTGTACTTGGCCTGTACCGACGATATCCGGTCCTGGCTGGGCTGGGCCAGATCGAACCCTGCGCCGCGGGTGGCCCGAAGCTTGGCAATAATCTCCTCGTTGTTAGAATAGGTCGGCTTTACCGTAATTCCGGTCTCCTTCTCGAATTTGTCCATCAGTTCCTTGGGGGCGTACCCTTCCCAGGTGAGCAATTCGAGGGTTTCGGCCTGGCCAGACAGGGAAAAGGCGAGGACCATTGATACGGCGAAACACACAACGGCTGCTTTCTTCATTTTTTTCTCCTCCTGTTGACATGCAGTGTTCATCACGCAGAATTGAAACGCTGCAACGCTTCGCGCTGCACGGTTCAATGCCATCCGGATTGGGGGATCATAGATATGGAAATAATATTGAGAAAACACATCGACTTATTTTTTTATAGTATTCCCGGGCCGCCACGGCGTCAATACGAAACCTGAAAAATATTCTCACACGGCTGGCCGAATTGTCTATGGCGGAAACGACCGTAACACCGGTGTTCCCGGCAAACGGTTTCGGCGAAGATGGCAAGCCATGGTCAGAGACCGATGAAAAGGCCACCGTTTCAGCAACGATGGACATTAGGTCAACTTGCCGATTGCATTCACACGCGCTTTCCCTTATGAACAGGCCCCTTCGGTGTGGTTTTCGATGATCATGCGGCGGTTGCTAAAGAGAACACCATTTGACAAAAGCCATCCCTCTGAATAGATTCTGCAATTGGCAACCGGCCCCCGAATGGGTTGATCAAAATGGACTATGATTTTGAATACCGAGCACCGTCGGCGGTGCTTTACGATGGAGTATCCATTTTAATTAATAGTTATCTATAGTTAATTAGATCTTAACAGGTCCGTCAGCCCCACAAGGAGGAAAAGATGCTGAAACTAGGAGAAAAAGGCGCCATTTTGCAGCGCGACAAAGAGACCTATGCGATCGCCCCGCATATTCCCTGCGGTTTGGTCACCCCTCAGCTGCTGCGAACCATCGCCGATGTAGCCGAAAAATACGATGCGCAGGCAATCAAGATCACCGGAGCAGCCCGGGTGGTCTTGGTGGGGTTGAAGGAGGAGCACATCGATGCCGCCTGGAACGAACTGCAGCTGGACAAGGGAGCCGCGGTGGGGTTGTGTGTACGAAGCGTGCGGGCATGTCCGGGAGACACCTACTGCCGCCTGGGCAAACAGGATGCCCTGGGCATGGGCATGACCCTGGATAAAAAATATCATAGCCTGGAGCTGCCCGGCAAATTCAAAATGGCCGTTTCCGGCTGCCACCTGAGTTGCTCCGAATCCTGGGTGCGGGACATCGGACTGATCGGCCTCAAGGATGGCTGGCAGATCGTCATCGGCGGCAATGTGGGCGCCGAGCCGCGCATCGCACAGGAACTGGTTTCCGGACTGGATGACAGGCAGGTCCTGGTCGCTATCGACCAAACCGTTCAGTATTACAAGGAAAATGCCACGAAGGGCGAGCGTTTAGGCAAAATGATTGAGCGGGTGGGCCTGACGCCGTTTCAGGAGGCGCTGGCCTGACCGTCACTTGCGAAATCGAAAGGGTTCCATATGAAACGCCTTGGTTTTTTTTGTCTGACTGTCATGATGGTGCTAGCTGCGGCGCCGGTTTCGGTCATTGCCGACAGCCACGCCGACACCATCGCAGTATTCAAAAAATCCCCTGCCGTGATGCCATTTTTTGAAACGGCCTATGGTTACGCGGTCTTTCCCACTGTCGGCAAAGGAGGCATCGTCGTTGGGGGTGCATACGGCAAAGGGAAGGTATATCGGGGTAACACGGCTACCGGAACAGCGACGCTGGCCAAAATGTCGATTGGATATCAATTCGGCGGTCAAGCCTTCCGAGAGATCATCTTTTTCGAGGATCAACGCGCTTACGATGAATTTACCCGTGGAAGCTTCGAGTTTGACGCCAATACATCCGCGGTGGTCATCACGGCCGGTGCCCAGGCGCAGGCCGGATCCATGGGCACGACAGCAGGTGCCAGCGCCGGGCCGTCTACCGGCAAGCAGGCTCCCATCAGCTATCGCAAGGGAATGGCCGTTTTTGTTCATGCCATCGGCGGCCTGATGGTCGAGGCCGCTATCGGCGGCCAAACCATCACCTTCGAACCGTTCCAATAGGCCATGCGCTCGGCCTCCCGGTAATCTACCCATGCCTGATATGGCCCGGTTTGGCTCGCATGATGCATTACCGGAAATCGTGACGTGCGTCCCACTGGAGACGATTTTTCGCCCCTTCTGGCGGCCGGTCATGCATGCCGGGAAAACCATGTAACCGAACGGTAAAAGAAATTAAGGGGAAATCATGGGTTGGTTCATGATTTCCCCTTTTCGTATCGGAGGGTGTCAAAATCGTCAGGTCAATGGCGTTTCCTGCCGATTCAAAACAAAGATAAGCTCTATTTTGCCTCTATTCAAGGGCACAGTGTGCTGCATGATCAACTTTTCTCAAGCGGGTGCCAATAACCATTAGGATTTCACATGCGGTCAACCGTCGAAAGACGTGTTCTTCCCGCCAAGTTGACCGCAGGCTGCCATGATGCGGCCGCCTTTTTCACCGCGCCTTCGAACGAACACCTTTTCTGCCACCAGCCACGCGTGAAACCGTTCGTATACATCCGCAGACGGGGGTCGCCATTCACTGCCGGGCGCCGGATTGTAGGCAATCAGGTTCAGTTTGACCGTCATGGGCGCCAGGTATCGCGCCAGTGCTTTGGCGTGCTCCCGTCGGTCGTTGATGCCTTCAACCAGCACATACCCCATGAACAAAGCGGATTTTTTGGCCAGCGGGTATCTGAGCAGCGAGGCTTGCAACACGGCCATGGGGATGATCCGATTGACGGGCATGAGCCGCGACCGTATGTCATCGTTGGGTGCGTTTAAGGAGACGGCCAAATTTACCGGCGTGCCGTCCAACCGGGCGAGTCGGTCGATGCCGGCGGTGAGACCAACGCTGGACACAGTGATATAGCGCCGGGCAATGTCCATCCCCCGCTGATCCGCCATTACCCGAATAGCCTGAATCACATTGTCCAGATTATCCAGCGGTTCGCCCATGCCCATGAAGACGACATTGCGGATGTCGATCCCCAGTTGATGCCTGGCGATATACACCTGGCCGACGATTTCCGCCGCGGTGAGGTTGCGAAGCAGCCCCATCTTGCCGGTCCGGCAGAAGCGGCATCCCATGCGGCATCCCACCTGGCTGGACACACATAGGGTGTGGCGCCGGAACATGGGGATGACCACCGACTCGATGTCCAGGTCATCCGCCAGGCGGGTAACGAATTTAATGGCCTTGCCGTCTGACACCCGCTTGACCAGCCGACCCATTGAAAGCACCAGGTCGGCTTCCAATTGACCGGCCAGGCCGGCCAGTCCGGCAAAGGAGGCTAAGTCGTGAAATGCCGTTTTCCCGGTTTTCATCACACGACGGTACACCGGGGTGCTGATGTGACTTCCTTTGCCATATCGCCGGCGAAAGGCATCGACAAACTGATCATGAGTGGTATCGAGAATGTTCAACAGCAATTATCCTCAGTTGATGTGGATACCGTAAGTTATCGACAGAAAAAATCAACTGCAATCGACCGAGTCCGTTTGACACCCCCTATGCTTTTTGCGATATTCAGGTCCGGCTGGCGTGCGATTTCCGCAGCCGCCGATCGGATCAGTCAACCATTGCAGGCAGCTGGAGTGTGCCTGGGAAAAGCCAAGGAAAGAAGATGACGGAAAACGAAACCACGCACGGATCCAACTTTATCACCACGATTATCGAAGCGGATCTGAAAACCAACAAAAACGATGGCCGGCTGGCCACCCGGTTTCCCCCGGAACCCAACGGCTACCTGCACATCGGCCACGCGAAATCCATCTGCCTGAACTTCGGGCTGGCCACCACCTACAACGGCACCTGCAACCTGCGCTTCGACGACACCAACCCCACCAAGGAGGACGTGGAGTATGTGGACGCCATCATGGCCGACGTTCGCTGGCTGGGGTTCGACTGGGATAACCGCCTGCACTATGCCTCGGATTATTTCGAACAGCTTTACGATTTTGCGGTTCATCTCATCCGGACCGGCAACGCCTATGTGGACGACCTGAACGCCGACGAAATCCGTCAGTACCGGGGCACCCTCACCGAAGCGGGAACGAACAGCCCCTGGCGAAACCGCAGCGTGGAAGAGAACCTGAACCTGTTCCAGCGTATGCGCGCCGGCGAGTTCGAAGATGGCTCCCGGGTGCTGCGGGCCAAAATCGACATGGGCCACCCCAACCTGATCATGCGCGACCCCACTTTGTACCGCATCCGCAAGACCAGCCACCACCGGACCGGCGACACCTGGTGCATCTATCCCATGTACGACTTCACCCACTGCCTGTCCGACAGCATCGAGGGCATTACCCACAGTCTGTGCACCCTGGAATTCGAAAACAACCGCGCCCTCTACGACTGGGTGCTGGACCATGTGGACGCCCCCTGCCACCCCCAACAAATAGAGTTCGCACGGCTGAACCTGAGCTACACGGTGCTGAGCAAACGCAAACTGATCCAGCTGGTGGACGAAGGTCATGTGAACGGGTGGGACGATCCGCGCCTGCCCACCATCTGCGGCCTGCGGCGCCGCGGCTACACCCCCGAAGCCCTCCGCAACTTCTGCGACCGCATCGGCCTGGCCAAGCGTGACAGCGTGGTGGATGTGGCCCTGCTGGAGTTCAGCGTCCGCGAGGACCTCAACAAACGGGCCCCCCGAGCCATGGGGGTCCTGCGGCCCCTGAAAGTGGTTATTGAAAATTATCCCGAAGGCCAGGTGGACGAACTGGAGGCGGTCAACAATCCCGAAGACCCGGATGCCGGTGTGCGCAAGGCCCCCTTTTCCAGTGAAATCTACATTGAGCGGGATGATTTCATGGAAAACCCGCCCAAAAAATTCTTCCGCTTGGGGCCGGGCCGTGAGGTGCGGCTGCGCTACGCCTTCTTCGTGACCTGCACCGAGGTGATCAAGGACGAGAAGACCGGCGAGGTCGTCGAGCTGCGCTGCACTTACGATCCAGCCACCCGCGGGGGTGACGCCCCAGACGGCCGCAAGGTCAAGGCCACCCTGCACTGGGTGTCGGCCGCCCACGCCGTGGACGCCGAAGTGCGGCTGTACGACCGCCTTTTTAGCAAGGCCAACCCGGACGAAAAGGTAAACGGCAAGACCTACATGGATTTCATCAACCCAGAGGCCTTGGAGGTGCTGCGCAGCTGCAAGCTGGAACCGTGCTTAGCCGATGCCGGTCCGGGTTACTTCTGCCAGTTTGAGCGCATGGGTTATTTTTGCGTGGATGTGAAGGATTCGAAGCCCGGCGCGCTGGTGTTCAACCGTACGGTTACCCTTCGGGATGCCTGGGCCAAGCTAAAGAAAAAATCATAAAAGAACGCTGGAACATTCATTTTATGGGACATCCCCCAATACCAGGGTCAGCTTCAATCCCCCATGGTACAACGGCAGCCGGCTGGCCGGAAAGGGCAGTGAACGGGCCAGATCAGGTCTGGGAGCGATCATGGCGACTGTCCATCCCTTGAATCGCTGTTCCAGGTGTCGGCCGATAGTCTTAAAGAGCGCATCCGCCTTTTTGGCCGAGCCGATGCGGATGCCATATGGCGGGTTGATCACCACCAGCCCCGTGCCGTGGCCATACTGATCGGCCGCGCACTGGAAAAAATCTTTATGCACCACCTTGACGGCATCCGACAACCCGTTGCCGGCGATCATGCCTGCCAGCCGGTCACAGGAGCCTGCATCGATGTCTGATGCATAAATCAAGGGTTGCATCAAATCCTGCACGGTTGATTCGGCCTCCCGCTTGATAAACCCCCACTGGCCTTCGGAGAAAGCCGGCCACCCCATGAAGGCAAACTCCCGCTTAAGGCCCGGTGCCATCTGTTTGGCGATCATGGCCGCCTCCAGGGAAAAGGTCCCGGACCCGCACAAGGGATCCACAAGGGGGCGTCGTGGGTCGTAACCGGCGGCCATGAGTATGGCTGCCGCCAGGTTTTCCCGAATGGGCGCGACTGCCGGGCCCGCTTTCAGGCCGCGTTTGTAAAGCGGCTCCCCGCTGCTGTCCAGGGAGAGCGTAAACCGGTCTTCCACCGCACGTACAAACAGGGTCTGGGGGAATACGGGCGACGGCGGTCGCTCAGCCCCATCCAATCGGCGGGTGATGCTGTCGCCAATGCTCCGGGCAATGGCCGCTGTGTGGTAGAGCCTGGAACGGCGGCTGCTTACCTTCACAGCAGGCAGGAGCCCCGGCGGGAGAAACAGCTCCCAGGCGATATCGCCGGCTTTTTTCTCCAGCCGGCGCAGGTTGGTGGCGCTGAAGGCCTCGATGCGCATAAGAATACGCGTAGCCGTGCGCAGATGCAGGTTGGCGCGCTGGCAGTCAGCCAGCCGTCCGGAAAAAGCCACTCCACCGGTATCTACAGACATGACGCTGGGGTCGAAGCCCAGGTCGATCAGCTCCTGCCGGCAGATCTCCTCGACGCCCGGGGCGGTGACTGCAAAGTACTTTCGAATACGGCCGGCAACATGGCGGCGAACACGCTTGTGAAATGCGCGGTCGTCAACATGATCCGTATTCACTTTTCCGGTGAATGGATCTGTCATTGGTTGGGGTTCTCTCTGGGCGGGGAAAGGACTTGATTAACCGGTGCATCAATACTAAGTTGCCCTAATAAACGCACTTTATCAGCTGCTCCTGTACTTGTAAACATTCGATTTTTAGCGCAATTTAGCTGTTTTTAGAGAGCACCACAGGCATGTCCACCGTCCATATCCGACAATCGACTTACCATTACCAAGTGCTTCGGCCCATCATTTTTGAGATGCTGGGATCCGCTGAGGGGCCGACCATCGACGTTGGCACCCGGGTATTGATCAAACCGAACTTTCTCGCTCCGGCAGCTCCGGACAAGGCGGTGACCACCCACCCGATGATCGTCAAGGCGGCGGCCGAATTCGCGTTGGAGAAAGGGGCCCGCGTCCAGATATCGGACAGTCCGGCCATGGGCAGTTTCTCTAAACTGTTGAAAAAAGGCGGCTATGAGGAAATGCTCAAAGGCCTCGACGTAACGGTCGCGCCCTTTGAAAAAACCATGGCGGTGGACGTGGGTGAACCTTTCGGCAGCATCGATATTGCCAAGGATGCCATGGAAGCCGATGTGGTCATCAACCTGGCCAAGCTCAAGACCCACACCCAGATGATGCTAACACTGGGGGTAAAAAACCTGTTCGGCTGCATTGTGGGCCTGAAAAAACCCGAATGGCACATGCGCACAGGCGTGGATCGGCAGATGTTCGGGCGCTTGATCGTGAGTATCTTCGAAGCCGTGGGTCCGGCCTATACCATCATAGACGGCATCCTGGCCATGGAAGGCCAGGGCCCGGGCAAAAGCGGCACCCCCCGGGAACTGGGACTGCTGATCGGCGGGAAAAACGCCCACGCCGTGGATCATGCGGTCTGCCTTCAGGTGGGACTGAATCCCGACACCCTGGAAACCCAGCGCAATGCCAGGGCGATGGGGGTATATGACGGCAGGGTTCATATCAGCGGAGACCTGAACATCCTGAACGACTATCAATTCCCGGAACTGGGCTCGCTCACCATGGGGCCCGAATTTCTGGGCCGGTTCATGCGCAAGTTCGTCATTCAGCAGCCCGTGCCGGACAATAAGACCTGCAAACTGTGCGGGGAGTGTTGGAAGTATTGCCCGGCCCAAGCCATCTCCTACACGGACCGGGGAATAACCATTAACACCGACACGTGTATTCGCTGCTATTGTTGTATAGAGGTGTGCCCCCACGCGGCCATCCAAGCCAAAAAACCACTGGCCGGCCGCATGTTGACCTGGCTGACTAAAAAGCGGTAGTCAAACCGACGGTCTATTATTGAATCTAATCGGTTGGCATCTACCAGTACGCCAATCACCCCCTTCGCAGCGCTGTGAACACCTCCTTAAAAATTTCGGCAACAGATTGACACGCCACCACAATGTAGCATTTTATGATGGGGTGAATGATCATTCCCACTGTATCTCCTGTAAATTCTTCACTTGCGCTACCTGAATCGCCTTCCACCCCTTCGTTCCTGGCCATTCCGTATCCACTAATCTCCCCCGATAGATGACGCGTCTCATCGAGATGAGGAGGCAATAAATGATACTTTTTAATGAACGAATAAATAAAAGCCTTGCGGTTCTTTTAACCACCACGTTTCTGTCTATCAGCAATGGCGCCATTTTTGCCATGGATGCGGCGACCATGAAAATATATGGTGTGGCGATAAAGGGGTACGATCCGGTCGCCTATTTCACGGAGCATCGCGCGGTCAAAGGCAACAGCGACTATGTTCATGATTGGAACGAGGCCAGCTGGTATTTCTCGACGCCCGAACACCGTGATCTCTTCGCGGCCAATCCTCAAAAATATGCACCTAAACATGGGGGGTTCTGAGCGGTCAGTCTAATCGCCGGCAAGGTTGCCGATGAAAACCCTGAAGAGTGGAAAATTATCGATGGAAATCTCTACTTGGGTTGGGATTAACCTGTGTTGAAGCGAACGTGCCACCCATAAGAATAAACGATAGCCTATGGCCTATTTGCAGAAAAATTAATATATGCCCGATCTTCAATTCAATAGAAAGCTCACGGCAATCTTGAGCGCCGATGTCGAAGGCTACAGCCGTTTGATGCGCCTGGACGAGGCCGACACGGTGGTCACGCTCAAGGCCTGCCGCAAGATCATCAGCCGAATGATCGTGGGTCATCATGGCCGCGTGATCGATTCGCCGGGCGACAACCTTCTGGCAGATTTTACCAGTGTTGTCGATGCCGTTCAATGCGCCCTCGAGATTCAAGATGAGCTGAAAACAATTAATGACGAACGGCCCGACGACCGTCAAATGGCTTTCAGAATCGGCATCAATTTGGGTGATGTGATCGAAGATGGGGATCGCATTTACGGTGACGGCGTCAATATCGCGGCCAGAATGGAAGGGCTGGCAGCGGGCGGCGGCATTTGCATATCGGGCAGCGCCTACGAGCAAATTCAAAACAAGGTCCCCGTGGGGTGCGAATTTATAGGCAGGCAAGCCGTAAAAAACATCGCCACCCCCATTCCCGTATTCAGAATTTGGAAGGATCCCCATGCGGCCAGTTGCTCGATCGCGGCCACGGCACGGCCGACACCCCAAAAAGCCTATTTGAACGCAGCCGTTGTGGTCGTCCTTGTATTAATCACTGCCGTTGCGGTCGTCGTCTATCAATCCAAAAGCCGCTCCCATCAGTTGAGTGAGAATCTTGGTAGCCCGATGGTCAAGCTGCCCCCCGGCAAACCCTCGATCGCTGTATTGCCCTTTGAGAATTTGAGCGACGATCCCGACCAAGTCTATTTCAGCGACGGGATCACCGATGACATCATCACCGACTTGTCCAAATTTAGCGGGTTGGCCGTTACGGCGAGCCACACCACCTTTAAGTACAAAGGGCAATCACCCGATATCACAGCGCTGGGAAAAACGCTGCGGGTGAAGTACATTCTTGAAGGCAGCATTCAAAAAGCGGGCGACCATGTCCGTATCAATGCGCAGCTCATCGATACCGCCAGCGGGAATCATATTTGGGCCCATCGATTCTCTCGTTCAATCGAGGATATTTTCGAACTGCAGGATGAAATCGTAGAGACAACGGTCAAAAAGCTGGCTGTAAAGGTGAATCAATCGGAACGGGCTTTGGCCATGCGCAAGGGCACGGCCAATCTGGGAGCCTACGATTATTACCTGCAGGCCTATCACCATCACTATCAACGGACACTCGACGGAAATATAAAAGCACGACAACTATTTCAAAATGCCATAACGCTTGACCCCAATTTTGCAGCTGCTTATGTGGGGCTGGCCAAAGTAAGAGAACATGCTGTTAACTTCGGTTACACTGAATTTCCCAACGTGGTGCTCCAGGAGGCACTTGATCTGGCCAAAAAAGCCGTCCAGTTGGATAATTCCAACGCCAGCGCCCATGGAGAATTGGGCTATATTTACATGCGGTTCGGAGAGTATGATCTTGCCAAGAGCGAGCTTCAAAAAGCCATTGATCTGAACCCGAACGACTTCGTCAGCTATCGGCATATGGCCGCCGTACTGTTATATTCCGGCCTCCCCGATGAATCTCTTGCGTGGTACGAAAAGCATTTTAAATTTGACCCCGATATCTCTCCGGGAGGATATATGAATGTCGGTATTGCCCACTTTCTCAATGGTGATGACGACAAGGCGATTGATTGGCTAAAGCAGGCGGCAACCAAATGGCCAACCTTCTTGGGCGCCCATATTATTTTGGCCGCTATCTATGGCAATTCCAATCAACTGGAAAAGGCCAAAGCCGAGAAAGCCAAAATCCTGCGTCTTTCGCCTTTTTTCCGGGTCGAATTTTATGGCCAGGCCTATCGAAACCCCAACCACCGCGAAAAGATCGTTGCCGGGCTCCGCAAAGCTAGTCTGAGCTGAATACCTGAACACGTCGCCGCAATTGCACCGGTGGCCGCCCTTCTATTTTACAATCGGTTGTTTTCAAGCCAGTTCCCATCGGCAGCTGGTCGTTTTTCTTCGTCAGCACTGGCGCTTTAAAAAAAAACCAAGCCTGCAATTTGATTTTTTTATAGTTACAGGCTAAGCTCGCAGCTTCTGATAGTTGAAATGACTTTGGTGTAATTCCAAGAAAGGAAGGTAACTTATGGCGGGGGGTATTAATAAAGTCATCTTGGTGGGCAATTTGGGACAGGATCCTGAGATCAGGTATACCGCCGACGGCAGACCGATAGCCAATTTTTCCATTGCAACGTCTGAATCCTGGAAAGACAAAAACAGCGGAGAGAAGCGCGAAAAAACCGAGTGGCATCGGGTGGTGGTGTTCGGCAAACTGGCCGAAATCTGCGGTGAGTACCTCTCCAAGGGGCGGCAGGTCTACATCGAAGGAAAGCTGCAGACCCGCAAATGGCAGGGTCAGGACGGGCAGGACCGCTATACCACCGAAGTCGTGATTGACGGCTTCAACGGCACCATGCAGATGCTTGGTACCCGCGAGGGCGGCGGCGGTGGGCCCCGGTCGGCGGCAGTCAGCGGTGGTGGCGGCGGTGGCGGCTATCAACAGGATCAGGGTTACCCCCAGCAGCCCTACCAGAATGACAAAGAGGATGACATTCCCTTCTAAAAACAACAATTGATCGTCGACCAATTCGCAAAAGGGGCTGCCGCAATCGTAGCGGGCAGCCCCTTTTTTTAGTCGGCCCATCCGGAATCGATCAGCCCAAAATGGCCTTTAAGTCCTCATCGGCCGTGCCGATGGGCTTGATGTCGAAATTCTTCACCAGGGTGTCGAGCACATTGGGCGTGAGGAACGCCGGCAGCGACGGCCCCAGACGGATGCCCTTGATTCCCAAATGAAGCAGGGCCAGCAGCACGCACACCGCTTTTTGTTCATACCAGGAAATAATCAGCGATAGGGGCAGTTCATTGACCCCGACATTGAACGCCTTGGACAGGGCCGTGGCGATCTGTACGGCTGAATAGGCATCGTTGCACTGGCCGGCGTCAAGCAGCCGGGGAATGCCGCCGATATCGCCGAGATCCATGTCGAAAAAGCGGTATTTGCCGCAGGCCAGGGTCAAAACGATACAGTCCTTGGGAACCTTTTCTACGAATTCGGTGTAGTAGTTGCGACCCGGTTTGGCGCCGTCGCAGCCGGCGACCAGGAAAAAATGCCGGATATTGCCGGCCTGGACCGCCTCGATGACCTTGTCGGCCACGCCGAGCACCGCATTTCGGGCAAATCCCACGGTGACCTCCTGATCCACATGATCTTCCGAAAAGCCCGGAAGCGCCAGGGCCCGGTCGATGACCGGCTTGAAGTTCAGGTCGGAGATGTGGGGAATATCCGGCCAGCCCACCATGCCGCTGGTGAACAGGTTGGCCTTGTAGTCATTTTTGGGTCGCTGGATGCAGTTGGTGGTCATCAAAATGGCACCGGGAAACTCGGAGAACTCCTTGGTCTGCTTTTGCCAGGCCGTGCCGAACTGGCCGTAAAAATGGGGGTATGCCTTCAGTTTGGGATAGCCGTGGGTCGCAAGCATCTCCCCGTGGGTGTAGATATTGATTCCCGTCCCCTGGGTCTGCTTGAGCAGCTCCTCCAGGTCTTTCAAGTCGTGTCCGGAAACCAGGATGGCCTTGCCCTGCTTGTAACCCAGCGGCACCCGGGTGGGTACCGGGTGGCCGTAGGTCTCCGTATTACCCGCGTCCAGCCGTTCCATGGCCTTGTAGGCAGCTTCGCCGCAGCGCAGGGCCATGGTGACCCATTCGTCAACGCCCATGTCGTCGCGCTGAATGGCAGCCAATCCTTCGTGGACGAACGCATAGACGCTTTCGTCCTCCTGTCCCAGAACCAGCGCGTGGTCGGCATATGCGCTGACGCCCTTAATGCCGAACAGTACGGTGTGCTTCAGCGACAGAACATCTGGGTTGTCGCCCGGATAGGATTTCAACCCCACCTGCTCAGCCTGGGCCACCAGGGCCTCGAGGGTGGCTTGGGGCTCGAAAGTGGCGGCGCCGTCCGCCCAGGCACCATTGCCGCCGGCCGCCTGAACCTTGGCCTTCAATCCTTCCCGCTTGGTGACCGCCTGATTGATCAGGTCCACGAAACGGTCAGGATCGAAGTCCACATTGGTCAAGGTGGAAAAGGCGGCCTTGACGGTGAAGATGTTGACATCCGCGTCGGAAACGCCGGCTTGGCGACCCGCCACTGCCACCTGGGACAAACCCATGAGTGAGTAGAGCAGCAGGTCCTGCAGCGCGGCGATCTCGGGCTGCTTGCCGCAAACACCCTGGATAGTGCAGCCGGTTCCTTTAGCGGTCTGTTCACATTGATAACAAAACATAGCGTCCCTCCTTGTCTTTGCTGATTGGCTTATTTACGGGTGTGGCTGTAAGATGTCCATCCTTTCCATGGGCTGCAAGCACTACTCGCCCCGGATCATCACCAACAGCATTTTAAAACGCTGCTCCGCATGCAGCGCGTGGGAGATATTGGCCGGCATGATCAGCATTTCGCCTTGGCTCACGCTGCGGGGCTCGCCACCGATGGTGATCCGGGCCTGGCCGTCGAGAATATAGACCACCGCATCGAAAGGGGCCGTGTGTTCGCTGAGGCCCTGGCCGGCGTCGAAAGCGAAAAGGGTGATGTTTCCGGTAGTCTTCTTCAGCAAGGTTTTGCTGACGACGGAATCGTCAGCATAGTCGACAGAATTCGCCAGGTGAAATGCATTGCCTTTCAGTGTAACAGATTCAGTGGTCATGACAACCTCCTTTTAAATCCATGATGTTCAGCGCCCGTCTACCTGCCACAAGCACTTTATAGACCGCTTGGATGGGATCGATAATAACACGCCTTTCTCTTTCAATGCGAGCCCAATCCTTATTTGGTGGCCAGGCCAGACGCTGGTTCGTAGCCGGTTTACCCAAGCGATATAGCAAACCGCATACCAGAATCTTTTATCAATTATTACAATAGACTAAATAGTATGTTACCATAAATGCAACAAAACGAATGTTTACGTTGTGGTAACATTGTTAACATTATAGCAACAATAAAGGCGAGTAAAAAATGGTGGTGGGTCAGTTTGGAAAAAAATCGACTACCCCGTTGTGCAGACCAGCGGCATCGGTTTGACCGGGCGAGGTGGGACCCGACCGTGGTATGCCGAGACCACTCCGCGAACCGTCACCGCTGCCAACACCAGGGTGCCACCGGTAAAGGCCCATATGCCCGGTGCTTCACCGGTGGCCAGAAAGACCCACATAGGATTGATCAAGGGTTCGATGGACGGGATCAGCGTCGCCTCGAGAGCCCGGACCCGCTTAATGGCATAGGCAAAAACGGCGTAGCCGGCCCCCAGCGAAATGACGCCCAACCCTGCCAGGCCAAGCCAGTCCATTGACGTGGGGGCCTGCCGGAACATAAACGGTAGACACAGGCCCGCGGCTATGAAATTGCCCAGGGCGATAGGCCAGGCGGTTGAGCCATGGCGGGATTTTCGCAGAAAAATCATGGCACCGGCCCAAAAGACCGACCCAACCATGCCCACCAAAATGCCTACGGTGCCCCGAAGGGAAAGCGTATCGAAAAAAAAGAGCCCGATGCCGGCGACGACCACCGACAACAAATACCAGTCCTGCCGCCGGGTGGGCTCACCGAGCATTCGGGGCGCCAGGATGGCCACATAGGCCGAGGCCGCATACTGGAGGACAATGGCGTTGGCTGCCGTGGTGAGCTTGGTGGCAACCACGAAACAGATGCAGAACAGGCCCATGCAGATTGCGGCGAGAACCGGGTTGATGCCCCAAGAGATTCTGACCTCTTTTCTGCACAGCAGCAGGATAACGACGCCGGCAATCAAGCTGCGCCAGCCGGCAATGGCCATGGGATGGAGCGTGACCATCTTGATGAGCACCCCGCTGGTGCTCCAGAAGATGGCCGCCGCAAGAAGCATCAGCACGGCCAGTCGATTTTCGTTAATTTTATCCATGCGCTTTTGCTAATCTGAAAATGGTAGATTTTGGCTCAGGCCAAGGCCGCAACGATGTTGAAACCGGAGGCTTAGCAGCGCTGCGTCGAAGATCGCACTGAAGCGTCACTGCGTGCTCAGCGGAGTGAGGACGCCGGCCTGGGCCGAATGATACCGTTTGTGAATGGGCATTAGTTAAAAACCGTTTGGCTGAAACGCCCCCTAAATGGCTCTAGCATCATGCTTTCGGCATAGCCGATGCGCGCCGGCGTGAGGGCCCTGACCAACACCAGGCCCGGAAGCGTGACCATAAACGCATCGCCCTCCTCAAGTACGTAGTCACGGATATCGCACTCTTGAGTAACCCACACACTTCCCTGAAGGCAAAACAGCGTTTGCTGCCGGCGTTTTCCCTTCAACCCCCAGCCCTGCCCGGCGGCCAGATCGACCATCGTGTCCGGTGCACTCAGGTTGGATAGGACAAATCGCTTTCGGGCACCCACCATGCTGCCGGTTTCCAGAAGTTGATGATTCATTGCTGCCTCCTCACCCTGCCCTTCACGGTGGCAGGATCGTTAAAGCGGTATACCCAAGCAGCCGGTGGCGCCCGGCGTTGCCTTTAATCGGCAACATTGCAGATCCAAGGCATCCATGCTGCGGGCAACCTTCGTTACCCTGAGATCAAGAATACTATGCCCAAAAAAAGAATAACAGCCACAAAAAACATGTTTTGTTATCAGTACAGTTGTGATAATTTTCTATCTGTACTGGTTGTGAAACAACACAATTGTACTGATTTAAACCATGAAATGGTTCGATCGAGGGGTCGCCCATGGGTAAAACACCGAAATATCAACAGGTCGCCGACCAGTTGACCCGCCTGATCGAAGAAGGGGCTTTCGGCCCGGGAGCGGCGGCACCGTCGGTGCGCAAGTTGAGCCAGCAGTGGAAGGTCAGTATCACCACGATACTCAAAGCTTACTACCTGTTGGAGGCGCGCGGCCTGTTGATACCCCGGCCACGATCGGGGTTTTATGTCAGCAGCCAGCTGCCCAGCGCGCCCCGCGAACCGGCGCTCTCCGATCCCGAACCGGACCCCAGCACGGTCGGCATGCGCGAGCTGATTACCATGATCGTCCTGCGGGACACCCTTAACCCGAAGTTGACCCAGCTGGGCGCGGCCCACCCGGCCCAAGAGCTCACGGCCACCCGTCAGCTGAACCGGATCATGGCGTCGGCGGCCCGCCGCATGGGGGATCGCGCCGGATTGTATATGGCACCGCCCGGCAACAAACCCCTTCGCCAGCAAATCGTCCGGCATGCGGTTGTCGCCGGCTGCACCCTGGACGCCGACGAAATCATCATCACCTCAGGCTGCGGCGAAGCCGTCTCCAGCTGTTTGCAGGCCGTCTGCCGCCCCGGCGACACGGTTGCCGTGGAATCGCCTATTTGCTTCGACGTGTTTCAATACATGGAGAATCTGGGCCTCAAGGCCCTGGAGATACCCACGCACCCCAGGGACGGAATCAGTCTGGAGGCTCTGGGCTTTGCCTTGGAAAACAACTCCGTACAGGCCTGCCTGGTTATTTCTAACTTTAACAATCCCCTGGGAAGCTGTATTCCGGATGAGCGAAAAAAAGCCCTGGTCAAGCTGCTGGCAACCCACGACATCCCCTTGATTGAAAACGATATCTTCGGAGACATTCATTTTTCCACCAAACGGCCCCTGTCTGCCAAGGCATTCGATACCCATGGCCTGGTCCTATGGTGTGCTTCGTTTTCCAAGACATTGTCACCGGGACTCAGGGTGGGCTGGGCCGCCCCCGGACGATATCGATCCACGGTGGCATGGCTGAAATACAGCACCAGCCTGGCCACGGCCACCCTGCCCCAGGTGGCGGTGGCTGAATTCATGGCCGAAGGGGGCTACCGCAAGCACCTGCGTCGAATTCGCCGGGTCTACCAGGACCGTGTGGCCGAACTGAGACGGGCGGTGATCCGCTTTTTTCCATCGGATATCCGCGTCACCGATCCTGCCGGCGGTTATCTGCTGTGGATTGAATTGCCTGAATCCATCGATGCGTTGGCGCTTTACCGAACCGCGCTCGATGAAGGCATCGCCATCACGCCCGGCCATCTATTTTCCACCGGTGACCGGTACGGCAATTTCATTCGCCTGAACGCGGCCAACTGGTCCGACGAGGCCACGCCGGCCATCCGGCGCTTGGGACGGGTCATCGACAGAATGTCAAAGGCAGGCTGAGAGATGAGGCTTTCGTTGCCTCAAAACGGCCTTGCCGCTACACGTGGCCGTAGTAGTCCCGGTGCACCACGATGGAATAGGCGTAGTCGAGAAGTGTGCCCCAGCTGAATACCGGTAGGTCCGTTGCCCGCTGCACGGCCCGGGCAAAAGGCTGCATGCCGGTGCACTCGAGCATCAAGGCCCCGATGTTTGGGTGGGCGTTGCAAAAGCCGGTACACGTCCGGATCATGTCCGATTCGGCCTTGTCGTAGTATATGGCGGGCACATCCGGCCGCTTTTCATGATCCCACAGGTTGTCAAATTCGCGGCAGCGGTATTCATCCTGGGCGCCGGCGACGATATACCGGCTGTTCAGGTCGATGCCCACGTTTTCAAGGTGGGCATCGGTCAAAAACCGTTTCTGGGCGCAGACGATGCCCACGGCCTTGTCAGGCCCGATGACCTGCTGGATAAAGGGCACCTGAAGCAGGCTGGACATGAACACCGGTATGGCCACATGCCGGGCCACATCCTTTTGAAAATAGGCAAAATACCCACATTCCGCGGCAACCGCGCGACAGCCCATGCGTTCGAGCCGGGCGGCGGCACGCAGGATAGGCTCCCGGCAGGGCGTTTTGTCGGGCTCCCAGACCAGGGTGTGGTTGTCCACCCCCTCGGCGATCTCGTACTGCACCGGGTAGGGAAAGGCGCTGGCATTGCGCACGTCCCCCGGAAATCCCGGATAGGCATCGTCCAGCACCATGATGCCGATGCCCATGCCATAGCAGGTGTGGTTGCTGCGCGTACGGATATAGTTGATGCCGACATCCCGATTGCCGTAGATCATGGCCGCCTCCTGTTTTAAGCGTTGCTGGGGGGCGAATTCCCCCGTGCCTGTCTGCATATCGCGGACAGCCAGCCCCGGTCGACGCCCTGCCGCACCATGCAGTCGTCCAGTTCGGCGAGCAGCGCCCGATCCATGGGCGGAGATGAGTAGCTAGCCAGCATGACCCGTTGACGGTCGGCAATGCTGGTCAAGAATTGATCCGAAGGCGATGCGCCGGCGGTGTTTCCCCTCACGCCGACAAAAGGATTCCAGGCGTGCGTCCTGCATTTTTTCAACGTGTCCCCGGTCGTGAGAAATTGCCCCCCCGGTCCGACGCTCCTGATCAGTTCCAGGTTGAGCGTGTCAGGGTTAACATCCAGATCATCGGCGTAAAACTTCACCATATCGATGATTTGGGTGTCCATGATAAATTTTTCATAGGATATGGCTGCAAATCGGTCCAGCGTACCGGCGCTGTGAACGATAAAGTTCACCTTGTTTTGAAATGTCGCCAGCATGTTCAACATGCTTTCGTAGCCGCTTTGCGGGGTGAGGTGCGGGGCATCGGTGAGGGTACCGCCACAGCGACTGGGCAGGCGGTACATGCGGGCCAATGCTGCGGTATATTTGGACTGCAAGGTATAGGCGGGAGAACCGATGGAGATGTTGCCGCTCTTCAAATCGGCGCCCAGGCACTGCAGGCCGAAAATCACCGGCGTTCCGGGCCTCAGGGTCTGGACGATGGCGATGCCGGCAAGCGCCTCCGCGGTGGCCAATGAGATGTTGGCCGCCATGTCGATGGGGCCGGTGGTGCCGGCCGCCGGGGACGGTGAAATGATCAACGGCTGATTATGCTGCGCCGCGATGATCATGGCGTCAAGGGCATTTTCATCGATCTGTAGCGGGCTGATGGTATTGATCAGGGTCAACAGGTGCGGCTTGGCGGTAAACGCCGCCCGGCCGCCAAAGGCAATCGCTGCCAAATCCATAAGCGCCTGCATCTGCCACCGATCACCCAGGACCCCCATGAGGCATTTGTCCGAACTGATTATGGCCGCGTAAAGCATCAGCAGGTGGCTCTGATCTGCCGGTACGTCCGAGGGCTGGGCCAGAATGCCGCCGTTGACCTTGAAATGCGGGCATTGGTGGACCAGCTTGGCGATGCGGACATAATCCGCCATCACGGTACTGCGCCGAGCGCCGTCAGGCTTACAGATGGCCGCACATCCGTACCCGGGGGCGCAGTTCACATGGTCGCCCCCGATGACCATGTCATGGCAGGGGTCACGGCCATGCAGGGTGAATGACGCGGGTGCCCGGCAAACCGCCTGCATGACCCAATCCGGTGCAAAAAAGACGGTGTTGTTTTTGACCGACACCCCGGGTTGTCGAATCCGCTGAATAAGCTCCGCATGATGCAGTTTGATGCCAACCGTTTCCAGGATACGGAGCGCCTGGTCATGAATGGCGGCCAACTTCTCTTCCATACCCGTATCTCCACAATGACTGCGTTGGCGATTCTCCGGTGAGATCGATCCGGCACCCATGCATGACCGGATAAACCCGCGGCGATGGCTTTCAAGGCCTCATCGCCGAGCCAGCGTATGAATTGAGGCCGATCGAAGCGGGGCTGTAATGGAGGAGATCGCATCCTTTCTTTTAATTGAAGATAGCGGCGCTGGCAAGACGACAATCCAGAATATCGCTTGCCAAGGCAGCCAACCTGTGGGATAGTTTATCCACCAGCCATCAGCGCATTCGCCATCAGCACCTGATTGAATACATCCCGTGCATACGCACCCTGCGAATCCGCTCAGCGACCCTATGCTTCTGCCGACCCGTCGAACCGATCACGCAACGTTGTGTGACATCCGTTCAAAGTCTTCCTGATTGCTTACTTTCTCGCTACGCCCGATATCGATGGCCGGCATGAATCAACCCTTTCTCCCAAAGGAGGCCGCCATGGAAAAACCTGTCATGAACTATGAAAGCCTGATCCGCATCACCCGATACATCTCGACGTTCCGGGACCCTGAAGAAATTGTCCTGACATCGGTGGAAGGGGTCACCAATGCTTTGAAAGTCAAAGGCTGCACCCTGTTCTTGATCGATAAAAAGAGCGGTGTGCTTTCACTTGCCGGCAGCTACGGACTCAGCCGGGAGTACCTGGACAAGGGGCCGGTCAGCGCCATCCGATCGATTTCATCGTCCATTGAAGATGGGCAGCCGGTGGCCATTTATGACGTCAATGACGACCCGCGGCTTCAATACCCCGAAGCGGCCTTGAAAGAGGGCATCGCATCCATATTGTCGGTGCCGATCATCATTGGTGAACGCATCATCGGATGTCTGCGGGTCTACACGGCTCAGCCCTGGGAATTCGGTCTCAATGACGTCAATTTCGTACAGGCGGTCGCCCAGGTGGTCGGCATGGCGCTGGAATTGTGTCGGGTCAACAAAGGCTATAAGGAAAGCATCGACATCTTGAAATCCATGCGCGATCCCAAGACGATCGTATTCAACAAACGCACCCCTTACGAAGGCGTACCCAAAAGCTTTTCCAAAGAGGAGGTGGCCCAGGCCAACGCCTGATGGTTGCACCCCTGCTTATCTTTTTTGACTGGGCCCAGTTAAAAACAGGGCCGGTGTACCGATGTGTCCGATCGATGTGGTGATGACGGACGTGCATCCGATCGCGCATCGCACTCAAGATGTCATCCAGGTGGGAAGCAGCGGCCGACGACAGCGCCTGCGCAAGTAGGGCTTGGATACGGCTTGGAACAGTCTGCGTTGTCCCATTGAAAAAGCTTTTTCAGGTTAACCGGGTTGTCCACGGCCGTTTTGGCTTCGAACAGGCCTGCCTGGCGGGCCCTGTCGAACCCATCACCATAACGCCATCCCCGATCGATGCCTCTCCGTTTTACTGTCAGGTCGACCACCCATTCTCGGTATTTATTCACGCTTCACTTTTAGTGGATCAATGACTATCCTAACTTCAACAACCCGATAATACCCGACCAAACCATCGTGACAGGAGACCCTCATGACCAATGAACTGAACGGAAAAACCGCCATTGTCACCGGAGCCTCCCGGGGCATCGGCAGGGCCATCGCCCTGAAACTGGGCGCCATGAAAGCATCCGTGGCCGTCAATTATGTCAAGGACGAAAAAGCGGCGGCCTCAACGGTGTCGGATATCGAAAAAGCCGGCGGAAAAGCCCTTGCGGTGCGGGCGGACGTGCGACAGGTCAGCGACATTCAGCTGCTTTTCGACCGGACCCTCAACGATTTCGGCAGTGTGGATATTCTGGTCAACAATGCCGGGATCAGGCTATTCAAACCGATTGCCTCGGTGAGCGAAGCGGAATTTGACGATATTTTCGCCGCCAATGTCAAAGGGGTTTTCTTTGCCTGCCAGATAGCCGCCAAACAGATGGCCGACGGAGGACGCATCGTCAACATCTCATCATCGGTGACCCGGGTATTGATGGCCGACTACGGCCCCTACGCCGCCACAAAAGGCGCCGTGGATCAGATCACCCGTGTATTGGCCAAAGAACTGGGACCCAGGGGCATCACGGTCAATGCCATCTCCCCCGGACCCACCGATACCGAGCTGTTCAGAAAAGGCAAGACCCGGGAGCAGATCGAGGGCTTCGCCCAGGCCGCGGCCCTGGGTCGCATCGGTACACCGGCCGATATCGCCGATGCCGTGGCCCTGTTGGTCGTTGACGACGCCGGCTGGATCACCGGCCAGAATATATGCGCCAACGGCGGATTTGTGGCCTGATCGAACGGCGCAGCCACCGCTTTGGTGCATTGGGGATTTAGCAATGCAGATTACCCTGTTTTTCAAACCGGTCTTGTCCACGACACTTATCTTTGCCTGTCTGTTCACTTTTCAGTGCAAAAGGCTTCATGCAACGGACATGCTGAATACAAAATGGTCGCTGGCGGCACTTAAAAATACCACCTATTCGGGTCTGAAGGCCGCCCCCGCGCCGGTGAAGCTGGTTGACGGCCGGTGGGAAGGGGCTCCCTACGTCGACGGCGGTGCGTCACGGCCATCGGTTCATTTCGTCGGCGACCACTACCCCATCGGAAAGGTTGCGGGCAACGCGGCAGATGCCGCCGTCGTGTTTCTGGCCGAATCGTCCGGTGGGTCCGGCAGATTGGTCTACCTGGCGGTGGTTGAAAAAAGGAACGGGGTCCTGACCAACACAGCCACGGCAGCCCTGGGTGACCGGGTGCAGGTAAGGGATGTGCGTATTGAAAACGGTGCGATTGCCGTGGATGTGCTCCAGGCCGGACCGCAGGACGCCGCCTGCTGTCCGGGAGAGCTGGCCACCCGCCATTGGCGATTGAACGCCACCGGGATTGTGGCGTCGGAAACAGCAGACCGGACCGGTCGCCTTTCCCTGGACGTCCTCGCCGACACCGCCTGGAGACTGCGCGCGTGGGATGTCGATGAGCCTGCCCCAGACGCGCCTGAGATTACCCTGAGCTATGACAATAGCCGTCTGGCCGGCAGCGCTGGATGCAACCGCTATTTTGCAATGGTCGAGGCCGGAGACAGACCGGGCGACCTTCAGGTGGGTCCATCCGGATCCACCCGCATGATCTGCCCGGAAGCCATCATGGCCATTGAGCAGCGTTTTCTCCACCAGCTCAGCGGTGCAACGACATTCGCGTTCATGGCCGGGCAACTCGCCATCTCATTCGAAAGGGACGGCAGGCGGGGAACCATGCACTTTAACCGAAAGGAAGGACGCCCCTGACGGCATCATCAAAAACAAGCCAACAAACCCATATATAGTGTTAGGGGTTGATCCAAGGCGCAACCAGCTGTATAAGGAGGTAAAGGCTAACCCTCAATGGTCGCTTCAACGATCTCAAAAATAGGCAGATAACCCTCCCCCACCAGAAGGGTGGATCACCTGGCAGCAGGCCGGAGAAACGCGCAACATACGGATGGATCGACGCAC
>NZ_JBFELV010000019.1:0-27254 GCF_041551955.1 Desulfosarcina sp.
AAAGGGAAGTAATTCTTTCCACGGGATCGATGGTTTTTCCTGGCATGATTCAAAATATCAGCATGGGAGGTGCACATGTTGACAGCAGAAATATATCCATAACAAAAACACCGGTAGTCTTGACGGTTTCTATTCCATTTGCCAAAAAGCAAGGCAGTGTCAAAAGAAAAGCCATCGTCAGATGGGCCAAGAATGACCAATTTGGGATTCAGTTTATTTGAACCCAATCCGAGCGATTGTCGAGCTTGCCGCAGATTCAAGGCAGATGTCGTCGCGCTATAGTGGACTATGCGCGGCGATAGCTAACGACGAAGATGGGGTGAGATCGGCAAACCCGATGGGTTTCACCTTTCGAAACCAACAATCGATGGTATCCGACTGTGATCGTAACCAATTGACCTTCTTTGAGAAAGGTGAATCGCTTGTTTGGGTTGAAGAAAAGGACAAGGGGCCAGAATGAGCCCCTTGTCCGTGAAACGGATAAAACAACTGTTAGGTTGCACCACATGATTCTGCACGGCATATGCCAATCCTCTTGAATGTTAAGAAGACTATATGATTTTTGATACTTCCCTCCTTAATACGACACAACGGATCTGAACCGTGCTTTTTTGTTCACGCTCATGTGATACCCGTGTGTCATTGACTCCGACTGCAATTAAACCCCATCGTCATTCGTTTCTTCGTTTTCGAATAAGGGTCCGCGAATAATCACCTCGCTGTAGAAAGATATTGGGGTCTTCATCCTCTCGATTCGTATAGTAGACATCACCGCCGGGCGTTTTCCAGCGGTATCGATAGGCATCCGTATCCATTTCGACCTCTCCGGTATGTGGATTGACATATTCCTCGTGCCCCGTCAAAACGAGGAAGTTGTCATTCATGATCTCTTCCCGGTTGATGGTCGTGCGAGAGACCATTTCCCGATCGACCCTACGCATTTCGTCAAATACCTTCAAAACGATTTTGCCGCGTTCCTGTTGCCCCCGGGATTCTTTCATGATCCATTGCGGATTGAATTGAATCGAAAATCGCATCACATCCATGATTGGTCTCAATCGTTCAAAGTCCGCCGCAGGTGCCCGAAATGCCATGGTACGCGTATTCTTCCATGTCATTGCCGCTCGCATATCCATAATACCGGTCAACATTACTTCATGATACGCTTTTCCATCCTCGGCGTATGCGTAAACCGCTCCGGCTGCGTCACACTGAAAGGCCATTGCCCCCATTCCTATCTGCGTGAGCAGTTGATTGGAATAGGCCATACTGCGACGCATCGACTCGATTTCGCCTGGAAGACGTTGAATTTTGAGGATGTTGAGTTTGACGACATTCGGATGAAGCGCATTAATGAGATAGGTCAAATGGGTGGGTGCGTCGGCCAAAGCGCGCACCTCCGCGCCCTGGTAGAGGCTGCCAGGTTGAAAAAAGCCGCCGCCGATGGCTGTGTGGGCGTATACGATGTCAGGCAAAATCCGAAATGCCACCGTTCCTTTTGCATCGCTCATGAGAAGCCAATCGCATTTGGCCTCCATGGCATTCAAGGGACCACCGGCCTGAGCCGCATTGACGCGAAAGATACCTCCCTGATTGCGCCAACCCTGTGGTACGAGGATAGAAAAAGCGGATTCATTCGGCTCGTGGGTGCGAACAAAGGAAATGCCGCTCACCGCACCCGCGACAGTGGATACTGCAGACAAAGTATAATACGATACCAGGGTCAATGTCAGCCAAATACTTTTTGTTTTGGGTACCATGCACGTCATCCTTATTGTTCACTCCCGTGCTCGTCCATAAAAGGCTCTTATGAAACTACGCCAAATTGGAATAGTTTCATTCTCGATCAAACAGGCCGCCTTGGCGGTCGGTGCCGCCGTTAGGGTCTCTCTTTCCTTCATCCAGAATTTGCCGAATCCAAAGTCCCACCAATCGTCAGCGGGTTCCAGGGGTGAGTTTATGAGTTCCAGGAGGGGTTCGA
The DNA here is from genome assembly GCF_041551955.1 of Desulfosarcina sp. Taxonomy (GTDB): domain Bacteria; phylum Desulfobacterota; class Desulfobacteria; order Desulfobacterales; family Desulfosarcinaceae; genus Desulfosarcina. The sequence continues at coordinate 1,982 of NZ_JBFELV010000019.1, forward strand.
TATGTTCAACGGATTCGTTTTGGGGAACGCCAGGGCCGGGATGGATCGGTTCACCGCTACCCTTTTTCATCAGCGCCATAGGTCTTGCTCCGTTTCGGGAAAAATGGAAATGAGGGCAAGGATACATACACGTTGGCAGAGATCCTTGTTCTTGTCAACTGTTTGGTATTGCTTGACAATCTGGGCAATGAAGGGTAAGGCTCAGAATGCTTGTTCAATGTGCCCGCACCTTTCCATGGTAACCATACAGGCAAGTACCGATGATTGATTGTGCCGATCGAAGTGGAATGCAGGCCATGATGCTTAAAAACCTCGTGTTAGCGTCGTTGTTAATCGGGTTAATGGTGAATCCGGCACCGGCGGACCAATCGACGAAGACTCGATTCTTCTATAGTGGCGACGGCACCATTCACCTGGTAAGTGGAAAGAACGGCAGGGCCTTCAGGGGGCGCTATCGTGAAGGGGCCAATCAATATAAAGCTGATGCCTACAGGGAAATTTCGGCTGTTTTCGGCGCGCCATACCAATCCTCACGTCAGGTGCTTTCATTGCGATTGATCGAATTTTTGGATTACCTTGAAGACCGTTTGGGACCGGGTGCCTTGCTCACCATTACTTCCGGGTACCGACCGCCGGAATACAACACCAATCTGCGCAAGGGGGGTGCTTTGGCGGCCAAGGCCAGTTTGCATCAATACGGAATGGCCGCTGATTTCATTTTGGAAGGGGTTTCGTCCAAACGCGTCTGGGAATACGTGCGATCGATAGGATTTGGCGGAACCGGATACTACCACGGCAAGACGGTGCATGTGGATGTGGGTCCAGCGCGGTTTTGGGACGAAAAAAGTTCAGGCGTGGGCACCGGCTTGTCGGATGACAACAAGTTGATCGGCTTGGTAACCGATTACGATGTTTATGGCCCCGGGGCGTTGGTGAAGTTAAGCTTCATACGCATGACGGCCTTCCCCATCATAGTCCAGTTGGACTTTAAACTGGTCCCTGAAAAGATTCCGGAGGACATTGAAGGCACATTGTCGTTTCGTCCAGACGCTGGGACGCCAACCGCCGACACCTGCCATGAATTCAAAAATATCAAAGAAATGGCCGCTCTTCGTTGGCATCTGCCATCGGATATATCGCCTGGGCGGTACCACATTCGTGCAAGTTTTTGCGGAGTCTTGTGGGAAGAGATGCCAGATACCGTTTCGACGCCTGGATTTGAGATTCGATTACCATGAGTTCAGTTGGGCGGTTGCTGGGATGTCTTGGCAATCGCTGTCTACTATCCATAAGGGAGGTGAAATGACTGATAGGCGAGCTGATATGATTGCCAATCTTGAAAAAAACCGGGAAGACGTTATCGTTTTATTTGAATCACTTAAACCTGAAGCGCTCAATGTCCAGCTCTACCCGGACGGCGCATGCTGGACGATTAAACAAGTATTGGCTCATTTTATTACTATCGAGCAGTCGATGCATTGGCTTTTCAACAATATTGTTTCCGGAGGTCCGGGATCACCGGAGGAGTTCGATTTTGAGAGATTCAATCGTACTCAGCCCATTAAATTAGACGAGCTGAAGGTAGATGAACTCATTGGCAAATTCAGATCCGTTCGTCAGGAGACAATTTCGATGGTGAAGAACATGTCTGAAGATGACTTCGACCGCGAAGGGTTGCACGCCTTCCACGGGCACGGAAAACTCGAACGGTTTATTCGGTGGGCCTATGAACATGTTCAAATTCACGAGAAGGACATTCGGATGAAACTACAAAAAAAATAGTTGACAGGACACATCCGAAATCTGAAAAAATGACATGGACGTATCTTTGAAAAAAGGATCCGGGCAAGGCATGCAACGGCGGAAAAGCGCAGCATACCGTTAGTATGTGAGCATGTTGAGCCGTTTCATAACACAGCCATGGGCACTTAGATTATTTTTGAGATAGGTTCACATACACAGCCGGGTGTGTAATCACCAAACATACTGAGTTTAGGGCAACCCTAACAGTTGAGGCTGGCGGATCCTTTCAAGTTCTCTCGGCTTCACGCAGGTTGTCCAAGCTGCTACAAGTTTGTATGATCGAACATCGTTCCGCTTCTTTTAGACCATCCTGGTTTAAATGCTTAGGCAGGTTAAATGATCCACACCTCAATCAATATCAACAATAACCTTCTAAATGGAAAGGAGCCTTCTCATGGCTACAGTTGAATTTATAGAATACGAAGAGGGAAGCCCTGAAGTACGAGAAGTCTACGATGACATCATGACCACTCGACATGTTGACTGGATCAATAATTTCTGGAAAGCGTTGGCGGTCCAACCCGAGCTGTTGCAGCGCACGTGGAGTGGTGTCAAGGAGGTGATGACTCCCGGAGCCCTCGATGCGCTTACCAAAGAATTGATCTATGTTGCCGTTAGTGTGACCAATAGTTGTAAGTACTGTATTAACAGTCACACCGCGGCTGCCAGAAAAAAGGGAATGAGTGAAGAGATGTTGGCTGAGCTAATGGCAGTTGTTGGCATGGCAAACCAGACCAATGCCTTGGCCAATGGTTTTCAAATTGAGGTCGATGACGTATTTCAACATGGCGGCCGTGCACCTAAATAACGCCCAGAATTGTTTCTTGCGGGAAATCGAGGTTTACCCGCTTCGCTGTTCTCAGCCGGTCGCGAGCCTGAACCATCGTAAGACCAATCCCCCCAGACGTTGTCGATGATCCGCATCAGCAATGGGGTCACGATCTCATCGGCCAGTTTTCCGTACATCAGATCCAAGTGGTTGGCGCCTTCGATGACAAAATCGATCAACTGGCTGCATTCCGCAGTGATGTTTATTTTTCGTAAATCCCCGGGTGACTTGATGTGGTAGACTTTTTTGATCTTGTGGGGATAGTGCTTGCTATAACGCATATTTTCCAGCGGCACGATGTTGTCCCGGGTCCCCCAAAAATGAAATATCGGGATGTTATCCGGAAACCAGGCCAAACAATCGGAATAGTTCAGACCGCTACCGTCCATACGTTTAAATCCCTCGCCGTTGTAGATCGCCTTTAAACATTGGAAGCCAAGCCCCAAAGGGATCGATTCAGTGGCTTCCTTTAAATAGAGCTCTACAAAATGCTTGTCGTCTTTATGATTTTCCGGTGAAATGAGGAAATTTAAATCACCCACATTATGCTGCCAAACAAAGCGGGAAATCTGTTTTAAGACCGGCAGTTCGGTAAATAATTGGGAAACCTCTTTTATCGGTACCTTCTGGAAACGAAACACCCGGGAAAGATGATTGAGCCACAAAGAGACCGGAAAGAAGATATGGGAATTTTTGTGGAAAAATTTAGGGGATGCCAGTGAGATGACGCACCGCACCATTTTGATATATTTCTCGGCGGCATCCGGTGTTGGTAGGGATTTCGCCAGGATCTCCTTTTGTCTTTGATCGACAATATCGATGTCGGCCAGCTGACGGGCCAGGGACCAGTTGAGAATCATGTTCTCCGAAACAAGGCCGCCCATACTGTGGCCCAGTAGGAAGGCGGGCTTACCGTGGCTGCGTTTATGGACAAAGCGCGTCAGGGTGGGCAGATCATAATCGCTTATGGTGTCCACGGTGCAGAGCGGGTCAAAACGACCTGCATTGACCCCCACGCCCCTTGAATCAAAAAGATAGGCCCACACATTCTTGTCGGCCATATCTTTCGCCAGGGAGTAGCGATCGTTGATGTTGAAGCAGTTGCTGCTGTTGGCAAAACCCGGGACAAAAACCACGGCCGGTCGATCGTCGCCGGCGGTGACGCCCTCCATGCTGATGATTCGTCGAAAACCGATGGCGTTCCCATCATCGGTAAAATTTCGATAGTGGACGATTTCGTAGTCACCCCGCCCGTTTTGTTCTTTTTCTTCGATTTCATTTTCAAAATAGATGGGGACCGGATTGGCCCGCACGGCTTCCCTTAGAATCCGGCGTCGTCGGCCTATTTCCGAAACGCCCTTCACGTGTTTCTTGGGGACCTTGAATCGCTTTAGGGAGAGGTAGGCCAAGTCATCTTCGGTGAGCAGAATGACATTTTCGGTGAGGCGCAGGCGTCCTTTGTTGAGTTCATCGTAGATGACCGCTTTGATCTCATCTCTGGGAATCTGTATACCGGCTGCATTCAAAAACATGTGATAGAGCACCAAAGCCAGTTTTTGCACGGCCCGCGTCTTGATCTCCTCCTGACTGACGATCAACGCTTTGGAAACCGGAAGCCCCAGGCTGAGCTGGCCCCGATAAATCATGCTGTAGGCGTTGTAGCTTCCGTTGATCACCTGGGCCGGTCCATCGTTCACCAAATAGCGCACCACGCTGCTGCTCAGATTCCGCCACTTCTTGAAGATCATGCTCGATCGCGCTCCTGTTCAGAATTAACCGCGCCTTGACCATCATGTCCGATTGCGCGCCTTGACGGCCAACTCCTTGACCCTGGCGATTTCCTCTTCGGAATAGATGCCGTCAACACCGGAAATGGCCGCCAGCTGCATACCGTGCTTGAGACCCAGGCCATAGATTTCGCGGACCTTGTCCCATTGGGGCGAAGCGCCGACCGTAAATACCTCGAACCGTCCTTCCAGAGCGAGGGTGATCGTTTCGGCCAGTCCGGCGTAGACGACGCCGGGCGGGAGGCCGATATCCCGCATCTCAACATGATCGCCGGGCAACCGGATCTCTCCGCCGCGAATCACGAGCACATCGGGTCGTTTGGCAACCACATCCTTGGTGAAAATACTCGGCAGGTTGATATCGATGATCACACAGCCGGGTTTGACCTGCATAATGTCCAGCACATCCCGGGCGCCGGAACTGGTTGCCACGATCATGTCCATCTCTCCCAGCTTCGTGTCTGCCCGGGTGGAGACGTTAAGCTTGATCGAGGGGACTTCTTTTTGGATGGCCTCTTGCAGGGCCAGCAGTTTGGCGATATTGCGGCCGACCAGGTGAACCTCTTCGAATGCCTTGGCCAACAGGTGTGAACAAATCACCCCCACCGCCCCGGTGGCGCCGATGACCATGGTTTTGGCGCGCAGCAGTTTCCCGTTTTTAAGCCGGGTCATCCCCAGCTTGCGAACGGCCTCGGCCCCCGCCCACAATGCCGAGGAGGCAAAATAGCTGTTGCCCGTGGTGATCGGCAGCACGGCGTGCTTGGCCACGTCCAGGCTGGTGTCTTTCATCGCTTTCGGCAACAGCCCGATGCCCATAATCTGGGCGCCCATTTTTTTGGCGATCCTGGCCGCCTCCAGGATCCGTTTGGTGGTAAAATCGGGTCCGTGGGCCTGCATCTGCTCCGGCGTCACACCAAGGGCGATCAGCCATCCTTCCGCCTCCACGCCGGTTTCCGATCGGATGCCGCTGACCGTGGAGTAGACGAACGGCGGCGAGTAGGCCATAACCTTTTCAACCGTATTCATCATGCCTGGAACAAGATCCGACAACACCTCGATGGGTTTGAGTTTTTTCAAGTATTCCTGGCTTGGCGGATGGATCACGTAGGCGAACCGATTGACCCGTTTGGGCGTTCCGGAAGGAAAGATGACGCGCGGCTGCATCTGCATGTTGCTGATGATCTCGAGCAATTCGTCGTCGCTACCTTCGCCCTTGGGAACATCGAATGCAATCCGCAGCATCGCTTCCAGAACGCTCACGCCCACGACATTGTTTAACAGCTTCGGCGTGGTGTCGATGATCACGTCCACGCCCTTGTCTTTCAGGTAATCGATCCGGTCGTCATACACCGTGGAGGTGATCACCGTTTTGGCATTGAGGTCCTCGACGGTGTAAGGGTCCAGATATTTGAAAAAACGGTGGTGGGGAACCACCAGGATATGAGATTTCTGCACCGCCTGTCGCACCACGTGATCGATCATCGAACGCACCGGTTCGCTGTCGGTGAGCATGCTTTTTCCCGGCACCCCGTCCAGCAGATTCCGAAGGCGGCCGCTGTATCGCTCCAGACCCTTCAACCCGTCGATTAACCTGGGGATCCCGTTTTCGCACGCGGCATCGGCAAAAGTCAGGTTGTCGCTGTATTCCGCCATGACCGCGGCGATGGTGCGGCTCGATCGCCCGGAGAAAAAAAATACGCGGGCGTTGTTGAAATAGTTGCTGCCGAACTTGAACTGGATATGGCGCAGTGACCATTCGTGGCCCACCAGCCGGAGCATGTCGCCGGATGTCACCGGGGTATCCAGTTTGGATCCGAGCTCCAAGAGCCTGGCCAACTCACGGTTGAATGTGCCCTTCGCAGCCAACGATCGGGCGGATCGAATGCCGCCCAGGGCGATGGCATCGGCCTTTTTGTTCCACTTCAGGAGCAGGTCGGTGGCTTTCTCCAGATCCCCGTCGGTCCCCACGCGACGGACGTGAAACGGTTGTTTTAAGAATTCGGTTTCGAATTCGTTGTCGTCCAAACTGGGTCCTAAACTGATTTGGATGATGTGCTTCACATGAACCTCCGCTAACTGGCGATGGGTTGATTTCTGGCTTCCAGGGCAAGTTTTTTCACACGGGCGATATCATCATCCGAGAACACCCCATTGACGCCGGATACAGCGGCCAGTTTCATGCCGTGCTTCAGACCGAGTTTATAAATCTCCTTTACCTTTTCCCACTCGATGTCCCGGCCGATGGTAAAAATCTCAAAGCGACCCTCCAGGGCCAGAACGATCGTTTCGGCCAGGCAGGCATAGGCCACATTGGCGGGCAGGCCGATATTTCTCATCTCCGGGTTGCCGGGCAGTTCAATTTCTCCCGATTCGATCACCAATACATCCGGGCGTTTGGCCACATCCTCCGGGGAGAGGTCCAACGGCCGGGCCACATCGGTGATGACGCAGCCCGGCTTGACCTTGGTGATATCAAGAACCTTCTTGCCCGCACCCGACGTGGCCGTGACGATCACATCCATGTCAGCCAGATATTTATCGGGACGGGTCGTCACGGTCAGCCGGACGTCCGGGTCCTCCCGGTGGATCGATTCTTTCATCGCCAGCAGTTTGGCCGTGTTGCGTCCCACCAGATAGACTTCACCAAAGGCCTTGGCCAGCAACCGGCAGCAGACCGACCCAATGGCCCCGGTCGCCCCCAAGACCATGGTTTTGGCATCGATGCGCCGGCCTTTTTCAATTTTGATCAGCCCCATGCGACGAACCACATCTGCTGCCGCCCAGAGTGCACCGGACGCGCTGTAGCTGTTGCCCGTGGTAATCGGGATATTGGCTTTCTTGGCCACCGTAACGCCGGCATCGCCGACCACCTTGGTAAAGGCGCCCAACCCCATGATCTGAGCCCCCATGCGCTTGGCCATGCGGGCGGCTTGCAGCAATCGTGAATAGGTGAACTCCGGGTCATGGGCCAGCATCTGTTTGGGTGTTCCGCCAACCGTCAGCAACCACCCCTCGGCTTCCACGCCGGTCGGCGACTTGATGCCGGTCACTCGCGAATAGACCCAGGGCGGTGCGTAGGCGATCACTTTTTCAACCGCATCCAGAAATGCGGGAGGGGTGAAGTTGGCCAACATTTCGACGGACTTGTCCTTTTTGAGGAACTCTTTGGAGAGCGGATGGATTACAAATGCAAACCGGTTGATGCGTTTGGGGCTGCCCGACGGATAGACCACCCGTGGATCCATTTTCTGGGAGCTGATGATTTCCAGCAAATCATCCGCACGCACCTGATCGCGCTTGCGTCCCAGCGAGGCGAGGATCAGGGCCTCCAATACGTTGAGCGCCACCACGCGCTCGAGGATTTTGGGCGTCGTGTCGATAATGACATCAACCCCGCGTGCTTTCAAAAACGCGACCCGGTCATCATCCACGGTGGATGAGATGATGGTCTTGCCGCCCAACTCCTCAATCGTGGCCTTTTTCAGGTAATCGTCGAATCCGTAGTTGGGCACGACGATGATAGAGGCCTTCTGCATGGCTTTGCGAAGAATATGGTCGTTCCACGCCTTGATCGGCATGACCGAATGGGTCAGCCGCTGGCTGGGGACCCATTGCAGCACCTCATGGGCCGAGTGGGCATACGCCTCTAAATCCTTTAGCGAATTGATAAACTTGGGGATTCCGTTTTCCAGGATCGGGTCGGCAAAGGTCAGGTTGTCCGTAAACTCGGACATCACCTTGGCTATTCGGTAACTGTACATGCCGGAGAAAAACAACACCCGGGCATTGCTGAAATAGTTGCCGAATTTATATTCAATAAAGCGCAGGGCCCACTCGTAGGCCACATCCCGCAGGGCGCTGCCGATGGTGACCGGCGTTTGCACCTGAGCGCCCAGGTCTTTGATTTTATGCTGTTTGGTTTTGTTCAGGAAGCGTGGGCCGATTCCATAGGGATACTTGATCTGGCCGAGCCCGATGGCGTCCGCCTCCTTGTCCATCCGCAGCAGCAGTTCGGCCGCTTTTTCCAGATCGCCATCGGTCCCCAGGCGTCTGACGGTAAACGCTTGTCCCAGGAATTCGGTATCGAACGCATAGTCCTTGTCGCTAGATCCCAAACTAATGCTGACCACCTGTTTCACGGATTCCTCCTGACGTGCCTATTCAATTTTCGATCGCGCATTATCGGGCCGCGATTCCCTTTTGCAAGCTTATCGATGGCGTTGACCGGACAGATGTCCATGGCCTCGGCACACAATCGTTCCTCCTCTGGACCGCTGGGCTGTTGGTAGACATAGTCCACCCCGTGTTCATGATTGGACCTGAAATTTTTCGGGGAGATGGCCGAACAGATGCAGCAACCGATGCACCGGTGATTGACATGATAGCTGGCTGGACGGTTGATGGCTAAAACACCCATATTTTTTTGGCCGGAATAACGGCGGTGATTGGTAATGGTTCTCAATCGCTTCTCCGAAGCCAACCCGATTCGGTCGAGGGCGACACCGCGCGAACCGGACCGGTCGGCAGGGGCAAAACGGGCTCGCGTGGTTTTTTAACACAGCGACGGAAAACAGGACGGCGGTCAATTCCCGGCCTTAACGGCATGCCTGGATATGCCGTAAGGCCGGGTGATGGGAAAGGCGCAAGGCCGATTGTTCATTATCGAAATCCCTGCCCACGGCTTCCTTCTACCATATCCGATAGGACGAAAAAAGCAAAGACCATTAGGCCTGCTCGCTGACCGTCTCTACCGGGACCGTTGGGGGCGCCGCCACCGGCGGCTTTGTGTCGACCAGGCGATGTTGCAGCCCGTCAACCTGTTGGGTGAGTTTTTCTATGTCGGCCGTCAGACGGTTTATCTGGCCCTTTGTCGGCAGATTGATCAATTGGATGGCTTTTTCAATTTGCCTGTCGACCTGATCGGACACCCATTTCCTGAGGCCGTCGATATGGAGCGCCGACTCTTTTTTGGGTTTCACCACCGTGGACATTTTCTTCACCACCGACTGGGTCACATCGCTGCCGGTGTTGTGCATAATGATCTTAATCGCTTCTTTTTTGTCTATCAAGGCCACCAGTTGATCCTTGCTCATGTACCTTTTGTTGAGGAGGTCGTAGAATCGCCCGTTGGCATATGTTTTGATTGTCCGCATCGTCTGCTCCTGATTACGCTTGCAAGGTTGTAGGTTGTTTTCAATGCCGGTATCAGGCAGCCACGGCGCGATTGAGCGCGTCGACCTTTTTGTTGAGGGCACCGACCCGGCGGGCCAGCCCGTCGATATCCTTCTTGCTGGGCAGGTTGAACTGGGCCGGAAGCCTCCGGATCCGGACGCGGACCTCTTTTTCGATCTTCCGTTTGCCTGGAACCTTGTCCAGCGCCTGCCGGCCGCCGGCCACCACCTCATCGACGACCAAGCGCGCATCTTTGCCGATCCCTTGGATCAATGAACGGGCGTCCGCCTTCAATTCCGCCATACGGCTGCGGGCGTCGTCGCGCAGGTCGTCGACCCAGGCCTTGCCGTCATCCAACACGCCATCGAAGGTCTGGCGGGGGGCTTTGCCGGCTTTGGTCAAAAACGCCTTGCCATCTTTGATCATGCCGCCCAGCGTCGAACGGGTCTCTTCGTTCAGATCCGTGATCATCTCCTTGCCGTCATCCAGCAACCCTTCGAGCGTTTTGCGCGGTGCCTTTTTCAAATCCGCCGCCAACGCCTTGCCTCTTTTTATCGGCCGGGAGATATAGTTGTCGCTGTAATCTTCCAGTTTGTCGCTCACCCGGCGGCGAGAGCGCTGAACCGTATCGACCACATAATAGCGGGGCTTGGCCGTGCTCTTTTTCTTGCTGTCTTTTTTGGTCTTTGCCTGTGCCATGGAAAATCTCCTTTTTCTTTTCGAACCGTGGGATGTTGCTTGTTTTTAGGCTGACGGCCACCGAGCCGCCGCTCTTTATAACGCATTGCGTTATGACCGACAATATGATGCAGTGCGTTATAAATGTCAAGCGTTTTTTTTTATTATTCTGAAATTGACAAACCCGAGAAAGATTGGAAATATAATCCACCACCTCAACCCATAGCGCCCGTTAAACGACCAACCCAAGGGGATATGAGCATGCATGTGATAAAAAAGTACGCCAACCGCAAAATGTACGACACGGACGACAAGCGCTACATCTCTATGGTCCAGCTCTCGGAGCTGATTAAGCGAGGCGAAGAGGTCATGGTCATCGACAACCGCACCGGCGAAGATATCACGGCGGCCATCGTTTCCCAGCTAATCGGCAGAGACAACAAGGAAAAGGACAAGACCGTGTCCTCCCAGCTGTTGATGCAGCTGCTGCGCAAGGGCGGCGGCACCTTGACCGACTATGCCAAGAAATACGTGTCGCTGTGGCAGGGCGCATTCAATATGGCCGAAGATGAAGTCAGCCAATTCGTCAACCGGCTGGTGAAAAACAAGGAGCTTTCCATCGCCGAGGCCGGCAAGTTGAAAAAGGAAATCATCGGGTATACCAACTCCCTTAAAGCATGGATCAGCGACAGCATCGACAAACGGGTCGGGGAAGTTCTGCAATCCATGAACCTGGCCACGAATGATCATCTAACCGAACTGTCCGCGAAGCTGGATGCCCTTTCGAAAAAAGTGCAGCAACTCGAAAAGGCGAAGGCGGCGGCCAAAAAAAAACCGCGTCCGAAAAAGGCCGCCGCCCGTAAAAAATCCACCTGACGGGCGGTTCCACCTGACAAACCGTGAGAACCAACCCCAACGTAGCAAACGGAGCGCTTCAAATAGAAACAATCCGTTTCACATGGGTTATGTGCAACCATGGGGCAAATCCACTTGACATCCGTGAGCATTGCTGCCAGAACACAACGCAATGCGTTATGTGCGGCCGCCCTTCGCCTCCAACCGATGCGGCCGATTGGCAGGGGTCACATGTTGACCGGAACATCGAACAAGGAAACCATCGGATGGCCCGAGAGACTGATCATGAGGAATTCGTCCGCTTGAAGCGGGCACTGCAGACATTTCAATCCGCGCGTCTGGGTCAAACATACAAGGATCTGATGAATGATCCACAATATGAAAAAATTGGCCATTTCTTCTTCGAAAAGCTATACGCACCGGAAGATTTCTCTTTCCGCGACACGAGCATCAAAAAACTGCACAAACTGCTCAGGGGTAAAGTCTACTCAGGCATCATTTCAGCCGTCAGCAAGGTGATCGAATTGCATGAGCTGTCGGACCGCCTCGATGACCGCATGGTCGAGCAGATGATGGCCATGGGCATCGGTGAAGACATGGATGTGGAACAGTATCAAGCAGTGTATCGCAGCCTGGACAACTACGACGAGCGGCTCTACCAGATCGGTTTGGGTGCGGAAGTGACCCAGGTCTTTTATAAACTGAGCAAGAAATGGGTCGTGGCCGTTTCCCTCAACACGGTGCGAACCGCCGCCCATCTCATCGGCATGGGGAAAATAATCGACTTCATCTATGAAGGCTACGAGGGATTCCGCGCGATTAAGAATCTCGACTATTTCATCGAAACCGTCGACACGCGCGAGCACGCCTGGCATGAGCAACTCTGGTCCACGGCCAGCCCATTGAGCGGAGCGTCGATGATGTCAACCCAATGAAAAGAGCATTGATTCTCTCCGGGGGCGGTGCACGGGGTGCATTTCAGGTCGGCGTCTGGAAATACCTGCGGGAAATCAATTGGACACCTGACCTGATTTGCGGCACCTCCATCGGCGCCATCAACGCCGCGGCCATCGGATCCGGCATGTCTGTCGAGCGCCTCGCCGATCTGTGGAGAACCCATAACCGCTCTGAGATTTACCGTCTCAAGACCCTTCATTTTTTAAAGTCGGCGCTGCGTGGGAAACCTTTGAAATCGTTGCTGGACACGACCCCCCTGCGATCCATGCTGACCCGCCACCTGGATTTAGAGGCCCTGCGACAGAGCCCGATCGAAATCATCATCAGCGCCGTTCACCTGGCGACCGGACGACTCCATCTTTACAATCAAGACATGATTGAGATCGATCATTTAATGGCTTCGAGTGCGATGCCCATTCTGTTTCCCTGGCAGCCCATCAGCGGAGAGTTCTACTGGGACGGGGGCGTAATGGCCAATTCACCCCTTTTCATCGCCCTGGAAAGGAAGATCGAGGAGATTGTCGTGGTGCTGCTGTCGCCGGTCGGGCATCGCCCCCTGCCCCCGCCGGCATCCTTGCGGGAAGGGTTGGAACTGGTTTTTGAACAATTTTTAATTGGCTCTTACCAGACCGCCATGCCGGTTTTCAATGGGACAGCGGGTGCGCCACTGAGCCCGCAACCCAGGATTTCAGTGATCGCTCCGTCCCAGATGCTCGGTTTTGCATCCCTGCTCAATTTCTCTACCCGACAGGTCAACCGTCTGATCAATTCAGGTTATCACCGCGCCCGCCGCCAACTGGGCAAAATGGATTAAGTCATCACCAGATGACGCAAGCCCTTGTCCGCCAAAAATTTCGGATATATCGCATAGCTCGGTTTGAGTATCGGCAGCAGCTTGATGGTCTTGGGGACATTGCCCCTGGCCTTGACCTGACGGCGGGTCAAGGCGCTAACCAGATTGGCCTTGCCGTGCCAGAATGCGTGGGCAAAATCGGCATTCATGGTCAAAACGACCTCCGGTTGCCCCTTGAAATCACCTTGGACGATCTTCAGGTCGTCACCGGTGGCATCGATGGTGATCACCGCCGTTGGATGCTTGTACCTGAATTGGACACATAGGTTGCTCTGGGCCAGTTTGGGACCGATCTCGGGATGGTTTTTCAGCAATTCATAAAATTCCATCAACACCGCATAGAGCATCTTGGCGTCCTTGAAGACCTGGGTCATCGCTTTGTCTAATCGCGCGGCGACGAGCGGCCGCAGGTCCGCCTTAGACACCGGCAGAGGCGTCGGTTTGGCGTGAAAGGCCCGCTTGACAATGTCAATGACCGCATCGCGTTCCGGCTCGATCGGGTTATAGAGCATGGCGCCGTCCTCCATGGCGACCGTGGCGACCTGTTCGAGCCTGGCCAAGTTATCGGAAATGCCGGCGTCTTTCAAATTCAGGGGCATCTTGGTCAAATAGGCCAACTGCTGATTGAGGCATCTTATCTTCTCTACGGCAGCCTGGGCGGCCTGTCTGCGGACCCATGTGTCGATAAACCCCAAATTACCGATCGCCGCCGCGACTTTGTGGCGGGCCTGGTGAGAGGTCGTCGTAACGAGCGCCTTGAGCGAATCGACAGCGGACAGATTGGCGAGTTTGGAAAAGACGTCCAGTCGGGGCGAACGCAACAGGCTTCGGCTCTGACCCACGACTTGTGGAAAAGATATTCCCATGGCGACGGCGATATCCGCATAGCGGTCGACCCTGGCCTCAAGATTGTAAGCCATGACCTCCGGCAGGATCAGGGCGTTGGCCAGGCCATGCGGAATGTGATAGACGCCGCCGAGGGCATGGGCAATACCATGAACCATCCCCACCATGGAGTGGGAAAAAGCGACACCTGCCAAAAAACTGCCCACCTGCATGGCACCCCGCGCTTGCAGGTCGTGGGGTTTGGCGCAGGCTTGCAGGATGTTCCCCGAAATGAGGGTGATCGCGTGCAGCGCCAGGGCATCCGACGCCGGCGACCACTCTTTGTCGACATAAGCCTCGATGGCATGGGTAAGGGCATCCATACCGGTCATGGCCGTCAGCCGACCCGGCATGGAGACCGTCATGGTGGGGTCTAAAATGGCCAGATGCGGCAGAAACTGGGCTTCGGCGAAGGGCAGTTTGACGTCGTTTTCCGGATCCGCGATCACGGCCACTTTGGTGACCTCTGATCCGGTTCCGGCGGTTGTGGGAATGACGATGGCCGGAAAGAGGGTTTCATCGCTGCCGAGAAGATAGGCACCCATGTGATCCTGAAGGCTGCCCCCTTTGACTGCCAAAAGATTGGCCACCTTGGCGGTATCGATCACGCTGCCGCCCCCGACGGCGATAAACATATCGCAACCCTTCTGGGTGGATAGGGCGGCACATTTTTCAACGGTGTCGATGGTTGAGTTGGGCGGCACTTGATCAAACGTCGCCGCAATCTTGATCGGGGTCCCTTTGAACCCGCTTATGACTTTTTCGACCAAACCGGTGTTGACCAAGATTTCATCGGTCACCAGGATCGCTTTGCGCTTTCCGAGCGGCCGGACCGTCTCCCCGAGATTCTCAAGGATACCCATGCCGAAAACCAACTTTGTCGGCAGCGAAAATTCGAAATAGTCGGGTAGCATGTCGGTTCCTTTCCGGCCAACGGCTTCCGAAAGCGGTCGCAAGACCGCTCACAAGGGTTGATACACGCGAAGAACATCGCATTTCCGACGGCATGGTAAAATGCCTGAGATCAAGGCTTGCGAGTCCCGAGGAATGAGGCGTACTTTTCGTACGCCGCAGTGACGAGGGATGAAGCGCAACGCAGATATCGGACGTTTCACGATGCCGTCAAGGGTTAACGCGTCAACTCCCGCATAATCTTGGCCACATCCTTGAGCTGGGTCTCCTCAGCCCCCTGTTGACGGTGGACGCTGCAGTAATCCGAACCGGCGAGGGCACGGTTTTTACACGGGTGGCCGTTTTTGGTGAGGGCTTGACAGGAAGACGGATGCATACCCGCTCCGATTTCGGTCATCGTTTCCGTTTCAGCAGCCAAGCGGGCTTCCTTGTAGCGGTCATGCAGCACCAGGGGTTCATCGTCGACCTTTCCTGACTGGACCAGCGACAGGAGGCTGTTGAACTCCTCTTCAAATCCTTCCAGAAGGATCTCCGGATCGGGCATCAGGCCTTCGTCCGAAGCCACCCCAACGGTCACTTTCCCATCATAGCTGAAAATACTGATTCCGAGCCCGATCTTTCCCGAGCGGGGCACCCAGAACATAAAATTTTCGATTTTCTGACCGGCAAGATAGAGCGGCTGGCGTGGCCCCGGAACGTTGGTCAAGACGCCCGAGGCCTTGTTCCCAAAAAAAGCCGAGGCCCGCTTGGCCAACACCGGCGGCAGATACCCCATGACGCTGAGAAGCGCAAAATTGATCAAGGGATCCGGTGACGTTTTGAGCTGATCCATGCGTCTTTTGACCTCTTTGAGCCGCAGGATCGGATCTTTTAAATGCACCGGCAGGGGTAGAAAAACGAGGCTGAACTTGTTGCCCAGCTCGAATTCGGTACCCGGCTTGCGGATATTGACGGGTACGGTGACCCGTAGGTCAAGCTCGTTGACCCGCGTGTTGCGGCTTTTCAAATACCTGCGCATGGCCCCGGTTACCGTGGCGATGAGCACATCATTGAGGGTGGCCGTGCTGATGGCGCGCCCCACCGTTTTGATTTTATCCAGAGACATGGGCTCGGTCCAGGCAACGCGCTTGCGCACCCCCAGCTTGCCTTTAAACGCGCTGTTGGGATCGGTACTCATGATCATGTATTTTGAAAGCACCGAGGCAAAATCGGTGGGAATACAGCTGTATTGCTTGCCCAGATGTTTTAGATGCGCCGGATCGGTTACCACTTTCTCCAATTCCTTGATCGCTTTCCGGCCTAATTTTTCGGCGGAATGGAAGGTCTTCGTGGCCGTGTCGATGATCGCATCGATGGGCAGCAGCCTGCCCAGAGAGAAGGGTTTGGGCTTTTTTTCGGGCCGGTTTTTCGGCCAGGGCGCGTCGGGTTCCTGGTCGGCCATCGAGAGCAGCACGTATATGCCGGCAATGCCGTCCGTGATGCAGTGGTGAATTCTGAAAAAAAGGACGCAGCCGCCGGCGTAGTTTTCGATCAAATGAACCTGCCACAGCGGTTTGTGAATATCCAGGGGAGCCACCGCCAGATTGGCAATCATCGCCTGCAGTTCGGTTTTATCGCCCGGCTCCGGAAGGGCGATGCGCTGCAGATGGGATCTGAGGTCAAAATGTTGATCCGCTTCCCAATTCGGCACCCCGATTCCTGATTTTGGCTGAACGATTTTTCGTTGAAACCGCGGAAACGAGGCCAGGCGGCTGTCGATGGTGGCGTAGAGCCGATTAAAATCGAGCGGCTTTTTAAACTCCATGAAGCCGGTGATCACCATCAAGTTGGTGGGTTGATCCATGCTGAGCCAAAAATTGTCGGCATTGGACATGCGTTCGGCCATTGCGCTTCTCCTCGTTGGTTCTAACGAAATGCCATTACCAGGCCCTGTTTCCAGCTAATCGCAGTATATTCGGATCGGGTGGCAGTCGCCATAAGAAGATCGAAGATTCCCCGCGGCACCGATGCTCGGCATCTCCGCTATGTTTGGACAAGCGTCGGGAAAGGCGCTCGCTGCAGCGGTTCGTGGACAAACAATGAAAAACCTTACGATCTAGAATATACGATGTTCGAAAATATGCAACCCCAATTCAGCGGCCGGTTATAGCCGGCCCTTCTTGACGATCGCGACCAGGAGCCAAATGCCCATGACGGCAGCGGCCAGAAAACCGATGATGCCGATCAGCGAGATACCGTAAAACAGCGGCGGGGTTTTGGAGATGACGATCAGGGCAGAGCCGATAATCAGCGCGGCGATGATGATCGAAAAAGAGATGTGGTTGCTAATCTGATCGTGGGTGGAGAGCATGCTCTCCATGCTTTTCAGATCCAGCATGAAGGTGAATTTCTTCTGGCGGATGGTGCGGGTGATCTCCAGCAGGTCCTTGGGGAACTCCTGGATGAAATCCATGTATTGGGCGAAGATACTCACGGCATCGCTGCCCAGGCGTTCGGCGGAGAAACGCGAGAGCTTGACCTGCCGGATAAAAGGCTCGGCGTGGGCGATGATGTCGAAATCGGGATCCAGCATCAGCCCCACCCCTTCGACCGTGCTGAGCGCCTTCATCATTAAAAAAACCTCCGGCGGGATGCGCAGCCGGTGGTGCGCGGCCAGTTCGAGCAGGTGGTGGAGCAGCTTGCCGATCTGGATGTCCTTGAGCGGTTTGTAGAGGTGCTCTCCCATGAAGTCGGCCACGTCCTTGCCCAGCAGGCGCAGGTCAGGCTCTTCTTCCCAGAGGGTCAACTTGAGCATCACCTGGGTGGTACGCGGTTCGTCGCGGCGCACCACGGCGTCCACCAACTCCACGAAAGCCTCACGGGTGTTGCGGTCCACAGTGCCCATCATACCGAAATCCAGCAGGCAGATCACGTTGTTGGGAAGGACGAAGAGATTGCCGGGGTGGGGATCGGCGTGGAAGAAGCCGTGTTCGAAAATCTGGGTCAGCAGGATATCGGCGCCGCGACAGGTGATCAGCCGGCGATCGTAGCCATCCTCGTCCAGCCGGTTCAGCAGAGAGACCTTGATACCGTCCACGAACTCGGTGGTCAGTACACGCTCGGTGGTAGCCTCCCGGTAAACCTTGGGGATATAAACGGACGCGTCGTGTAGAAAGGCTCTGGAAACCCGTTCCATGCTGGTGGCTTCCAGGGTATAGTCCATCTCCTTTTCGATGGAGCGGGCAAACTCCTCGACGATCTTCACCGGACGGTGGTGGGCCAACTCTTCGATATGCCGCTCGGCCAGGGTGGCCAGGTGTAGCATGATCTCCAGATCCACCTCCACCAGCTTACGGATCCCCGGACGCTGGACCTTAACGGCGACGTTTTCGCCGTCTTTGAGGCGGGCCCGGTGAACCTGCCCGATGGATGCCGATGCCAGTGGCTCGGGGTCTAACCGATCGAAGAGCCTATCGGCCGGCCGGCCGGTCTCCTCGCGGATAATGCGGGTGACATCGGAAAACGGAAAGGCGGGAACCTTGTCCTGAAGTTTGGCCAGCTCGCGGACAAAATCCACGGGCACCAAGTCCGGACGGGTGGACAGAATCTGGCCCATCTTGATGTAGGTGGGGCCCAATTCTTCAATGGCCAGCCGCACACGCACCGCACGGGACAGCCGCTCCACGCGTTCACCGCGGTTACGGGAAATCATCTGAAGCCCGATTTCGATGTACTGATCGATCTTGAGGAGTTCGACGATATCATCGAAACCGTATTTGAAGAGCACCGACAGGATCTGCCGATAGCGGTTCAGGTTTCTATAGGTGCGGCCGATCACACCGATTTTGCGTATGCTGATCATGCGGGCCGCATCAAGACGCTTCCGATTCGCCCTGGCTGCTGATCAGCTTCTTCAGGTCACGAATCTCTTTTTTCAATCCCTTGAGCTCGTCCTGAGTCACCACGTCGGCTTTCTTGAGCAGCTCCTTGACGCTCTTTTCCACGCGTTCTTCCAATTTCTTCTGGGCGTCTTCGTATCGGCTTTGAATCTCGTCGACAAACTTTCGACCTTCGGTTTCGGTCATTTTACTCTGTTCGGCCACCTCCTTGGCCAAATCCTCCACCTCGTCCCAGGCTTTGAGGGCGAGGCCGACGCCGGCAAGCATGCTCTTTCTGACCAGATCAAACATCGGTGTCTCCTTCACTATAGTAAAAAATATCGCAGTTAAACCGGCAACCGAGGGCAGCGCGTCCGCCGGCTACTGGATGCCACGCACGATGTCATGACGAAAATGGGTTAATCGGCAGGCCAAACCCGGTTGACCCGTCATCTGTCCGGGGGAAACGATAACGGGAATTTAACACAAGGCCCTTGTCTTAGCAAGGTGTTTGCTTTACACCAGATTCAGACGATCCGCCATCCGGGCTGTCAAGCCGATCGCTGGGGGTGGCAGCGGCATTTCAAGGCCCGAAGAGACCCGTCGACAAGAAAAAATCACACTGGACAATCTCCTTGACTGTTTTCCCCAACTGGCTTAATGATTTGTGGGTCGTCCGGCGCTGATTAGCCGCCGGGACACAAATGTAAACTGAATAAAGGAGCACACCATCATGCCAGTATCCATTGCCATGGCCGGAAAAGGGGGGACCGGGAAAACCACCGTCTCCGGCATGTTGATCAAATATCTGGTCAGCCGGGGCAAATCCCCGGTGCTGGCCGTCGATGCCGATGCCAATGCCAACCTGAACGAAATCCTGGGCCTGGAAGTGACCGACACATTGGGCAACGCCCGTGAAGAGATGAAAAAGGGCATCGTGCCCAGCGGCATGACCAAGGACGTGTTCATGTCCATGCGGCTCGAGCAGGCCGTCATGGAGCAGCAGGGCTTCGACCTGGTGGTCATGGGCCAGCCCGAGGGGGCCGGCTGCTACTGCGCCGCCAACACCCTGCTGACCGGTTTTCTGGAGCGCCTGTCCGGCAATTATCCCTACGTGGTCATGGACAACGAGGCAGGCATGGAGCACCTGAGCCGGCTCACCACCAATAACGTGGATGTCCTTCTCATCGTCACCGACACCTCCCGCCGGGGCCTGCAGGCGGGACTGCGCATCCACCAACTGGCCAAAGACCTGAATATCGGTGTGGAAAAAAGTTACATCATCATCAACCAGGCCAAGAGCGATCCGTCCGAGGTGGTCAAGGAGATGCTCGACAGCAACGGCCTGGAACTGGCCGGCGTCATCCCGGATGATGAGCAGGTGTACGAATTCGATATGGACGGCCGCCCCACCATCGACATCGATGACGGCAACCCGGCCCTGAATGCGGCCTATGCCATCTTCGACAAAATCATCCCCTAATCCCGGACCCACCGGAAGAGGAAGCCTATGAAGAGAACCGGCTATTTGCATGACAACAGGTATCTGCTTCACGACACGGGACCCTATCACCCGGAGATGGCCGACCGGCTCATCGCGGTGTACAACGGCATCAAGGAAGCCGGACTGATCGATCAGTTGACCCTCATTCCGGCGGTTCGTGCCGATCCCAAGTGGATTGAAACCGTCCACGACCCCAACTACATCCGCCGCTTCGAGGAGATCTGCCTTTCCGGCAACCGGACCTTCGACTATCCCGACAACCAAATGTGCGTGGATACCTACGAAACCGCCTACCTCGCGGTGGGGGGCATCCTGGACACCGCCAGGCGGATCATGGAGGGTGAGCTCGACAACGCTTTCTGCGCCGTCCGTCCTCCCGGTCACCATGCCGAGCGGGATCAGGCCATGGGGTTTTGCTATTTCAACAATGTCGCCATTACCGCCCGCTACCTGCAGATGGAGCACGATATTCAGCGGGTGGGCATCATCGACTCCGACGTCCACCACGGCAACGGCACCCAGCACATTTTCGAACAGGACCCTACGGTATTCTACTACAGTATTCACCAGCACCCCTCCTTCGCCTTTCCGGGAACCGGCCGCGAATTTGAAGAAGGCGCGGGGGACGGTCAAGGGTTTACGAAAAATTCCTTGGTATTGCCCGGCCAGGGGGACGACATCTACGAACAGCTGATCCTAAACGATCTGCTGCCGGCATTCGAGCGGTTCAAACCGGAAGTGATCCTCGTCTCCACCGGCTTCGACGGTCACCGTGACGACGACATGTCTGACATCAACCTCTCCACTGAGGGGTTTTCCTGGATCATGGAAACCATCATGAAATTGGGCAACCAGTATGCCGCCGGCCGGGTGATTTCGGTGCTTGAAGGAGGCTATTGCCTGAATCGGCTGGGGGAACTGGCCGCCAACCACGTCCGGATTCTGCTAAACGGCTAAAAACGGATAACAGATTTTAATTTAAATACCTTTTCGGATGTCCATTCAGAAAAGGTAGATTGTGGCTCAGATCAAGGCCGCAGGATTATTGGAACCACAGGCGTAGCGGCGCTACGTCGAGGATTTCACTAATCCGAGAACGCAGATATGGGCCACAAGATGCCATTTATGGATGGGGATTCACTACTGATTGCTTGGAGGATATGAACATGTTTGTCAGCCGATCCATGGTTTCACAAGTCATCACCATCGACAAGGATGCATCCGTTTTTGAAGCCCAAGAAAAAATGGCGGCCAACGGCATTCGACACCTGCCTGTCGTTGACGCCGACAACCGTCTGACCGGCATCGTCACTGACCGGGATATCCGCAGTGTCATGCCCTACAGCCTGATCAAGGATAAAGGCGTGGCTCAGGAGCGGGAGAAGCTGGCCCATCTGAAGGTGGAAGACATCATGACCCGCAATCCCAAGACGATTTCTCCCATGTACACCATCCAGGACGCCCTGCTGATGATCCAAAAGGAGAAAGTGGGCGCCTTTCCCGTGGTGGACAACGAGGGCAAGCTCCAAGGGATTTTATCTGTGAGAGATCTGCTGCGGGCGTTCATCAATGTCCTGGGCATAGGCCAGCCCGGAACGCTGGTGGGCATCGAGGTTGAAGAAAAAGTCGGTCAGATGAAAAAAATCGTGGATGCCATCACCGATGAGAACATTTCATTCGGCAGCGTTCTGGTGGCCCGGACCTGGGATGAGGGCAAACGGGCGGTATTTCCCTACCTGCTCACCAACAACGTGTCCAAAGTCAAGAAAAAGCTGGCCGCGATGGGATACAAGCTGATCAATCCCATGGACTGGTACCTGGACAAGCTGCCCAAAAAACCATAGGCGGTCAGCGAACATGCAGCCTGCAACCCTTGAGGCCAATCCCTACCAAGACCTTTACATCTACTACCTGTCCGGACGGTTCCGTCCGGGCCGGGCATTCAACCCGGAACACTACATCGGCAGTTGGGAAGAGGGAGAATTCTCCTTTCTCTTTTTTACCCGGCCGAAGATGGCCCTTGTTGAGTCGACCGTCAATCGTCTGGCGGGCCTGGAACTGCTGGACCACTATCACATGACCTATGAACAGTGGCAGGGCGGCGACATCCTGCCCAGCCGCATCGGCCGGTTTACCATCTCCCCCCCGTGGTTCGATATAGACAAGATGAACGCCGACACCACGATCATCCTCGATCCAGGCGTCGTTTTCGGCACCGGTACCCACCCCACCACCCGAGACTGCCTGGAGGCCCTGCAGCTGGCTTTCGAAGACACCCCCATCCGAAGCGCCTTGGACCTGGGTACGGGCACCGGACTGCTGGCCCTGGCGGCTGCCCGGATGGGATGCCCGAAAGTCCTGGCCGCCGACTTGACCTTGCTGGCCGCCCGCACCGCGCAAAAGAACGTTGAGCTCAACACTCTGTCAAAGCAGATACTCGTGGTACAGGGGGATGCCGAGAAATTTATGGACTTTACGAGCGATCTTGTGGTAACCAACATCCATTACGATGTGATGAAAAACCTGATAGGCACCTCGGGTTTTTTGAAGAAAAAGCGCTTCATCTTATCCGGGCTGATGCGCAGTGAAGCCGCACGAATCGAATCGACGCTGGCCGATCTTCCGGTGGAGATAATTCGCCGATGGGATCAAGACGGTATCTGGCACACCTTCTACGGTGCATCGTATTGACTTGCGGAGATAAATAAGGACTGACCATGGTCATCACGTGCTGGGGCTCCAGAGGGTCCATACCCGTCTCCGGAAAAGAGTACATCAAGTTCGGCGGTGATACCACCTGCATGGAAATCCACACGGACAGCGACGACATCATTATCGTGGATGCCGGCACCGGCATTCGCCGGCTGGGCAACCACCTCATCGATCAAGGCCGCTACCGCTACAACTTCCTGCTCACCCACGGCCACTGGGACCACCTTATGGGGTTCCCTTTCTTCAAGCCCCTGTTTCTGAGCCGCACCGAGATTCACATGCACCGGGCGCCGTTCCACAAAAAGTTCATGGAGAGCATGTTTTCCAAGGTGATGGCGCCGCCCAATTTCCCGGTGCGATATTCTGACCTCAAGGCGAAGATCGTCTGGGAGGAAGGCCATCCGGCGGAGTTTCAGATCGGGTCGGCAACCGTGGTCCCCATCCGCATTAGTCATCCCAATACCGGCAAGGGATACAAGTTCATTGAAAACGGGAAGACTTTCGTATTCCTCACCGACAATGAATTGGGGTTCGTTCATCACGGGGGACTGCCCTTCCAAAAATATGTGGAATTCTGTACCGGAGCAGATCTGCTGATCCACGACGGTGAATACACCGAAAAAGAGTACCGCAAGCTCATCGAGTGGGGACACTCCTCCTACACCGATACCCTGAGGCTGGCATTTGCGGCAGGGGTCAAACGCCTGGGCCTGTTTCACCTGAACCAGGAACGCACCGACGACCAAATGGATGCGATCGTGAAACACTGCCGGGAAATCATCACCGAAAAGGGCCAGGCCCTGGAGTGCTTCGCAGTGGGCACGGACATGACCTTTACGGTATAGGCCGCCCTTTGATCTGAGATCTCATGACAACCGCACCCGATCCCACACCAGTCATAACACCCAGCCATGTCTGACCTGATTGAACCCGCCGCCGACGTTCTGAGCACCGCCAAGCGGGCCGTGGCCCTGACCGGCGCCGGCATCTCCGTGGAGAGCGGTATTCCGCCCTTTCGCGGCAAAGGCGGCCTGTGGGAAAAGGTCGACCCCATGAAAGTCGCCCACATCGATGCGTTTCTGGACGATCCGGAGACCGTGTGGAACCTGCTGATCAAGGATATGAAAACCCTGCTGGACACGGCCCGGCCCAACCCCGGACATGCCGGGCTGGTCGATCTGGAACGACTTGGCATCCTGAAGACCGTCATTACCCAAAATGTGGACGGCCTACATCAGATGGCGGGTAGCAGCGACGTGATTGAATTTCACGGCAATTTTGCCTGGCAATCCTGTCTGGACTGCAACCAGCGCATTAAGACCTCACAGGTGGACCTGGCGCAAATGCCCCCGCGATGCAGCTGCGGCGGCATCCTTCGACCCGACTGTATCTTTTTTGGCGAGATGATCCCCCAGGATGCGCTCGTCCGATCCCAACGGGTGTCGGCAGCCTGCGACGCCATGCTGGTGATCGGCACCTCAGCCACGGTACAGCCGGCAGCCACCATGCCATACATTGCCAAGGACAACGGCGCCGTCATTATCGAGATCAACCCTGAGCCTACGCCACTCACCTCGCGCATCAGTGACCTGCCCCTGCTGGGCGGTGCCGGCAGCATCATGCCCCGGTTGATCCAAGCGATCCGGCGGCGGCGGGCATCCCCTTGACTACCCATAGTGCTTCCCGCAAGCTTCCGAAAAAAAATCAGCCCTTGAACCCTTGAACCCTTGAACCCCTATGACACACGACAACCGCTGGGTGAAACAGGTCACCGTGCCCCCACCTTCCCTGGGGGACAACACCGCCGACGCCGACCGGCTGGCGGCAGCATTGAACAAGGCCTTAGGGACCCGGACCGTCCACATGGATCTGGACCAGCTGAAACAGCTGTCCGCCCGACTGCGGGAATGGAATTTCCAGGCCACCGCCGTATTGTTCAAAGATGGCGGCGGCAACGGTATTCTGGCTCACCTGGCCGCACCGGACAGCGCAGACACCCTTTGCGGCCTGGCCGTTGATCTGGGCACCACCCGCGTGGTGCTGCGCATCATCGATCTTTCCACAGGCACTCACCTGAGTGAATCGGTGTTCGACAACCCCCAGATCGCCGTCGGTCCCGATGTGCTGACCCGCATCCACCACGTCGATAAACCCGACGGCCTGAAACAGCTCAACCAACTCATCGTCGACGGCATCAATGATGCTCTGAGGATCCTGTGCGACCGATGCGGCATATCCCGCACAAACATCCACCTGATGTCAGTTGCCGGCAACACGGCCATGACCCACCTGCTGATGGGTTTCAACCCCCGGTGGATGATCCGGGAGCCATATATCCCGGTGGTGAACCGGCCCGGCGTCATCAGGGCAGCCGAACTGGGCATCGACCTTCATCCCACCGCGAGGGCCTTGATCTTTCCCAATGTGGGCAGCTACTTCGGCGGCGACCTGATTGCGGGCATCCTTTAC